>JADGGK010000106.1 GCA_019689975.1 Pseudolabrys sp.
ACGTGCGGATGATCGGGGCAGCTGGATCTTCGCGAATCGCGATCCGATGACGCGCCGGGACGATCAGACCTTGGGTGAGCGGAGCCGCGCCGGCAAGCCCGCCGCAAGACGCTTGCGAGCGCTCTTCATCTCCGACGTGCATCTCGGCACGCGCGGCTGCCAAGCCGACAAGCTGCTCGATTTCCTGCGCCATCACGACGCCGACACGATCTATCTCGTCGGCGACATCGTCGACGGGTGGGCGCTGCGTTCCTCGTGGTACTGGCCGCAAGCGCATAACGACGTGGTGCAGCAGCTCCTGCGCAAGGCGCACGAAGGCTCGCGCCTCGTTTACATTCCCGGCAACCACGACGAATTCCTGCGCGGCTACTACGGCACGCATTTCGGCGGGATCGAGGTGGTCGAGCACGTCATCCATGAGAGCGCGGACGGCCGCCGCCTGCTGGTGGTGCACGGGGACATCTTCGATCTCATCGTCACGCAGGCGCGCTGGCTCGCCCTTCTCGGCGACAAGGCCTATGCGCTGGCGCTCGCCGCCAACCGCATCTTCAACGGCTTCCGGCGCGTCGTCGGCGCGCCCTATTGGTCGCTGTCCAAATGGGCGAAACTCAAGGTCAAGAACGCGGTGAACCATATCGGCGCCTTCGAGAAGGCGCTTGCCACCGAGGCCGCGCGCCACGGCGCGGATGGCGTGATCTGCGGTCACATCCACACCGCCGCGCTGCACGACGATTTCGGCCTGCGCTACGTCAATTGCGGCGACTGGGTGGAAAGCTGTACGGCGGTCGGCGAGCACGCCGACGGCCGGTTCGAGATCATCGATTGGAGCGGCGCCGGCCATGCGCTGGCGCCGGCGAACGCGCGGCAGGCGGCGTGAAGGACGCGCAGGCCGCGAGCGCAAGACCAAGCAAGACCGACACCGGGGCAAGCGGGGCCGCATTGAAGATTCTCATCGCCACCGACGCCTGGCATCCGCAGGTCAATGGCGTGGTGCGTACGCTCACGGCGGTGGCGCGCGCGGCGCGGACTTTCGCCGTCGATATCGACTTCCTGACGCCGGTTACGTTTCCCACCGTGCCGCTGCCGGCCTATCCGGAGATCAGGCTCGCTTTGCCGCGCGGCGGCGATCTCGCGCGCCGGCTCGACCGACTGAGGCCGGACGCGGTCCACATCGCCACCGAGGGCCCGCTCGGCGAGGCCGTGCGCCGGCTCTGTTTGCGCCGCGGCCTGCCGTTCACGACCAGCCTGCACACGCGCTTTCCCGATTATCTCGCGCTGCGGCTGCCCTTTGCCGCGCGCGCGGCGCAGAGCGTGGCCTGGGCATGGCTGAAACGCTTTCACGCCCGCGGCGCCGCGGTCCTGGCGGCGACGCCCTCGCTCGCCGCCGAGCTCGCGCAGCGCGGCTTCCGCAACGTCAAGCTCTGGCCGCGCGGGGTCGACACCGCGCTGTTCCGACCGCGACGCGTGCAGCTGGCGCTGCCGCGGCCGATCTTCCTGACCGTCGCCCGGCTGGCGGCGGAGAAGAATCTGGAGGCCTTTCTGGCGCTCGATCTGCCCGGAAGCAAGGTGGTGGTCGGCGACGGGCCGGCGCGCGAAAACCTCGCGCGGCGCTTTCCCGACGCGCTGTTTCTCGGCACGCGGCAGGGCGAGGCTCTGGCCGAGCTCTATGCCGGCGCCGACGTGTTCGTCTTTCCGAGCCGCACCGACACGTTCGGCCTGGTGCTGCTCGAGGCGCTGGCGAGCGGCACGCCGGTCGCGGCCTTTCCGGCGCCGGCGCCGCGCGACGTGATCGGCAACGCGCCCGTCGGGCGATTGGACGAGGACCTGCGCGCCGCCTGTCTCGAAGCGCTCGCGCTGCGGCGCGAGGACTGCCGCGAGTTCGCCCTCGCCATGAGCTGGGAAAGGAGTGCACGCATCTTCGTCGGGCACCTGCGCGAGGCCGCAGGTCGGCGCGGGCAAGCGGGATAGGAGACCGCGCCTCGGCAAGGCGGGTGATGACAGCCGCGGTGGCCGGCGCTAGCCTTTTGCAATGGGCTCCGTCGATACCCGCGCCGCGCCCACCGCCGCCGACATCGACGCCGCCGCCGCGCGGCTCGCCGGCGTTGCCGTGCGCACGCCGCTCATCAACGCGCCGGTGCTCGACGAACGGCTTTCCGCGCGCGTGTTCCTGAAGGCCGAGACGCTGCAGCGCACGGGCTCATTCAAGTTCCGCGGCGCCTACAACAAGATCTCGCGGATCCCGCCCGCGCAGCGCGCGGCCGGGGTGGTGGCTTATTCCTCGGGCAACCACGCGCAGGGCGTGGCCGCGGCGGCACGGCTCCTCGGCATCCGGGCGACCATCGTCATGCCGGCGGATGCCCCGCGCTCCAAGCGTGCGCGGACCGAGGCGCTCGGCGCCGAGGTCGTCACCTATGACCGCGACCGCGAGGACCGCGCCGCCATTGCCGAAAGGATCGTGCGCGAGCGCGGCGCGACGCTGGTGCCGCCTTATGACGATCCGCTCATCATCGCCGGCCAGGGCACGATCGGCCGCGAGATCGTCGAGGATCTCGCCCAGCGCGGGCTCGCGCCGGATATCGTGGTGATCGGCGCCTCGGGCGGCGGGCTTGCCGCCGGCATTTCGCTCGGGGTCAAGGCGCGGGTGCCCTCGGCGCGGTTCTATACCGTGGAGCCCGAGGGCTTCGATGATACCGCGCGCTCGTTCCGCAGCGGCCGGCGCGAACACAACGACCGCCTGAGCGGCTCGATCTGCGACGCGCTGCTCAGCAATTCGCCGGGCGAGCTCACTTTCCCGATCACGCGGCAATTGATCGGGCAGGGGCTGGTGGCATCGGACGCGGAGGTCGGTCGCGCCGTGCGCTACGCCTTCGAGGAACTCAAGCTCGTGGTCGAGCCCGGCGGCGCCATCGGCCTTGCCGCGCTGCTCGCGGGCCGGCTCGACGTATCGGGCAAGGTCGTGGTCGGCGTGCTCTCGGGCGGCAATGTCGATGCCGATCTGTTCGCCAGGCTCGTGACGAGCGGCGACGGGGCGCCCCGTCCGGCGTGAATCGTCCCGCTGCCGCTCAGGAGAACAGCGCCAGCCGCTCCTCCTCGCCGAGCGCCATCAGCGCCGCCAGCGCCGCGGCGGCATCCGCGCCGGGCCGCGCGCCGTCGCCCGGACCTGTGTCGCCCGGCCTTGCGTCGCCCGGACCTGTGTCGCCCGGCGCCGTCTCGCCCGCGGTCGGCGATGCGGCGTCGACCGCCCAGTCGACGGCGGGGATGGTCGTGCGCGCCGGCACCTGCTCATGCCCGCGCGCCGCCGCCGGCGACCGCGGAGCCCCGGCGTCGGGAGGCGCCGGCGTCGGCACGAGCGCAAGGCGCGGGCGCGCCAGGATGCGTTCCTCGAGCCGGCGCAGCGCCGCGAGAATGAGCTCGGTATCGGCCTGGCGGTTGCGGCGGGCGAATTCGGCAAGGAACGCGCGCCCCTGGGCGCTCGCCGACAGAAGTGCGAGCAGCGTCTCGTATTCGTCCCTCTGCGTCGGCGCCGCCGCCTGCGCCTGAGCGTCCATCGCCATCGGCAAGCCGTCCTGTTGCAGTTTATCAGACAACGGGAGCGATTCGCACGCGCGGCGGGCGCGCGGACAATCGGGCGCGGCCGCCGCCGATCGCATGCGCCGCAAACGCGGCGCGACAGGGACTGGATCGCTCCGTCGCCGCTCGCGCGGCTCCGCGCCAAGACGGGGAAAATACCGCCTCGCGATGATCAAGGCGCGTTGCCTCGCCGGGACGGGAACCGCTCGATGCGATCGTCATCGGCCGTGACGGAATGCTGAAAGGGCCGCACGTGCCGTGAACAGAACCGAATCCGGCAGCGAACGGACCGGAATCGAAAGGCGAAACCCGTTCACTTTTCCGGCCGCCTGCTAACGGCGGTCGGCGGCACTCACCTTCTCGATGTCCGGACGGTGGCGCGAGCGGACCTGTCGCGTCGCGCGCGCATGCCTGCGCGCCTCGACGGGCTCGCAGCTCGGCACGAAGGCATGCAGTTCGCGGCCCTGCAGAAAGATCATGCGCTGCGACAGTCCGCCGTGGCGGAGGATCCAGCGCCTGACCGCGCTCGGATAGGTCTCCCACAGCGCGCGCGTGCCCTGGACGCTGGTGATCGGCCGGCCGTTGCTGTCGGGCAGCCAGGCGGCATGGAACCCGAACCTCGCGCGTTGGGTTGCGCACAGGCGCTCGCGCGGAATGATTCCGAGCAGCAGCGTGCAGGCCGACAGACAGTTGCCGTCGACCACCACGCGTTCGCCCGAGGAGGCGAGCAGCGAGAAGTTCTGCAGATATTGCCCGATCTGTCCTCCCCGGTCGTTGGCGATGCGCACGGCCGCCTGCGCCGGCGCGGCCGTCAGCGCGGCGGCTGCGACCGCCGCGACCGCGATCCCCCTTCGTCGCATCGATCCCACGGAATCCGGTTTCCCCGAACGAGCGGTATCGGGCAAGTCTAAGCGAGGATTGCGCGCGGCGGAAAGTGTAAAATTGCGCAACCGAAAGCCGCCGCCGCCGCCGGTTGCGACCGGCGCGGCGTGCCCGGCGCGCATCCCTTCACCCCCACAGCGCCGGAACCGGCGGATGAATCCAGCTGCCCGCATAGCGCAGGCCCTCGGGCCGGTCGCGCGCGAGCAGGAGCGGGCCGTCGAGATCGACGAAGTCGGCGCGCTGTGCGAGCAGCAGGGCCGGCGCCATGGCGAGCGAGGTTGCCACCATGCAACCGACCATGATCCCGAGCCCGAGGCGCCGCGCCTCCGCCATCATGTCGAGCGCCTCGGTGAGGCCGCCGGCCTTGTCGAGCTTGATGTTGACCGCGTCGTACCGGCCGACCAGCGCGGCGAGCGAATGACGGTCGCGCGCGCTCTCGTCGGCGCAGATCGGAACAAGGTGCGGGACGAGGGCGAGCGCCGCATCGCGTCCGGCCGGCAAGGGCTGTTCGATCAGCGCGACGCCGGCCTCGGCGCAGGCGGCGAGGTTGGCGGCGAGATTGTCTTCGTCCCAGCCCTCGTTGACGTCGACGATCAGCCTGGCCGCGGGCGCCGCGGCGCGGACGGCGGCGATCCGCCGCGGGTCGTCCGGCGCGCCGAGCTTGACCTTGAGCAGCGGGCGGTCCGCCGCGCCCGATGCGGCCGCGGCCATGACCTCCGGCGCGGCGAGCGAGATGGTGAAGGCGGTAAGGCACGGACGCGGCTCGGGCAGGCCCGCGAGTGCGTGCACGGGCCGGCCGCTGCGCTTGGCCTCGAGATCCCACAGGGCGCAGTCGAGCGCGTTGCGCGCCGCCCCCGGCGGAAGCGCGCCTTGCAGCGCCTGCCGGTCGAGTCCGGCGGCAAGACGCGGCCGCAGCGACTCGATCGCGGCGAGCACGCTCGCGACGCTTTCGCCATAGCGGCCATAGGGGACGCATTCGCCGCGCCCGCGCGCCTTGCCGTCGCCCAATTCCGCGACCACGACCTCGGCCTCGGTCTTGGCACCTCGGCTGATGGCAAAGGCCCCGGCGATCGGCCAGCGTTCGGCGGCAAGGGCGAGGGTTAAGGGCATTTTGAGGGTTAAGGATTAGTCGTCGCGACGATCCGGCACGGGCGGACGGTGCCGAAGCCTCGACAGGTTCACCGGCTCGGGTCAAGCATGCTCTGCACGGCGTCACCGGGCGCTTGAAGAAATTCCTGGAGAGCAAGGATTTGGCTCGATGGCTGAGGTTCTGCTGACGGCCGCCGTTCAGGGCGCCGAACTGCGTCTGGCCGGCGCCGGCGCCTGGGTGGCTCACAATGCGCGCCAGCTCGAGGCGGAGATCGAAGAGGCTGCGCGCCGCTATCGCGCGGCCGGGCGCGTGGCCATCGACATGGGGCGGGTCGAGCGGCTCGACACCTTCGGCGCCTGGCTGCTCGAGCGGCTGGTGCGGGGTCTTGCCGCCCGCGGCGCCGCCGCCGAGATCGTCGGGCTCAAGGAGGAGCACCGCGCCTTGATCGAGGTCGTGCACGCGGTAAGCGCCGAGCGGGTGCGCGCGCCGCGCGGCGGCCGCCTCGCCGAGGCGCTCGCCGCGATCGGCGCCAGTATCGCCGCGGTCGGCGGCTATGTCGGCAATTTCGTGGCCATGCTGGGCGCGTTCATGGCGGCGCTGGCGCGCCTTGCCGTTCATCCGCGCGCCTTCCGCTTCACCGCCACGGTGCACCAGCTCGACAATGTGGCTTGGCGCGCGGTGCCGATCATCCTGCTCATCACCTTCCTGATCGGCTGCATCGTCGCGCAGCAGGGCATCTTCCATTTCCGCAAATTCGGCGCCGAGATCTATGTCGTCGACATGGTCGGCATCCTGGTGCTGCGCGAGATCGGCGTGCTCATCGTGTCGATCATGGTGGCGGGCCGCTCCGGCAGCGCCTATACCGCCGAGCTCGGTACCATGAAAATGCGCGAAGAGATCGACGCGCTGCGCACCATGGGCTTCGAACCGATCGAGGTGCTGGTGGTGCCGCGCATCGTCGCGCTCGTGATCGGCGTGCCGATCCTGACCTTCCTTGGATCGATGGCCGCCCTCTACGGCGGCGGGCTCGTCGCCTGGCTCTATGGCGGTATCGCGCCGGACATCTTCCTGAGCCGCCTCAGGGAGGCGATCACGCTCGAGACCTTCGAAGTCGGCATGATCAAGGCGCCGTTCATGGCGCTGGTGATCGGCGTCGTCGCCTGCGTGGCCGGCCTCAACGTGAAAGGCAGCGCCGAATCGCTCGGCCTGCAGACCACGGCATCGGTCGTGGAGTCGATCTTCCTGGTGATCGTGCTCGACGGACTGTTCGCGATCTTCTTTGCCTCGATCGGGATGTGACCATGGCGACGGACGGACACGGCGAGGTCGTCATCGCGGTCCGCGGACTGACCGTCGGCTTCGGCGATCACATTGTGCTCGACGCCGTCGATCTCGACGTCTATCGCGGCGAGGTGCTCGGCTTCGTGGGCGGCTCGGGCGCCGGCAAGTCGGTCCTGCTGCGCACGATCATCGGCCTTCTGCCGCGCCGCGCCGGCACCGTCCGCGTGTTCGGGGTCGATCCCGTCGCCGCCGACCAGGCGACGCGACGCGCCGTCGAGCGGCGCTGGGGCGTGCTGTTCCAGCAGGGTGCGCTGTTCTCGTCGCTGACCGTCAGGGAGAACCTGCAGTTTCCGGTGCGCGAGAACCTCCGGCTGTCGCCGCGGCTGATGGACGAGCTCGCCGTCGCCAAGCTGCAGATGGTCGGCCTCGACGCGAGCGTGCTCGACAAATTCCCCTCCGAATTGTCGGGCGGAATGACCAAGCGGGTCGCGCTCGCGCGCGCGCTCGCGCTCGATCCCGAGATCGTCTTCCTCGACGAACCCACCTCCGGCCTCGATCCGATCGGCGCGGCCGATTTCGACGCCCTGATCGCCACCTTGCAGCGCACGCTCGGCCTCACCGTGTTCATGGTGACGCACGATCTCGACAGCCTCTATACCGTCTGCGACCGCATCGCCGTGCTCGCCGACCGCAAGGTGATCGCGACCGGAACCATGGCGAGCATGCTTGCGTCCGATCACCCCTGGCTCAGGGCCTATTTCCACGGCAAGCGGTCGCGCGCGGCGGCATCCGCGCCGGCGCCGCCGACCGTTGTGCAGGAGTAGTCACGCATGGAAACCAAGGCGAATTATTCCCTGATCGGCCTGTTCACGCTGGCGGTGATCGCGGCCGTGTTCGGTTTCATTTACTGGTTCCACAACACCGGCGGCCCGGGCGAGCGCGCGGTCTACCGGATCGTGTTCGAGGGCTCCGTCTCCGGCCTGCGCACCGGCGCGTCGGTGCTGTTCAACGGCATCCGCGTCGGCGAGGTGACCGGCCTCAGTCTCAACGCCGACAAGCCGCAGCAGGTCATCGCCACGGTGTCGATCGACAAATCGGTGGCGATCCGGCCCGACGTGCAGATCGGACTCGAATTCCAGGGCCTGACCGGGGTGGCTTCGATCGCGCTTCAAGGCGGCAGCCCGGACAAGCCGGCGCTTGCCGGCAGCCCGGACGATCCGCCCGAGCTCAAGGCCCCGCCCAATGCCACCGCCGACATCACCCAGGCGGCGCGCGAAACGCTGCGCAAGCTCGACGCCTTCCTGGTCGAGAACCAGCAGGCCTTCCATTCCGCGCTCGCCAATATCGAGACCTTCAGCGCCTCGCTCGCGCGCAACTCGGAGCGCATCGACAAGATCACCGCCGGCCTGCAGAACCTGACCGCGGGCGAGGACGGCAAGAGCGGCGAGATTCTGGAAACGGTCCGCTCCATCCGCACGCTCGCCGACAATCTCGACCAGCGCACCGCCGAGATCACCAAGGGCATCAATCTGTTCACCGAGGCCGGGACCAGGCAGATCAACGCGGTCGGCGCCGATGCGCGGCGCGCGATCTCGCAGCTCGAGCTGACGATCAGAAACATCGATCGCAATCCGAGCCGCCTGTTGTTCGGCGGCGCGCCGCCGCCGCAGCAGCCGCAGCCGCGCCGCTAGTTCGGACGCCGGTGCTGTTGACCCGCGGGCGCGGGCGCAGCGAGGCAATCCGGAAGCGGCAGGCCCACGAATGCGGGCATCGTGTCTGCGGCACGGCATGGCCTGGATTGCTTCGTCGCCGCTTGCGCGGCTCCTCGCAATGACGGCGTCAGGTCGCGCCGCCCCTTCGCGTCGCCTCGCAATGACGGCGCCCTTCCCCGTCATTGCGAGCCTGAGCGCAGCGAGGGCGAAGCAATCCAGAAACGGCAGTGCCACGATGACCGCGTGCCGCACCTGTGGCACGGGCCGTGACTGGATTGCTTCGGCGGCTCGCGCCGCCGCGCAATGACGGCGGAGATGCCGTGCCGCAATGACCGC
>JADGGK010000107.1 GCA_019689975.1 Pseudolabrys sp.
CGGCAAAGCCTGGATTGCTTCGTCGCCCCTTCGGGGCTCCTCGCAATGACGGCCGTGGGTCGCGTCGCCCCTTCGCGGCTCCTCGCAATGACGGTGTCGGGTCGCGTCGATCCGTCGCGGCTCCTCGCGATGATGGTGCCGCGTCGATCCGATCGCAGCCGGCTAGTCGACGCCGCGTTTGCGCGTGCCGTCGTCGCCGGGAGTCACGTCGAGCGCACGGGCACGGTTGATGATGTGGACCGGGGGGCGACAGTTGGTCATGCAGGGGTTTGGATTCCAGAATGCCTTCTCGCTGGTCTCGCGGTCGTCGTCGAAGAAGCCGCCGGCATTGGGCATCTTGACCCGCGCCCAGCTGTCCTTCGACAGCACGAAATTCTCGTCGACGATGTCGTTGAGGTAGAGAACATAGGCCACCACGGCGTAGAGTTCGTCGTTGCTGAGCGACTGCGCGTCGCCGAACGGCATCGCCCGTCGGACATAGTCGAAGACGCTTGACAGATAGGGGAAATAAGAGCCGACGGTCTTGACCGGATCGTTCGAGGCGAGCGTGCCCTTGCCCTGCGCCAGCGGCGGCCAACGGCCCGCGCTCTCGCCGAATTCGCCATGGCAGGCCGCGCAGCGCTCCATGTAAAGCGTCTCGCCCTGCTTGACCGAGCCGCGTCCGGGCGGAGCGCCGCTCCCGTCGGGGCGCACGTCGATATCCCAGCCGGCGATTTCCGCCGCGCTGGCGAGCCGCCCGATGCCGTAGTTGCGGATCGGCGTGTCGTCATTTCCCGCCGCGGCCGCGCCGAGGCTCGCGGCCAATAGCGCGAGCGCGGCGAGAGCCGATCGAGCCGCCGGGCAACTGCGGCGCGCCGCGCCGACCTCGCGCGCGCGGCGCGGGGGCAACGGCCTATCCCACTTCGACATTCTCGACCTCCCCGTCCGGCCGCACGGCCCAGGTCTGTATGCCGTTGTTGTGATAGATCGAGTTGACGCCGCGGATCTTGCGCAGATCGTCCTTGCTCGGCTGCACGTAGCCGGTCGAATCCATCGCCCGCGACTGCAGCAACAGGGGCTCGCCGTTCCAGTCGAGCTCGTAATAGAAGCGTACGCAAGCCTTGTCGAATACCGGTCCGTCGATGCGCGCGGGCCGCCAATTGCGGCCTCCGTCGAGCGAGACGTCGACGCGACGAACGCTGCCGCGCCCCGACCAGGCCAGGCCGGAAATCACCAGGAAACCCTTCTGCCGCACCGGCGCCTGCGGTGACGGCGCGGTGATCACCGATTTTGCGTCCATCACCCAGGTGAACTGCCGCGCTTTGCCGTCGGCGAGCAGATCGGTGTATTTGGAGGTCTCCTCGCGGGTGAACCAGGGTTCGTCACCCACCTTCAGTCGACGTAGCCACTTGACCCACATATTGCCTTCCCACCCCGGAACCACGAGACGGGCCGGATAACCCTGCTCGGGGCGCAGCATTTCCCCGTTCATGCGGTAGGCGACGAGGCAGTCGTCGAGCGCCTTGGCAAGCGGGAGCGAGCGCGTCATCGCCGCCGCGTCGCCGCCTTCGGCCAGAATCCACCCCGCCTTGGGTTTGAGACCTGCCTGCGCCAGCAGAAGCTTGAGCGGCACGCCGGTATATTGAACGCAGTGCACCATGCCGTGCGTGTATTGGCAGCCGTTGAGCTGCGCGCCGCGCCATTCCATGCCGGAATTGGCCGCGCATTCGAGAAAGTAGATCCTGTTGACGCGGGGAAGGCGCTTGAGATCCTCGAGCGTAAAGATCAGCGGCCGCTCGACCATGCCGTGGATCATCAACCGGTAATCGGCAGGATCAACCTCGGCGATGCCGGCATGATGACGCTCGAAGCACAGACCGTTGGGAGTGATGATTCCGTCGAGTTGATGCAGCGGGGTGAAGCTGACGGAGGATTCCGGCGTGGCGGTGAGCCAGGGCACGGTGCGGCGCACGACCTCCTGTTCGTATTTCGACGGCCGACCGTAAGGCCGCGCGCCGACGCCCTCCCCGAGTGACCGCGTCCACTCGGGGACATTGGGCGGCAGGTTCTTCGGATCGGCGAGCGCGGCACCGCCGCCGGCGGCCATGGCGAGTCCGGCGGCGAGAAACCTGCGGCGCGAGGCGCCGCGATCGACAGGAACGGTCATGAGCGGCTCCGGCACGTTGCCCCGGCGCCTGATTATCACATTCCCTTTTATGAATATATAGGGGAAAGGCTAAATCCCGGAGATTTTCACCGCGGCATTGACCGCAATCCGCACCGTCCCGTGCCGCGCGACGTAACGCTCGACGAGGTCCCATATCGGCGGACCCTGCGTGCCCTCGTTCACGCTCGCCCATCCGGCGACGACATATTCCTTCCCCGGGTCAATGGGCTCGCCGGTCCGCAGCAGCGTCATGTCGGAAATGCGCGCGCCCATGGGCTTGGATATGTCGATGGCATAGCCGAGCCCGCCGCAGCGCACCATGTCGCCGCCCTGCTGGTAGTACGGGTCGGGATTGAAGAGATTGTCGGCCACGTCTTCCAGCACGGTCTTCAGCCTCTCCCCGGTCATGGTCTGACGATAGACCTGCGGATAGGTGATGGCGGTGGCGTTATGGATGTCCTCGATCGTGATCGGCGCGTCCGGCAGCACGCTGGTGCCCCAGCGGAATCCCGGCGACAGCGCGATTTCGGCATCGCGTTCTTCCAGCAAGGCGTGGCATATGAGGTCGTCCAGGGTGCCGTTGAAATTGCCGCGCCGGAAAAGCAGCGTCTCGGTGCGGCCGACGACGCGCGCAAGCTCCGCGGCGAAGGGCGCGCGCGCCTTGGCGATCGCATCGGCCACCTCCGCGTCGGGCGTGATGACGTCGGCGAACACCGGGATCAGCCGATAGCGAAATTCCTTGATGCCGCCGTTGCGCACGTCAAGGTCGAGCCGGGAGACAAATTTCCCGCTGCTGCCCGACGCAACGAGCAGCGTCCCGCCCACTCTGACCGCTTCGGGAAGCGCGTCGTGCGTGTGACCGGTGAGGATCACATCGATGCCGGCGACGCGCGCGGCAAGCTTGCGATCGACGTCGAACCCGTTGTGCGACAGCAGCACCACCAGTTGCGCGCCGTCGCGACGCGCCTTCTGCACGGTCGCGCGCACGTCGTCCTCGCGGATGCCGAACGACCAGTGCGGGACCAGCCAGCGCGGATTGGCGATCGGCTGATAGGGGAAGGCCTGACCGAGCACCGCAACGGCGACGCCGCCTTTTTCAAACATCCGGTAGGGCGAAAAGACCGGTTCGTCCCATTCGGTGTCGCGCACATTGAGCGCCAGGAACGGAAAGCCGAGATCTCCGATCAGTTCCTTCACCCGCGCTTCGCCGTAGGTGAATTCCCAATGCCCCGTCATCGCCTCCGGCTTGAGCGGCGCCATGCAATCGACCATGGCCTTTCCCCGGGTGCGATGCGCGACCAGCGAGCCCTGCCAGGTGTCGCCGCCGTCGAGAAACAGGACCTTGTCGGCGCCGCGTTCGCCGCGCACGTGCTTGACCACCGTCGCCACGCGGTCGAGCCCGCCCATGCGGCCGTATTCCCTGGCCAATGCCGCGAAATCCTGGTCCGTGAGGGCGTAGGCCGCCGCCGACCCCTCGGCGATGCCGAAGCGGGAGAGGAACGCCTTTCCCGTCAGGTGCGGCGGCCGTCCCCTGGCCTCGCCGGCCCCGAGATTGACCGACGGCTCGCGGAAATAGACCGGCGTGAGCTGGCCGTGGATGTCCGCGACGTGCAGCAGCGTGACGTTGCCGAGCGCGTCGAAGGTCAGAAGCTCGCGCTGCGTGAGCTTCTGTTGCGCCATGACGCGGGCGAAGGGACCCAATCCGGCCGCGGCCGCCGCCGCGGCGGCGGCGATCTGCAGAGCCTCACGCCGCGTGGTCATCCCGGTGCCTCAGCGTCTCCGGCGTCGGGTCGAATGCCTCGCGCATGCTTCCCGAGAGCCTCCGCTCAATGCCTGATCCCGGGGACGCTCTCCTTCAGGCCCTGGTTGAGCGAGGCGAGATAGAGCTCGAGGTCGCCGTATTCCTTGGCATCCGGCGGCAGTTCGTCGGCGCGAATATTGACCTGGCACCATTGGAAGCGCTGGCGGATATCCCAGATCGCCTGCAGACTGGTGCGCCAGGTCGGGAAGTGATCATATTGCCCTCTCGGCTCGCCCAGCCATTGCCCGCGGATCCAACGATTGGCGGCCTTGCCGTGGCAATCGGTGCAGGCGAAATTGAGCTGCCCGAGCTTGCGGTTGGCAAGTTCCTTGCCGCGTGCGATCGCGGCCTGTGCCTGCGGACTCGACGTGTCGACGGCGATCGGCGCGCCATTGGCGAGATTGTGCAGGTAGACCGACATGGCGCGATTTTCGTCGGTTTCCATCAACCAGTCGAAACCGGTGGTCGCCCGCGCATGGCGGGTGACGAATTCCTCCACGCCCAGGACCTTGTCGAGCCGCGGCTCCCATTTGGGCATGGTTGCGGCCCAGGTCTTGAACGAGTCTTCGGGATTGCTGTGACAGGTGGCGCAGGCAAAGCCCGTGGGTCCGCGCGCTTTCCATAGCGCCTTGGCTTTGTCGATCGCCCACAAGGCGGGATTTTCCATCGGGTCGAGATTGTCGCGCTTTTCAACCGGAACCGGACGCTTGTCCGGATCGTCGAGCGGCGTCTTGAATACCGCCGGCGCCTTCAGCGTCTTGAGAAACGCGACCATGTCCATGATTTCCTGGTCGCTGAAGAGACCGTGGCTGCCCCAGGGCGGCATCACCGTGTCGGGATTGTAGACGCGCGCGTCGTAGATGAAATTGAACAGCTGCTCGTCGGTCAGGCCGGCGTTTCCGATCTCGGACAGATCGGGCCCGACATTTCCCGGCAGATTGGCGCCGCCTGCCGGCCCCATCACGTGGCAGGCGAGACAGGAGCCGCCGCGATTGCGGTCGGCCACCAGCTTCTCGCCATGGGCGGGATCGCCGGTGAGCGCGGGAACCGGCCGCGGCTGCTTGGGCGCGGGCGGCGAGGAGAGCTTCGCCAGCGTGTTGAATTTCGACTCGTCGCGGGTCGGCCAGCCCGGATAGCGCTTCCACGGTCGCGCCGCCGCATCGCCCTTGACATCGATGGGCGCCTTGCTCGGCTGCGCGCCGGGCGCCGCCGCCGCAAGGCCCCACGCGGCAACGGCCGCCAGCGCCGCAAGCGCGGCGCCCGTGCCCATCACTCCCCGCCTCATCGACCTTGCCCTCCCCGCCACGTGGTCTTCTCGTTTCTTGTTTCTATCTTCGTCTGTTCTGCCTGTCTTCGTTGTCTCTTCCGCTTGTCTTCGTTGCCTCCGGCGGCATGCTCGCGACCACGCCTCAGCCGACGGTGATCGACTGCTCCGCGGTGGTCACGGTTCCGTCGTCGTCGGTCCATGCGAATTTGAACGTGCCGCTCTCCTCCACCCTCACGTAGAACTGCAGATAGGGATTTGCCGCGATCGCCGGCTCGAGATCGGCGCTGAAGACGGGCTTGCCGTTGAAGGTGCAGGTGAACTTGTTGATGATCTTGCGCGGGATCACCTTGCCGTCCTTGTCCTTGCGCTGGCCGGATTCCATGACGTGGGGCATCAAGGTCTTGATTTCGACGATGTCGCCCTTCTTGGCCTCGCTCGGAATTTTCAGTCTCGGCTTGTCCGCCATGATCGTTCTCCACTCGCCTTGCGCGATCAGCCGCCGCAGCCGCCGATGGTGACCTTGACCAGCTTCTGCTCGGTATAGAAGGCGCCCTTGCTGGTCTTGGCCACGACGATGATGTTCTGCGTGGCGGCGAGCCGAATGCGAGTCGAAGCGGCGGCCTTGGCCGACATCGGCGTGAAATGGAACGTGATCACGCCCGGCCGCGGATTGCCCTCGCCGACGACCAGAACCTCGCTCACATAATCGTCCGCTGTCATCGGCGCATCGACGGAAACCGACAGCGGCACGGTATTGCCGTTCTCCGCGATCTCGGGCAGCTCGATGGCGATCCTGCCCTTCTCCGGCGTCTTGCCGCCGGTGAACTTGGCGATCGCGGCCGCGGCTTCCTCCGCGGTCGCCCACGCCGCACCATTCCATCCGACAAAACTGAGCGCCGCGCCGCCCGCCCCGAGCGCCAGAGCCGTACGGCGGGAAACATCTCGCATCGGTCTCCTCCCGATCCTCATGCCCGCGAGGCATGATGCCCCGTTCTTTGGCCACCATAGCGGCGACGGCGGCGGCGATCAATTCATATTCACAAAAAAGAATATGGCCCGGCCCGCGCGCCGTCGCTCCGCGTCAACCCTGCTGCGCGCGGAGGAAATCGCGGAAGCTCTCGTGCTCGTAGGCCTTTTCACGGACGAAACGGAACAGCGCAAGAAAATCGTCGGGCCGCAAATAACCCGCGGCGCGCGCGACCTCGCGTGCGGCGGGCGGCCGCGTCACGAGATCCGCGGCACGCTCGGGAAAGAACTGGAAGGTCGGCGTGTAGCGTATTCCGTATTTCGCCGCGAGCTCCTTCTCGCCCAGCACCGCGCCGTCGAAATCGGTCACCTTGCGCGCGCCGATGATGTTGAGCTGAAGCAGATCGAAATGGGTCTTCACATAATCGGCGATGCGCGGCTGCGCGAAATTGACGAAATGCGTCTCCTTGCAATAGGGGCAACCCCTGAGCTCCCACATGATCACGAAACGCTTGCCCGCCCGGCTCGCGCCGTCGAGGTCGTCGGCAAGATCGAGAAAGCTCTCGAGAAACCACGGTTCCTTGAAGAGCCCGTCGTCGGTCAGAATCGGCTCCGCGCGCGCCGGCGCGAGCGCGAGAGCGCCCGCCGCAATGGTTCCGCTCAGAAAGGCGCGACGATCGAGCATGGCCGCATCCGGCTCGCCAGGCAAAGGCAAAATGTCAATCACGCCGCGGGCCTATTCCCGCGGGCCGACGCGTCCGTTTATATTTCAACCGGCAGCAATAATCCATCATGCACGTCGGCGTTGCGGTGCCGAGCAAGGAGCCATGAAGAGATATCATGCAGGGGGCGCATTGCTGGCCGCGCTCATCGCTGCGTGCGCCGCGGTCGCGCGGGCCGGCGAGCTTGCGGATTTCAATGCGGCGGTCGAAACCTTCTCCGCGCATAATCGCGTGGCGATCGGCTATCTGCGCGCCGGCAACAGGGATCTTGCCGCCGTCGAGCTTGAGCGGTTGCGCGCCGCCTGGGCGAAGGTCAACGAGCGCTTTGCCGGCAAACGGCCGGACGCCTTCGCCGGCAATCCCCTCTACGGCACGGTCTTCACCGATATCGCCGCGCGGCTCGTCACCGCCGACCTGATGCTCGATTCCGGCCGTCCCGACGCCGCGCGCGCGGCACTCGCGGCCATTCGCGATGACCTCTATAACCTGCGGCGGTCCGCGGGCGTTGCGGTCCTCGCCGACTGCGTGCGCGACGCCAACAGGGCGATGGACGCGCTCATGGCCTACAATAGGCCGGCGCTCGACTGGACCAAGGCCGAGACGCGCTTCGACATCGTCGCGAAGGCGGCGATCTACGACCACGAGCTCGAGCGTTGCGATTCCATGGCCGACAGCGCGACGCGCTCGAGCCCGGAATTCCGCCGGCTGATCGACGGCGCCAAGGCAAGCCTTGCGCTCATTCCGCAAACAATCCAGGCGCGCGACGCCGACCGCCTGCACCGCATCCTGATCGAGCTGCGCTCGTTCGACAATCTGCTCGCGTTCCGTTACGGGTGAAGGCCACCGACCGACAAAGCCAACGAAGCCATCCCGCCGGCACATGAACGGACCGGCCGCCCCGTTGGGGCGAGACCGGACTGCGCGTTGAGACACCGAGCGATGAGCTTGCCTGCGGTCGGCATGCCGGCGCCTGATAAGGCCCGATGCCGGTTTCAGCGAGGGAAAGCCTTCTAAGGGCGCGAGTCCTCTGATATTGATCGCGCTCGCCTGGGTGCGGCTCATTCGCGGCTTCGCTTGAAAGGGAAACAAATTTGATGCCCGCCGGCACGAAAAAGAAAATTCGTCCTTCCGTTGTCGTTGCCGCGATAATGTTTTTCGTGTTCGCGTCTGCGCCCGCCTGCGCTGCCGAGCTTGTGATGTTCGTGCGCGCCGGTTGCGAATGGTGCGCCGCCTTCGATCGCGAGATCGCGCCGATCTACGACAAGACCGACGAGGGTCGGCGCGCACCGCTGCGCCGCGTCGATATCGATGCGCCGTTGCCGTCCGATCTCCGCTTCATCGACGTCGAGCGCCTGGTGCCGCTGTTCGTTCTCGTCGACAAAGGCCGGGAGATCGGCCGCATTCGCGGTTATCCCGGCGAGGATCCGTTCTGGGGATTGCTCGGCGTTCTGCTCCGCAGCCTCGATCGGGAGGGACGGCCCGCGGACTCGCCGCAAGGGCCGGCGCCGGCCTCGAGCTGAGCCATCGGTCCGGGCTGGCCCGGCGCAGCAATGGGTGTGACCATGGATTTGAGCTTGCTTCGTCACGATGCCCGCGGCCGGATGACCGAGCTCGAGCGCATGACCGGCAATGCCAAGCGGGCGAGCGCCTTCCTCAAGGCGCTGGCACACGAGAGCCGGCTGATGATTCTCTGCATTCTCGCCGAAGGCGAGAAATCGGTGAGCGAGCTCGAGGAGATCCTGGAACTGCGGCAGCCCACCGTCTCGCAGCAGCTCGCGCGCCTGCGCGCCGACCGGCTGGTCGCGACGCGGCGCGACGGCAAGACCGTCTATTACAGCCTCGCAAGCGACGAAGCCCGCACCATCATCGCCGCAATCTACGACGTGTTCTGTCGCAGGGCACGCAAGCGCTGAACGGCCGTGGGCGCGCGGGTCGGCGCA
>JADGGK010000033.1 GCA_019689975.1 Pseudolabrys sp.
CTAGAGGCCGCCAACACTCGATGGAGGACGTCCGCGGTGCAGGACGCCGTCACGCTCGCCGCAACGCCGCAACTGGAAGGCCGCGTCCGCGGCCGCCTGCGCGCAATCGCGCGTAACCTCTTTCCGTTTCTTGTCATGGGCGGGTTGTGGGAGATCGTCGCCCGCTCCGGCGTTTTCCCGCGCAAACTTTTTCCGCGGCTTGAGGATGTGGGAAGGGCTTTCGTCGATCTTACCGTTTCCGGGGTGCTGCCGCACCATGCAATCGAGACCTTGCTGCGCCTGCTGTCCGGATTTGCCCTCGCCGCGGTCGCTGGCGTGACGCTCGGCGTGTTGATGGGCCGCACGCGGCGCATGGAGGATATTTTGCTGCCGCTGGTGAGTATTCTGGCACCCATTCCGGGCCTCGCCTATGCGCCTTTGTTTCTGCTCTGGTTCGGACCGGGCGAGGTCTCGGCCGTCGCATTGGTCGCTTTCGTCTCTGCGTTCGCGGTGATCTTCAACAGCTGGACGGGGGTCAAGGCGGTCAAGGAAATTTGGCTCCGCTCGGCAGAAGCCATGGGCGCCGACAGGCATCGTTTGTTCTGGAACGTGATTTTTCCCGGTGCGCTCCCGTATATCCTGACCGGGCTGCGGCTCGGTTTGGCGCAGGCTTGGCGGATCCTGGTCGCGGTCGAAATGCTTGCGTCGGTACCCTGGGGTCTCGGTTGGCTGATTTTCGGGGCGCGCGAATTTCTGAACACAGACGCGATGCTGGCAGGAATTATCGTGATTGCGCTGATCGGCATCGCGCTCGAAAAATATGTCTTTCAGCGTATCGAGAATTACACCGTGGTGCGTTGGGGGATGATGGAGCCAAACGCGCGATGACCGGCGTCGCTCAGGCTGTGCAAAACCGTCGTTCCATTCTGCGCGCCGTCGCAACCATTGCTGCCGCGGCGGGGGTTTATCAGGCCCTCGCGATGAGTGGGGTGTTCGCGCCGGCACTGCTGCCGAAACTGCAGACGATCCTCTCGACGCTCATCGCGATGCTGGCCGACGGAACGATGGTCCGCCATGCCGCCTACACGCTTTACCGGGTGTTGTTCGGTTTCGCGCTTGCGACCGCTGTCGGCATTCCTCTCGGCATAGTGATGGCGCGGTTCAAATGGGTGGAGAATTTTTTCTTGCCGTTGGTCAGCGCGTTGATGCCGATCCCTTCATTCTCCTTGGTGCCTCTGTTCATGCTTTGGTTCGGGATCGGCAATCTCACCACGATCCTGATCGTCTTCTACGCTTCGACCTTTCCCATGTTGTTCAATACCTGGACCGGCGTGCGCGCGGTCAATCCCTTGTGGTTGCGTGCGGCGGGATGCATGGGTGCCGATGAACGCAAGCTGTTCTGGAAAGTGATAATCCCGGGGGCCTCGCCCTTCATCATCACCGGTATGCGACAGGCCTTCCTGCGTTCATGGATCGCGGTGGTGGGCGCCGAGATGATTGCCGCCTCCGATTGGGGCCTCGGCTGGGTGATTTTCGATGCCAAGGAATTCCTTCAGGCCGACGTGATGATGGCCTCGCTCGTGATGATCGGTGCCATTGGCTTCGTGTTTGAGCGCCTGGTCTTCGGGTCCCTGGAGCGGCTGACGGTATTGCGTTGGGGCATGGTGAGGTTGGCGAAAGGATGAAAAAAGATGACCGCGAGCCTCCGACACGAACCAGTCTTGCCCACCGGGGGCGCGGCACGAAAGCGGCAACGACGGGGCCTTGACCGGTCGCGCGGGGAATGCGGCGACCTTGCTTGCCGCCCTGTCGCCACTCGCATGGGTCCCGCGTCGCCGCCACGGATTGCGCGGGTGTAAGCGGGGTCCGGTATGGTTCCGATCGAAATCCGCGAGGTTACGCTGATCTATGACACGCCGGACGGCAAGGTGCCGGGCGTGAAGGACGTGAGTTTCAACGTCGACGCGTCGGAATTTGTTTGCATCGTCGGACCGTCCGGCTGCGGCAAGTCGACGCTGCTCAACATTATTGCCGGATTCTTGACGCCGGCGACGGGCGAAATCCGCATCGGCGGGAAACCGGTCAGCGGCCGCGGCATGGACCGCGGCGTTGTGTTTCAGGACTTTGCCCAACTCTTTCCCTGGCGTACCGCGCTCGGTAACGTGTCCTTCGGTCTGGAGATGAAAGGGGTGCCGAAAGCGGAGCGTGAGAGAATTGCGCGCGAGCAGCTGCGTCTCGTGAAATTGGAGAAGTTCACCAGCGCCTATCCGCATCATTTGTCCGGCGGTATGCAGCAACGTGTCGCGATCGCTCGCGCTCTCGCCTATAATCCCGCCATACTGTTGATGGACGAGCCGTTCGCCGCTCTCGATGCGCTCACGCGCGATGACATGCAACGGCTGCTCGCGGACGTATGGCAAAAGACGCGCAAAACCGTCATCTATGTGACGCACAACGTGGCTGAAGCCGTGTATCTTGCGGATCGGGTCATCGTGATGACCCCACATCCCGGAACGGTGAAGACTGAGATCAGAATTCCATTGAGCCGCCCCCGCGATCCGTTGAGTGCCGAATTCATCGAATGGCAAAAGACCTTGTTGCGGGAGCTCGGGCAGGATGAAAATAGATCGACGGGCATTGGATACGAACCAACCACATGAAGGGAGGAGAATAATGACGACCACTGGCAGGATCACGCGCCGCCAGGCGCTTGCCGCGACCGGCGCCGGCACACTCGCCCTTGGACTGGGCATGCGGCCTGCGCTGGCGCAACTCGCTACCGTGCGCCAGGGTTATCAAACCAATATGTGGGGCATGCCGACCTACTACCTTCTGCATTCGGGTGTGTTGGAGAAACACGGGGTCAGAGCCGAAGAGTTTGCCGTGCCGTCCGGCAACCTCACCATGCAGCAGATGGTGGCACGGCAGGTCGACATGGGCACCTATGCCGGCCCTTCCTTTGCCATTGGTTACGACAAAGGAGGTCTCGTTGCCATCGCCATGATCGAATATGTCGGCAAGACCGCTCGCGTCATGGGACGCAGGGATCTCGGCATGAAGAGCGTGGCTGATTTGCGTGGCAAGAAGGTTGCCAATCAGACCGGATCCTCCACCGGCAATATATTCGTCGACCAAATCGCACCCAAGTACGGGCTCAAGAAGGGGGACTACCAGGAGGTCCGTATGAACGTGAACGACATGGTGGCCGCCCTGGCAGCCAAAACGGTGGACGCCATGGTGAACGTCGAGCCCTATAATGCGATTGCGGAAGCCGAGGGGCTGGCCAACACTCTGGAGGATTTCTACGCGTTCGACAAATTGCCGGTCTTCATGGCCGCCACGCCGGAGTTTGTCGATCAGAATCCGGATACCGTGGTGGCCTATCTCAAGGCCTGGCTCGACGTTGCCAAGGATTTCAAAAATGATCCGAAGAAGGTCTCGGGTACCATCTATTCGTTCTATACCTCCAAAGGCTACAAGATGTCCCCGGACACTTTCGCCAAGGCGCTCAGTCGTGTGGAAGTCAATCCGGGTTGGCCCGGCGACCTCGAGCCCTACATGACGCATCATGCGCAGATCCTGCTTGAGACCCACAAGATCAAGGCGGTCCCGGACTGGCACAAGGCTTTCCGCAAGGAGTTCCTAAAAAAAGCCATGACTTAGCACGCGGAGACGTCTCTTCCCCGACGCGCGCAAAACGAACAACGATGATGCCTTTCACAGTGACGCGTCGCGATGGCGCATGTCGATGCTTGCGCCGATTCCAAACGTCGACGCAATGTGAATTGAACTTCTTCTCGTGAAATGAAGCAAATAATCGGAGTCCCGAATGTCGACGGTCGAAAACCCAATGTCCCCCAGTGCCGACTATCCGATCAGAAACTTGAGGTTGCTCGCTCAAACCGATCTTGGGGGGTTCGGCGGCATGGGCGAAGGCATGTCGGTGCAGATTGCGAAAGACGGACGCCGTATTATTTGGCTGGCGCATGAAAGCGCGCCGAAGAATTTCACTGCCGTCGACGTATCCGATCCACGCAAGCCGACGGTCGTTGTCCAGACCGATCTGCCGCAACCCTACATGCGGTCGAATTCGCTTGAGCTTTCCGGCGACCTGATGGCCGTGGCCTATCAGACGCGGGCGGCGGGGCAGAAGCCGGCGGGGTTCGAATTGTTTGACGTGTCGGTGCCGGAGCGTCCGCGCTCGATCTCTTTCTTCGATTGTTCTGGCGCGGGCTCGCGTGGGGTGCATCAACTCTGGTTTTGCGACGGCGAGTATGTGCACATGGCTGCGGGCGCGCCCGATTTCGAGCCGGCGCATCCGCTCGACGATCAGTTCTACCGCTGCATCGACGTACGTAACCCCTCAAAACCGGTCGAGGTCGGCCGATGGTGGATGCCGGGAACGCGAAAGGGCGAAACGCCGTTGCCGAGACACGCGCTGGACAAGGGTTACCGAGCACACAACACCAATGTTTATCCTCGGCGCGGCGATCGACTCTATCTCTGTTACATCGACGGCGGCATGTTCGTGATGGACATATCGGACAAATCAAGACCCAGGCCGGTCTCGCACTGGAGCAACTCCCCGCCATATACCGGCTTCATGCACACCGCGGTGCCGTTTTTTGATCGCGGACTCATCATCGTCACGGACGAATCAACGGAAGACAATGCCGCCGATTGGCCGAAACTCATCTGGATCCTGGACGCGCGCGACGAAACGAATCTTGTGCCGATTGCGACATGCCCCATGCCGCCCGTCGACGCCCATAAAAAGCGCGGCGGTCGTTTCGGCGCGCACAATATCCACGAAAATCCGCCGGTACCCACGGCTTGGCAGTCACAGGACATCGTATTTGGTACCTTCTTCAACGGCGGCTTGCGCGTCTATGATATTTCCAATCCCTATCAGCCCAAGGAAGTGGCGGCGTTCGTTCCGCCTCCGCCCAAAGGAACGCCCGTCGGCGCGGTTCAGCTCAATGACGTGTTCGTCGACGAACGGGGAATCGTCTATACCGTCGATCGCCATACCGGAGGACTTTACGTGCTGGAAATGGATTTCTAGCTCGGCGAATGTCGCGAATGCGAGGCTCGGTCGCGCCACCGCAGCGACCGGCACGCCTTCAAGGGTGGTTCGGCCCTATTCGCGGTCTCTTCCGGTGATTTCCGCCTGCCAGGGCGCAACCTTGTGCTCGATCCAACCGATCAGCCAGTTGAGCCCGATCGCCATCACCATCAGGATGATGATCGGCACGAACATCGTGGCCGTGTCGAAATTGTTTGCTGAATTGATGATCACCGCGCCGAGACCCGAGATTGTCGTGAAGAATTCGGCGATCACCATGCCGACGACGGCGCGCCCCACAGCCAGACGCACGCCGGCCATGATATAGGGCAAGGTCGCCGGCAGAATAATGCGCCGCAGAATAACAATGTCCGGTGCAACAAAGGATTTCCCCACCTCGATAAGAGTCTTGGGTACGGCGGTCACGCCGAGCCAGGTATTGATGCAGATCGGGAAAATCGACATCAGGAAAATCACCGCGACCTTCACGGCGAAGCCCAAGCCGAGCCAGAGAATCAGAAGTGGCACCAGCGCGACGAGCGGCATGGCGTAGCCGGCCGTGACGTAAATGCCGAGCGACGCCTCGGCGACGCGAAACCGGCCGATGACGAGGCCGAGCGGCACGCCGACAAGGATCGCCAAGCCGTAGCCGATCACGAAGGGCCGCAGACTTTCGTAGAGCGCACTGCTCAATTCACCAGTCACGAGCAGATGCCAGAATGCTTCGGCGATCGCGCTCGGGTATGACCCGAAGATCGGATTGACGCGTCTTCCAAAGATTTCCCATAGCAGTAGAGCCGCACAGACCGAGATACACGTGATCACCCAGCGCGGAAGCAGGCGTTGTTGTGCCGGTTCCGCGATCGGCGTCGCGTTATCGTCTCTGGCATCTGCGGCGTCGACCATGTCACCACTCATCTATAATTGCTGATATAATTGCTGACGCATGGACGGCGGATCCGGAATCCCTGATCGATCATCCTTGTCGCCCCTTTCTGCAACCTCCCTTTCGGAACGAGGAGAACCATGCCGCGCATGGGCGTTACGCACGCGCACCACCTTTGCCCTGCTCGTCCGACCGTTTGACCCCGTGGGGAAAGATCGGCGCAGAAGCGACGCGCGTGATGCCTGTGACGACGGCACACGAATGCTCGCTCTCGCCGATGTCCTGCGGTGCGAGAGCGGACCGACCGCGGTGCCAAGCATGCTGGCCATCCTCAGTGCATCGTCGGCCCATCATGCAGTGCGCGCCAGACCTTATAGCGCGTCTCGGCGAACTCCGGCATACCGCGGACCAGGCCGAGATCTGGACGCGGACGTGCAATCGGTACCGCCATCTCCTGCTGCACGCGGCCGTTTCTCATGACCACGATGCGATCGGCGATCAACACCGCCTCGTCGAGATCATGTGTGACGAACAAAATAGTCTTCCTGGTACGAGCGTGGATGTCCAGCAATTCCGCCTGTAGCGCTTCGCGGGTCTGTGCGTCGAGTGCGCCGAAGGGTTCGTCCATCAGCAATACGGCCGGGTCGATGGCGAGTGCACGAGCTATTCCGACACGCTGCTTCATCCCGCCGGATAGCTGATGCGGACGACGGTGCTGCGAATCCTTGAGACCGACAAGTTCAAGATATTTTTCTGCCGTTTCACGAAGCCGCGTGCCGCTAAGTCCCTTCATTTCGAGGCCAAACATGACGTTTTGCAATGCCGACAACCATGGCAGAAGCTCGGCGTGCTGAAACACCATGCCACGATCATGCCCACAGCCCCTGACTTCACGGCCGTCGACCGTCACACGGCCCGCAGTCGCGGGGTCGAGGCCCATGGCGACGCGCAAGGCCGTCGTCTTGCCGCAGCCCGACGGACCGATGAGCGCGACGATTTCGCCATCATGCACGTGGAAGCTCACGCGATCGAGCGCCTGCACGTGATGAAGCACGCCGTCGACACGGAGCGAATATCGCTTTGATACCTCGATGAAACTTACTTCGCCCATCCGTTGTCTCCGCAACAACTCAACCGCACGTCCTCAATGACCGTCCACCAGCGCCAGCGCCTTCTGTCGATATTCGGGTGCGATCACGGATTTCAGGTCGAGCGGCGCCTTGAGCTTGCCGGCCTTGACCAATTGATCCTGGATCCAAGCGAATTTTTCCATCGGCAAGGGTAGAGTCGAGTCGACGGCGTGATGTGCCAAGGCTTGGTCGAAGACGAATGCCGGACGCGGATCGTCCGGCTTGGCGTGGATGAGGGCGCGCGTGAGCGCCACCGTTTCGGCCCGGTGCGCGAGTGCGAAACGCAGGGCGTTCATCTCGGCGGCAAGAAACCTAACCGCGTCGTCGCCCTTGGCGGCCAGAGTCTTGGCGCTCGACATCATGCAAACCCTGAGGAAATTCGGCAGCGCATCGCGGCCGGCAACCAGAAGATGGATGGACTTCGGCGCGGTAGGCTCATATTCGTTGGATATGACGGCGGCTTGCACCACGCCGCCGACCAGGGCCTGATAGCGGTCGCGGTCGCCGCCGACGGCCGCGAGTTTAACATCCTTGGAGTCAACGCCGTATTCTTCCAGTGCAAAACGCGCCAACATATCGGGCATCGAATTCGGGGCGGAGACTGCGATTACTTTTCCCTTCAGGTCTTTCACGCTCTTGATCGCGTCAACGGCGTAGATGCCGTGTGGCACCACGATCCAGTGGCATCCAAGAATCCGTGCGTCCGCCCCTTTGGCATCGGCCGCGAATACGCCTTGCGGGCCGCCCTCGAAGCTGTCGAGCTCGCCTGCCAGCAGGGCCTTAAGCGCAATCTGGTCGTCCTTGAACTCCTCAATCTTCAGGTTGAGGCCCTGTTTTTTCGCAAAGTCGCGGGTTGAAACCATCAGGAAAATTCCGGCGTCGGCCTTGGCCTTGATAAGGCCGTGCCGCCAAAGGTGGTCCTGAGCCGCGGCGGGACCGGTCATTGCGGCCGCCGTCGCCGCCGCGAGCGCAATGCCGATGGCAACGAGAATGCGCATGAAGTCCTCCCTCAGGGTCATCTGTTTCAAGCCGCCTCCCCGCGTGCCCAAAAATCCTATTGGCGAGGGGGGCTCTCTTTCCGGTCCCAGTGTGCTGGACCCGCCGTGCTCGCGCAAGCGCAGCCAAGAAACCCGCTCCCCGTACCGCCACCCATGCGCGCCTCGATATTTTTGTTCGACAACGCGGATTCCGTGAACGGATCCATCGTTCTTACGCTCAACCGGACCACCCGCCGCATCGGGACCGGCAGGGATAAGCCCTCGCTTCACGCGCTGCCCGCGCGGGCTTCCGGCCACAAGCGGACATGCCACCCTGCGCGAGTCGGCTCACGCCATGTCGGAAAAGATCGGCGGTCGGCTAGGCCACCGCCAGCCGCTTGACCGACTTGCGCGCGTCCGCGACGAGACCGGGGACGACATCGTCGTTACCCGGCGCCATGATGTGCACCCCCGCCACATGGGGGATCTCTGCAAGCTCAGCGATGACGTCGAGACAGATGCGCCGCCCCTCGGCGACGGGGTCCCGTGCGTGATCCATGCGCTCGACCAGCGCATCGGGAATGACGGCGCCGAACAGCTTCTCCTTGATCCAGCGCGCCGACCGGGCGGAACGCAAGGGCACCACGCCGATGAGGAAGAACAGCTTGTCGGCAATACCTTTTTCCACGAGCCGCGCCATATACCGGCGTACGAGGCCCGCATCCATGCAGAATTGCGTTTGCACGAATTGCGCCCCGGCCGCGAGCTTGGCTGCGAGCGAACTCGGTTCCCAGCCGGGCGGCGGATCGATGGGGCTGTCGGCGCTCCCTAGGAAAAACGGCGCATTGCCGCCGATCCTGCGGCCCGTGGGCAATTCGCCCGCATCGCGCAGACGACGTGCGGTCTCGAGCAATTGACGTGGATCGAGGTCGAAAACGGGTTTGGCTTGTGGTTGGTCGCCCGCCGAAGGATCGTCGCCGCGCAGCACCAAAAGATTGCGAACGCCGGCAGCCGCCGCAGCGAGAAGCTCGCTTTGCAGGGCAATGCGGTTGCGGTCGCGGCATGTCAACTGGAGGATCGGCTCGATGCCTTCCTGCACCAGCATGGCGGCGGCCATGACCGCCCCGAGATGCGGTCGGGCACCGGCTCCATCGGTGACATTGACCGCGTCCGCGAGTCCCTTGAGCGGCACGACCTTGGTCATCAGGTCGCCGCGGTCGGCGGATACCGGCGGCGTCGCTTCGACCGTAATCACGAAGCGGCCGGCGGCGAGCTTGCTATGCAGAGTGAGCGACACCCTGTTCAAGTCGCAAAATCTGGTGGACCTGGCAAGCACAACGATGAAAAATTGAGGCCAGGAACGGTGATGCCGTGTGCTAATGTGACCATCATGTTTCAAGCGGCGAAATCGCTCGATGAAGCGCTCGCAGCCATCGATGATGCCACCACGCTGGTGGTGCCGCGGGAAGTTTCCGGCGTCCCGATGGCGGCAACGCGCGCATTGATCAGACGGGGGGTTAAGAATCTACATCTTATCGCGTTGCCCACCTCGAGCCTGCAGGCAGATCTGCTGATCGGCGCCGGCTGCGTGGCCACGCTGGAAACCAGCGCCGTCAGCCTCGGCGAGTTCGGGCCGGCGCCTCGCTTCGTCGCCGCGGCGACCTCGGGCGCGATCAGGATAAAGGATACGACCTGCCCCGCCCTGCATGCCGCCTTGCAGGCGGCCGAGAAAGGCGTGCCGTTCATGCCGCTGCGCGGACTGATCGGCTCGGATGTGCTCAAATATCGCAACGACTGGAAGGTCGTTAATAATCCGTTTGGTAACGACGATCCGATCGTGCTCTTGCCGGCGATCCACCCGAAAGTCGCCCTGTTCCATGCGCCAATGGCCGATCGCTGCGGTAACGTCTGGATCGGACGCCAACGCGAATTGGCGACCATGGCGCACGCCGCGGCAGCGACCATCGTCACGGTCGAGCGGCTTCACGACGGAAATCTGCTCGAGGATCCCATCCTCGCCGCGGGCACGCTGCCTGCATTCTATGTCGACGCCATCGCGATCGCGGAACGCGGTGCCTGGCCTTTGGGGCTGCCGGACCATTACGAACTCGATGCGGAGCACCTTTCCCTTTACGCGCGCATGGCAGCGAGCGCTCAGGGCTTCGCCGAATACCTGGACAAATATGTTTATGAGCGCCGTGCGGCGTGATTTCCGCGACGAAGAATTGCTTGCCGACGTTATCGCACGGCTGATCGGCGATGCGCGGCATGTGGCGGTCGGTAATGCCTCGCCCATTCCGGCCACTGCGGCGCTGTTGGCGCGCGCGCAAAATGGCAATATGCGTCCTCACGTTTCATTGTTGCAAAGCCGTAGGCACAATTTCTTCACGGACGGTGCACGCGAATTATTCGATTGCGCAGGCCAGGGGCGCATCGACGTCTTCTTCTTGTCCGGAGGGCAGATCGACGGTTACGGCAATATCAACCTCGTCAGCACCGGCGACTATGCGCATCCTGCCGTGCGCTTTCCCGGTTCGTTCGGATCGTCCTATCTCTATTATGTGGTGCCGAAAGTGATTCTGTTCCGGACGGAGCATTCGCGCCGCACGCTTGTCCCCCAGGTCGACTTCGTCAGTGCGCCGGGTACGAGCGAACGAAACGTTTACCGTACCGGTGGGCCGGTCGCGCTCGTCACCAACCGCTGCGTTTTCACTTTTACCGGCGGCCGCTTCAGACTCGCCAGCGTACATCCCGGACACACGGTTGAGGAAGTGATCGAAAACACCGGGTTCGATTTCGATCTGCCGGACGCGGTGCCTGCAACGCCGACCCCCACCCCCGAAGCGCTCAGGTTGATGCGCGAAGTCGTGGCGCCGCAACTTGCCGAGGTCTATCCGCGGTTTACCGCCGAGGTGTTCGGTCCCCCACAATCCGCCGCTTGACCGGCGCTGCGGGCGCAACCCCTCGGGCTTTACGCTATCGCGACAGCATGAAAAAGGCTTGCACCGAGCGGCGTCGACCGCCCGCGGTGCGACCTCCCCCTTCCGAAAGGAGGCAAAGTGGGGTTTATTGCCGCTCGAAAAAATCACAACGGGGAAATGCACGTGAAAACGGTTGAAGCGGCGGTGATCGGTGTCGGCTGGGTCGGCGGTATTCGCGCGGAAACTCTTTCGCGCACCGCGCTGGTCGATAAATTGCATCTTTGCGAAATCCGACCGGAGCGGCTGGCAGAAATCAGGAACTTGTACAAACCGGCGACTGCCACACTCGACTACCGCGACATCATCAAGAACGACAATATTTCGGTCGTTTACATATCGACCACGCCGGAATCGAATCACTATCCGATTTGCCGCGACTGCCTTAAGGCCGGCAAGCACGTCATGCTTGAAAAACCCATCGCGCTCGAGCTGTGGGAGGCGGACGAACTCATTCAGCTCGCCAAGCGCAATAACCTCAAATTCACCATCGGTTATTCGCAACGATTCAACCCGAAGATCGCCTATGCAAAGAAGAAGATCGCGGACGGGACGCTCGGTAGGGTGGTTTCCGTGCTGGTGAGCCGTCACCTTTCTCGCAATCTCGGCAAGAAAATCGCCAGCCGCGTGCGGCTATCTCCCGTGGTGATGGAGTCGACCCATGATCTTGATTTCGTCTTCTGGCTGCTGGAGCCAGCAAAGCCCGTGCGCGTATACTCGCAGGGCGCTTTCGGCTACATGCAGCCGGTAAACGGTTCACATGATATCATGTTCACGACGATCACGATGGACAACGGGGTCGTCGTGATGATCGGCGGTGGCTGGAATCTGCCTCCAAGCTATCCGAACTATTGCGCCACGTGGATCGAGATCACCGGTACCGAAGGCGCGTTGTTCCTCGACGACACCCAGCGCGACAACTGGCTCAACACCATGAAGGATGGGCAGCAATTCACGATGTCCACGATGCCGGGTGAATGGGTGGACAACGTCTTTGCCGGCGGCATGGGACCCGAAACCATCCACTTTCTTGAGGCGTGCATCCGCGACACCCCGGTCATGGTAACGCCGGAGTCGGCGCGCCTTGTCATGGAGGCTTACAGCGCTGCCGATTTGTCCGCCGACCGCAACGCCCCCGTCGACCTGCCGCTTACCAATGAAAGCATCTCCGCGATCGCCGAATTCAAGCAGAAGATTCGTGCCGGAGTGAACGCATGAAGAACCAGGGCAAGCGGCTCGGCCTCGCGATCATTGGCGGAGGACGCGTCGGCCTGTTCCGCGGTGAAGTCGCGGCACGCCACCCAATGGTGGAATGGATCGGGCTCGCAGAAAAAAACCCTAACCGTGCGGGCGAGGTGGGCGCAAGGATCGGCGCGGATTTCGTCACTCAAAATCACGTCGAACTCGTCGAGAGATCCGAGGTGAATTGCGCGATCATCGCGACCGACGAACATCTGCACGTCGATCCCATCATGGCCTGCATCGAGCGCGGTATTCCGATGCTTATCGAAAAGCCGCTGGCAACGAGGCTCGACGAATCGGCGCGCGTGTTGGAAGCGATCAGGAAGGCGAAGCTTGACGCCGTTGTGGGCTATACGCAGCGCTTCCGCCGCCGTTGGCTTGCGGTCAAGGAGAAATGTCGCAGCGGCGCGCTCGGCGACGTGACGCTTGTGACTTCGCGTGCGTTCATGAATCGGTTGGTGGCGATCGACAACTACAAACGTACCGACGACCCGTCCACCATTTCGCCCATGGTGATTTCCGGGACACATGCGCTCGACATCTGCATGTGGTGCCTGGAGCCAAAGATTCCGGTCGAAGTCTATGCCCGTTCGATCGACAAGGTGCTCGGTCCTCTTTACAAAGGTATTGATGCGACCGCGGGGATGATCATGTTTGAGGATGGCACGCTTTACCACCTCAACATTTCCTGGGCGCTCCCGATCAGCTGGCCGGCGGCGGTCTATTCGCTGGAAGTAGGCATCGTCGGTACCACCGGCGTGCTGACGATAGACGACACCCACCGCGACGTCGTGCTCGCGGTCAGCAATCCGCAATCCGAAGGGTACAATCCCGATGCGTCGCGTCTTGTCGATTTCATGGGCAGCTACCCGCCAGGCGACATGGCTCTCGGCGCATTGCGCGGGCCCATGGCGCAGGAAACCGAATCGTGGCTCAATCGTGTGTCCCTGGGCTTGCCAACCGCCGCGGCGACGGTGGAAGAGGCGCACCGCAATTTGATGCTGACCAAAGCGCTTGATCTATCCGCCAGACGCAAGGCACCGGTAGCATTGCCGCTCGATCCGGACGAGGTGAAAGCGGCGGCGTGAGCACGACCTCTCGCGACGCCCAACGGTCGAGGAAGACCGCCATGGCGAATTCCCGCAATGTGCGTGCCTCGCCTTGAACGGCGGCGAATGCGTCCGCGGCGCGCCCTCGCGATCGCCGCGTCGCCGGGCCATGCCGAATCGCATCGCCGATCCGCTCGCGACGCTCAGCGCTCCTTGAGCGGCTTAATCCCGAGCTCGGCAGCGACTGTGTCTAGCTCGGCATAAAGCTCCTCCGGCAAGATCAGGCCGTTGGCAATCCGCTCGGCGCGGCGCTTGGCCCGTTGTTCGCCCGGCAGACGAACGCTCTCGCCGGGCAGGGTCCGCGACGCGCGCAGCTCGCGCTGATGGCGGTCAATTTCGGCCTTGAATTGCTCGATAGGTCGGAACCGTGCGGGATCGAGCGCGGCGATGAACTGACCAGTATTTGTCACGGCTTCGGGCTGAATATTGAAATCGACACAATCACGCCCGAAGAGTGCGCCGTTAAGCACGCCGGCGAGTATGCCGAGCATAAGCGCGAGCCCGGCGCCTTTGTAGCCGCCCATGGGCATAAGCAACGCCTCGGCGCTCCTGCGCGGGTCGGTGACCGCGGCGCCAGTGGCGGGATCGATCATCCAGCCCGGTTGCAGCGGAATGCCCTGCAGGCGATGATTCTTGATCGTGCCGTATGAGACGACAGACGTGGCGATATCGAGTACCAGGGGCGGCTCCTCCCCCGCCGGAATGGCAATGGCCAATGGGTTGGTGCCGAGCAGCGGCTCGGCTCCGCCGGCCAACGGCATGTGATTGGCATTCGCAACTGCCGAGTAGATGCCGATCATATCCGCCTTAAGCGGTAGCGCGGCATAGACGCCGGCGGCACCGGCATGGTTCGACATGCGCACGCCAACCCAACCGACTCCCGCTTCGCGCGCGAGCGATACGGCCGTATCGGCCGCACGGGCCACGACGAGATGACCCATGCCATTGTCGCCGTCAATGAGCGCGACCGCCGGTGCCGTGCGGTGCACCTTGATATTTGGTTTGGGGTTGACGGCGCCCAGCTTCAATCGCGCCACGTATTGAGGCAGGCGAAAAACACCATGAGCATCGGCACCGACAAGATCGGCTTCCACCATCAGTTCGGCACATTGGGCCGCGTCGGTTGCCGGCAGGCCGACTTTGACGAACGCGTCGAAAATCAAACTCTTGACGGCGGCAACGGAGGTCCTCCTTGGCGTCTTGGCATACATGTTCACGCCCTGGTCGAGAGCAGAGTTTTCGCTCGGGCGCCAAGGATTGCATCCTTGTCGGCCTGAGGAATGTCGAGCGCGCGAACACGCGTAATTGCATCCGTCATCCCCATGTCATAGGGATAATCGCTTCCAAGAAGCACTCGATTCGCTCCCGCTTGCGCAATGAGGAAAGCGAGCGACTCATCGCAATGCGCGATGCTGTCGTAATGAAACCGCTTGACGATGTCGTCGGGTTCCTGTCGCACTCTCGCCTTCGGCTCCGGCCGTACCCGCCAACCATGCAGCCAACGACCCGCCTGATAGGGCACGAATCCGCCGGCATGTGCAAGGCAGATCTTGAGTTTCGGATGGCGGTCCATCACGCCGCCGAAGAACAGGCAGGCGGCGGCGATCGTCGTATCAAGAGGATTACCGATAAGGTTGACAAGATAATAGGGCTTGAGGCGCTCGGCGCCGGCCACGTTGGTCGGGTGAACGAACATAAAGGCGTCCAGCGACTCGGCCGCAGCCCAGAGCGGCTCGAAGCACGGATCATCCAGATTCCTGCCCGCGACGTTGGAACCGAACATAGCCCCGCGCAGGCCAAGTTTGCGCACCGCGCGCGTCAGTTCGTCGGCGGCCCGCGAAGGATCTTGCATCGGCAAGGTTGCAAGGCCCATGAAACGCTCGCGATAGGCGGCAGCAAGCTTTGCGATCTGGTCGTTCTGGATAAGACACATGGCGGCGCCGAGCGCCGCGTCATGGCCATACATGTAGGTCTGTGGCGTCGCCGACAACACGTGCACGTCGACGCCCATCCGATCCATGTCTTGCAGGCGCCGCGCGACGTCAAACCCCCCGCGGGGGAACGGTCGATAAGACGCTCCCGCCACATCGAGCACGGCGGTATCCTCGTCGACTGGCCTGATGGCGACAGCTACCGCGGGCGCCTCCTTGCGCAACAGAGCCGCTGTCTCCTCGGTCAGCACGTGGGTATGAATATCAATGGTGTGCATTTCGCCACCTGAAAATCATGGTCGCCGTCGGTGAGCATGCCTCCCTGCCGCACCGGTCCGGCGCTTGCAAGCCCTGTGTCCATCCGGCGTTTACGCTATAAAAGCGTTTCGCCTTGCTGATTGGGACCCAGACATGACTGCGATTCCTTCCACCCGCGAGAGACGAGAGCCCCGCGTCGAGGATGACAGGTTGGTGCGCGGCGCCGGTCGCTTCAGCGACGACCTGCAACTCCCCGGACAGGTCTTTGCGGTCTTCATACGCTCACCGCACGCGCACGCGCGAATCAAGGCGGTGCAAACCGACGCCGCGCTCCGCGCGAGCAAGGTTCTCGCGGTCATCACCGCCGCCGACATGAAAGCGGCCAATGTGGGTAGTATGGTTCGCCATCCGCCGGTGGTGGGGCGCGACGGCACGAAGATGGCAACGCCCTTCCGTCCGGCATTGGCTGGCGAAAAGACGATGTACGCCGGCGAGGCCGTGGCCATGGTGATCGCCGAGACGCAAGGTGCAGCCATTGATGCGGCCGATCTCGTCACGGTCGATTATGAAGAACTTCCTCCCGTCGTCGATCTTGAGACCGCGATGCGCGGGACCATCGAGCTCTTTCCCGATGCGCCCGGCAATCTGTGCGTCGACTGGCCCGGGCCGGTACCCAGCGAAGAAAACGACCGGGAGGTTGCCAGGATTATCGCCAGCGCACCGCACGTGGCGAAAGTGCGGGTCCTCAACCAGCGCATGGTGGTCGCTTCGATGGAAACGCGTGGTGCCACCAGCGTTTACCACGAGGACAGCGACAGTTACACGCTCTATGCGTGCTCGCAGAGCGCCGAGTCGCTGCGCAGTCAGGGCGCAGCGATCATGAACATTTCACCCGAGAAACTACGGGTGATTACACCCGAGGTCGGTGGCGCCTTCGGCATGAAAACGCCGTTCTATCCTGAATATGCGGCACTGCTGGTCGGCGCTCGCAAAGTCAGACGTCCGGTGCACTGGCAGGCAACCCGTTCGGAGTCTTTCGTCACCGACACTCAGGCGCGCGATACGGTAACCGAAGCGGAGCTTGCCTTAGACGAGAATGGCAAGTTTCTGGCATTGCGCATGCGACACATATGCAATCAAGGTGCCTATGTTTCGACCGCGGGCGTCAACATCAATACCAACAATTTTGCGCGCTGCTTGCCCGGCATGTATCGAATTCCGAAGATTGCCGTATCCGTGGCCTGCTATTTCACCAATACCGTTCCGATCGGCCCCTATCGCGGCGCCGGAAGACCTGAAGCCAATTACGCGCTTGAGCGTGTGGTGGAGGAGGCCGCACGCGTCGTCGGCATCGATCCGGTCAAGCTGCGACGCAAGAATCTGATTCCAAAATCCGCGATGCCCTTCCGAACCGCGGTGGGCAATACCTACGACACCGGCGATTTTCCGGGCATCGTCGACAAGGCGCTTGCGCTTTCCGATTACAAGAATTTCAACAAGCGCAAACGTGAATCGGCTCGCCGCAAGAGGCTGCGCGGTATTGGGGTATCCTGCATGCTCGAGCACGCAGGCGCGATGCCGATGGAAGAGGCCTCGGTTGCTTTCGAAGACGACAAGCTCATCATCGGCTTCAACGTCCAATCAACGGGGCAGAGCCACGCCACCGTGTTCGGCCGGCTCGTCGCGTCCAAGCTCGGAATCGACCCGCAGCAAATCGAGCATCGACATGGCGATACCGATTTAGGTCTGACAGGCTTTGCGTCGGTCGGATCACGCTCGGCCATGTGCGCGGGTTCCGCCATCCTGCGCGCCACCGACATGATGTTGGAAAAAGGCAAGAAAGTCGCTGCCGGACTGCTGGAAGCCTCTGAGGACGACATCCAGTATCGTGACGGCTGTTTCGAGGTCGTCGGCACCGACCGTCGACTCTCACTTTTCGAGACCGCTCGTTTGGCAAGAGATAAAGGGCAAAGTCTCGACACGAAAGGACGTGCGGAGGCTCCGCTCACCTTCCCGAACGGCTGCCACGTCGCGGAAGTCGAAGTGGATCCCGAAACCGGACAGGTCGACATTGTCACCTATACCGCGGTCGATGATTGCGGCTTGCCGCTCGACAGGATCGTGGTCGAAGGTCAGGTGCAAGGATCGATCGCCAATGGTCTCGGTCAAGCCCTGACCGAACAGGCGGTTTACGACCCGGCGAACGGTCAGCTTGTCTCCGGATCATTCATGGATTACGGCATGCCGCGCGCGCACAACATGCCCCTCGAATTGCGCGAAGCGCTTCATTCGGTTCCTTCGACCACCAATGCGCTCGGTGTCAAAGGTACCGGCGAGGCAGGCACCACCGCGGCGATTGCGGCGATCATGAACGCGATTGCACACGCTATTCCGAACGGCGCCGCCGATCATATGGACATGCCTGCTACTCCCGCCAAAGTGTGGGAAGCATGCCGGCGGGCATTCGCACCGAGATAGTCGCGGTGTGCCGCCGCCCGATCGCATCGCGGCGGCCGATGCCGCTCCCGGCCTGTCCGTCACGGGACCGTGCTCGGACGTCCGGCCGCCGATGCCGGACCTGGTTCTGAGCCGATTGAATCGCCCTCGCCACTGCCGGCAGCCCCGCAAGGGGCGACGAAGCAATCCAGGTTGAGCCTATCGCTCGGGCTGGCAATGACAGACCATTCTGGACTGCTCCGCTGCGTTCGCAGTGTCCGGTCGATATCGCCGCACTCCTCCCTGAGGGAAGGTTATGACGCCGCGGGCGGCGGCGAGGCCTGCGCAACCAGGCCCCGGCATGCCCGTTATGGCGCCACAAGGCGGCATCGCGCATCTCACGCCTGGGAAATGAATTTTACGTTGGTATAGGCTTCGAGCCCTTCGATGCCGCCTTCCGAACCATAGCCGCTTTCTTTGACGCCTCCGAATGGAGTCTCCGGCGTGGAAATCGCGACGCTGTTGATTCCTACCATTCCTGCCTGCAGAGCGTCGCCGATCGCGGTCGCGGTCGCGCCGGAGGAGGTAAATGCATAAGCGGCAAGCCCGTAGGGCAAGGAATTGGCGCGTTCGACCACCTCGTCAAAGGTCTTGAACGGAACGATCGGTGCCACCGGCCCAAACGGCTCCTCGGTCATGATCTTGGCGTCGTCGGGCACGTCGGTGATGACGGTCGGCTGGAAGAAAAAGCCTTGATTGCCGTGGCGTGATCCGCCCGTGACGATCTTTCCGCCGCGATTCTTGGCATCGTTGACGAATGCCTCCATGGCATCGAGCCGACGTGCATTGGCAAGCGGCCCCATGGTAGTTCCCCTGTCCAGCCCATCGCCGAGCTTGATCGCCTTGGCATACTCGGTGAAGCGCGCAAGGAATCTGTTGTAGCTCTGCTCCTGCACGTAGAAACGGGTCGGCGAGATGCAGACCTGTCCGGCGTTGCGATACTTGAAGGCCGCAATCGTGTCAGCCGTCTTTTCCGCGTCAGCATCGGCAAAAACCACGACCGGCGAATGGCCGCCAAGCTCCATGGTGACCTTCTTCATGCCCTTGGCCGCCAGACCCGCCAAATGTTTGCCCACCGGAATCGAGCCAGTGAAGGAGATTTTTTTGACCGCCTTGGACGGGATCAGGTGCTCCGATACCCTTGCCGGCACGCCGAACACCAGATTCAGCACGCCCGCCGGCAGACCGGCGTCGGCAAAGCATCGGACGAGCTCGATGCAGCCGCCGGGCGTCTCTTCCGAAGCCTTGATAATGACGGAGCAGCCGGCCGCGAGCGCCCCGGCGATCTTGCGCACTGGCGTGAGCGTGGGAAAATTCCAGGGCGTGAATGCGGCGACGACGCCGACAGGCTCCTGCAAGACGAGCTGCCGCACGCCCTTCTGCCGCCCGGGCACAATCCGACCATAGGCCCTGCGACCTTCTTCCGCATACCAGTCGATGATGTCGGCAGAAGTCAGCACTTCGGCGCGCGATTCCGCGTAAATCTTCCCTTGTTCCTGCGTCTGCACGCGCGAAATATGCTCGTGCCGTTCGCGTAGCAGATCGGCCGCCTTCCTCAGTATCTTGGAACGGTCGTAGGCCGAGGTCGACTTCCACACTGCGAAACCTTTTTCCGCTGCCGCCAGCGCGGCATCGAGATCGGCCGTCGTCGCGTGAGGAAGATGTCCGAGCACCTTGCCGTTCGCTGGATTGATGACATCCTCGCCCTCGCGACCCTGCCCGTCGAGCCACTTGCCGTCGATGAACAGCTTGAGATCGGTATACATGCGAACCTCCACGACATAGGTCAGCGCTGGATTAGCACTTTCGTGCCCGGATCGTCACCGGGATTATTCGGTGACGCGCTACGATCCGTGATATGCGCCGCCATTGATATGGATCGTTTGACCGGTAATGAAACGCCCTCCCGGACCGGCCAGGAACCGCACCAGGGCCGCGACATCGCCCGGGCTGCCCCGCCTGCCAAGAATCGCGCCGTGGGTGAGATGATGCGCCGGCTTCACCGTTCCGGCCAGTCGCGCGGTAGCCACGGCGCCAGGCACCACGCAATTGACGGTGATATTGTCGCCGGCAAGGTCATGCGCGAGGCCACGAGTAAAGCCGACTATACCGGCCTTGGCGGTCATGACGTGGACACGACCGGAAGAGCCGATATGCGCGCTCATGCCGCCGATGTTCACGATCGTGCCGCCATTCCTTTTGAGCCACGGCAAGCATGCCTTGCTGCAGTGAAAGGCGCCGTCTAAGGTGACGGCAAGCACGGCCCGCCAGTCGGCGTAGCTCATCTCGTCGATCGGTTTTTCGTTGCGAAGCGCGGCGTTGTTGACCAGGATGTCGATACGCTTCAGACGCGACGCGGCGAGGGCGGCAAGAGCCTCCGCCGTTCCGGGATCGGCTACGTCTCCGAGCTGAGTCAAGGCGCTGCCGCCTTTGTTGACGATTTCGGCGACGACGGCATCCGCCTCGGCTCGATTGGCACGCGCATTCACCACCACCGTCGCCCCGGCCTCCGCCAGAGCCAAAGCAATTGCGCGCCCGATATTGCGACCCGCGCCGGTGACAACCGCAACCTTGCCGGCAAGTTCTTTGTCACTCATCCCCGTAATTCCTTGAGATCGATCCTGCTCTCGAAGAGCCTCGTCACGTATGCGAGTACGGCCTTGCTGCGCCGATCGTCCCAGCCGCCGTGGCGCGCGTTCAACCTGAATTTTGCTTCGATGTCGGCGCGTGTGAGCGGGTCATGTGCCCCGCCTCGGAAAAACGGCTGCCGTTCCTCGAGGACGGTGCCATCGCGGAGTACGGCGCGAACATGGCCCGTGAACGACCTAGGATAGGGATTATCTGGATCAATCACATAGCTCACCTTGGTGGCAAGCGTGAGCACTTCCGGATCCTGCACTGCATCGTCGGTAAAGGCGTCAAGGCCGACGCTGCCGCGCACGAAACCGCATGCGATGAGATAGGGCGTGGAGAATTTAGCGGCATAGGCGTTGGGCGGCCGCCGCTTGATCGCCAAAGGCTCCCATAGCCGATGCACCGTACCTTCTGCCACGAGGCACACGAGTTCTTTCACGTCTCTCGGCCCGATTCCACGCGCCGCGAGGCGCCTTGCGCAATCGATATAGGGATGGGCCATGGTTCCGCAGGGATAGGGCTTGAACGCCAGCGTCTCGGTGACCCAGCGTGTGCCGAAATCCTCGAGCACCGCAAAATTGCCTGCCGTCGTGCGTGCAAAAGCGTGGAACAGCCCGTGCTTGCCCTCGAGGACGGTGCGCGGCCCGACGAATCCGGCGCGTGCGAGGAGGGCTGCGCGGTAGCCCGATTGCGCCGCCCATCCAGGATGCATCCGCTTCGTCCAACTTCCGTCGGCAAGATACTCGATGATGCCGGACGCCATGCTGGCCGCAATTCCGAGCGCATCGACGATCTGTCTTGAAGGGAGAGCAAGTGCCGCACTGACACCCGCAGCCGCGCCCATTGCACCGAACACCGCCGTGGGATGGAAACCTGCCTGATGCACCGCCTTGGGAACGACCGTGGAAAGCCGGCACATCACCTCGGCCCCGACCGCAATGCCAAGCAGCGCGGCGGTGCCGTGGCGCTGTTCACGTTCGCAGGCCGCGAGCACCGCCGGTACAATGACCGCGCCGGCATGCACCGGTCCGCCTTCGAAGGTATCGTCAAAATCCTCGCCGTGAGCCGCCGTGCCGTTGACGAAGGCGGCGCCGGCGGCGCTCATCCCCCCGGCATGACCGATCACGGTGCACGGTCCCGGCTCATCGAAACCCGCGAGTGCCGCCTGGACATATTTCTCACGCCGCGCGGCCACGCAGAGTCCGACCACGTCGATGAGCAAATCTTCGCACTTGCGCCGCAGCGTCTCCGGCAGCGCTCTCCCGTAGAGTGCGCCTATCTGCAGGGCCAGCCGTTCGGCCACCGACGCTTCGCGGCGATCATTGCTCACGCAATCAACCTGCTCGTGGCAAGCGGCGCCCGCCGAACCGAAGGCTGTTGGCGAGCGCGACGATGCAGAACGTGATGACCAGCATCAGCAGACCAAGCACCGCAATCGCGGCGAGGTCGCCGCTTTCGTTGAGATCGTAGATCAGCACGGAAAGAACCTTGGTTTCGGACGTGAACAACATGATGGCCGCTGAGAGTTCGCGGATCACAGCGACAAAAATGAAACACCATGTTGCGATCACGTTATTGCGGAGAAGCGGCGTGGTGATCTTCCAGAGCGTGCGCAGACGTGTCGCACCGAGGATGCGGCTTGCGTCTTCAAGCTCGGGATGAACGGCGCGGAACGCCGACTGCAATTGTTGATAAGCGGCCGGCAGACTTAGCGTGAGGAACGCAATGAGCAGGATCCACAGGGTACCGTAAAGCAGAAACGGCGGGCGCGCGTAGCTGAAGAAAAGTCCCACCCCCAACACGATCCCGGGAATTGCAACCGGCGCCGTGGCAAGGAAACCGAGCAGACGATGCCCGACAACCGCCTGCCGCGCCGTAACATAAGCAATTACCAGCGCGAGGATGGTGCCGATGGTCGCGGCGAGTGAACCGAGAACAAACGTGTTGCGTAACGCAAGCTGCGTCGCCGACAACTCATGGAACACGAAGCGAATATTTTGCAGCGTGAAGTTGTCAAACCAGACGAGGTGGGAAGCGACTCGCGAAAAGGACGCGTTGAGCAGCGCGAAATAGGGAAGAAAGACCGGGCATGTCAGCACCGCCAGGGCACATGCTAGCATCACCCAACGCCAGACGCCGAGTCTAATGACGCGCGGCTCGCTGTTGCGCGCGCCGACAACCGCATAGCTGCGGCGGCCGAGCACGTTATTTTCCGCACGCAGCAGAATAACCGTGAGAATTAGCAATGGCAGCGACGCGGCGGCGGCGAGTTCCGGCCTAGGGGGGAACTGGAACAGACTCCAGATTTTTGTGGTCATGGTATGAAACCCGGCCGGCATGGCCAGGATGGCCGGCGAACCGAACAGCGTCATTGCCTGCAGGAACGCAACCAGCGCGCCGGCGAGCATTGCCGGCAGGGCGAGCGGCAGGGTGACTCGCCATGCGGTATGCCAGGTCTTGGCACCGAGAATGGCGGAGGCATCTTCGAGATCGCCCGGCGTGCGATCGAGCGCATTGGCGACCAGTACGAACACATATGGGAAGGTGTAACAACTGACAACGAAAACGAGCCCCGCGAAGCTGTAAATATTCAATAGATACGCGTCCTCGGGCAAGCCGGCCAACTCGCGGTACAGTTGATTGAGCAGTCCGCTGTTAGGTGCGGCAAGCAGCTCCCAAGCGATGGCACCGAGAAAAGGGGGAGTCACGAACGAGGCGGTGACCAACAGGCGTACCGTGCGGCGCAGCGGCATGTCGGTACGCGCCACTAGCCATGCCATTGGCGCGGCCACGACACACGCGATCAACGCGGACAGCGATGCGAGCGCGAAAGTAACGAGTAGCGGATCAAGATATGCGGCATCAGAAAGAAGTCGGTGGAAATTTTCAAGAGTGATGGCACCATTCTTGTCGCTGAACGCATAGATGAGCAGCCACGACAACGGTAGCGCGATCAGCAGGCAAAGCACCGTCGCAAACAATAGCAGCACCGGCAATGACAGGTCGACGGCGAAACGCCGTCTTTCGGCGGGCGCGGAGGAGGCGAGCGCGGTCATGGTACGACCTACCCGGTCCCATTAATCGCCGCATCGGCGCGGCCCGGTTCGCACGCGACGACGGTGCAAGCCGGGCGCGGCAGGGCCTGCCTTAACGGCATGCGGGGACACGACCAGGCCGGGTTTACGATCGGGCATTAGACGTGGAAGATCTTGACGTAGCGCGCCTTGATCTCTTCGCCCTGCTTTAAAACGGCCGCCGGATCGTCCTTCATCAGCTTGATCTGGCTGAGCGGCGTGCGGCCCGGATGCTCCTTGGCTTGCGGATGCACGGAACGGAGTCCGCCGATGTCGATGCAGAGCTGCTGACACTCCGGAGAGAAGCAGAAACTCTGGAACAGCCGCGCCGCGTTCGGATTGGGCGCCGCCTTGAACACGCCGTTCGGTCCGACGATGATCGGCGTCCCCTCGGTCGCATAAACCGGCTCGACCGGTTGCCCGCTCTCCTTTTCCTTCAGAATCAAATATTCCACGCCGTCAGCCTGGACCGCCCTTTCGCCGAGTGCGAGTTTCTTGGGCGGATCGGCAGCCGACTGCACCTGCAGGACGTTCTGCCGCGCAAGCTTCTCAAAATAACTCCAACCGAGTTCATGCGCGATCTGGTAAGTCGCGGTCATGATGGTGCCGCTATAGCCGGGATGGGCCTTGACGATTTTGCCCTTCCATTTCGGATCGAGCAGATCGGCAAAGCCGCGCGGCGCCTCCTCTTTTTTCACGAGATTGGTATTGTAGGCAATGATGCTGAGAAACACCCGGAAGCTCGCGAACATGCCGTCCGGATCCTTGTGCTCGGGCGGATAGAATTTGGCGACGTCTTCCGGCACGTAGGGCGCGAGCAGGCCCTGTTCCTTCCAATAGATGAGGTGCGAAGCGTCGGACGAATTGACCACATCGACGGCGTGCACGTTTGCGGCATATTCCTGCCCGATGCGCTGCAACAGGCGTTCCGCGCCCGTGCGTTCGACCTTGCAGGCCACACCCGGATATTTGGCTTCGAACGCCTTGCCGATCTGCTCTGAGAGCTTGAGGTCAACGGAGGTGTACCAGACGACCTTGCCCTCCTTCTTGGCCGCGGCGATCAGCTCCGGCGTGACCGCACTGGCCGGCGGCGCTGCCGACAATACGCGGGTGGCGAAGCTTCCGGCGAGGCCGAAAGCGCTCGCACCGACCAGAACTTTCCGACGCGTTAACTTCGCTCCTCTGTTTCTCATCGGCGTGTCCTCCCGTAGTGTCCTATCCTCGCTCCGATGGCGATCAGCCCGTCAATGCCCGGCACCGTTGCGGCGGCAGCCGCAGCCATACCGTGCTGCCCTCAGCAAGCCTTTCGGCCGCCGAGGTGACAACGCGCAGTTGCGTGCCGTCTTTTGTCTCAACCATATAATCGCGATGGCCGCCGAGGAAGGCCCCGCGCATCACGATCGCGCTCACCACGTTTTCGTGCACCGCTGGCTCCGTCGCCGAGATCGCAATGTCGTGAGGACGGATCGATACCGGGACGGATGCGCCGGGTCGGATCGGTTCGCCCGCGCACCTTAACGGAACGCCCGAAAATTCAACGTGCTCCGCATCAAGCCCGATGCCTTTGATGACATTGCTCGAGCCGATGAAGCGCGCCACGAATTCCGATCGCGGGTGATTATAGATCTCCTCAGGCGAGCCTACCTGCTCGATCCTGCCCGCATTCATGACTGCGATGAGGTCGGCGGTTGTCATTGCCTCCGATTGGTCATGGGTGACGTAGACCGTCGTATAACGATAGGTGTCGTGCAGCCGCCGGACTTCGAAGCGCATCTCCTCGCGTAGATTCGCGTCCAGATTGGAAAGCGGCTCGTCAAGCAGCAATGTCTCCGGCTCGACGATGAGCGCGCGAGCGAGTGCCACGCGCTGCTGCTGCCCACCGGAGAGTTCGCCGGGATAACGCTCGGCCAGGGACGTCAGCCGCGTGCTTGCGAGTATCGCCTCAAGCTTCTTGCCAATGGTCGCTCGGTCAAGCTTGCGCAGCTTCAGGCCGTAGATGATGTTCTCAGCCACCGTCATATGAGGCCACAGGGCATAGCTCTGGAAGATCATCGACATGTTGCGTCGCTCGGGCGGCAATGTCTGCGCCGGCGAGGAAACGAGCCTGTCGCCGACGCGAATCTCGCCCTCGCTCGGCTCGACAAAGCCGGCAATGAGGCGCAGCGTCGTGGTTTTGCCGCAACCCGAAGGACCGAGGAGGCAGACAAGATGCCCGTGCTCGATAACGAGCGAAACGTTATCGACGACGGCCACGCCGCCATATCGCTTGGTCAAACGCTGCAACTCCACCGACGCCACCAGCCCCTCCCTTCAATGCACATGGCAGCGCTGCCGCCTGCCGCTGACATTAACACCGGCGCCTGCGCCTGTTGTCGGTTATGAACCCGTGAAACGGGGTTTGCGTTTTTCCATAAATGCCTTGCGCCCTTCGACATAGTCGTTGGAGGCGAAGCATTGCGCTACCAGGTCGGCGCATTTTTTCATGTCGCGCTGACCTTCGTCTTTGAGCACCTCACCCACAATAAATTTCACTGAATTGACGGTGAGAGGCGCATTGCCGCTGATCGTGTCGGCGTAATCCTTGACGAATGTCTCGAGCTCTGCATCGGGCAGCACCCGGTTCACCAGACCCATCTGCAGGGCCTCGGCGGCGGTAAACTGGCGCGCGGTGAAGAATATCTCCTTGGCGAACGACGGTCCGACAACGTCGACCAGCCTTTTGATTCCCTTGAAACCATAGCCGAGACCGAGCTTGGCCGCCGGCACGCCGAATTTGGAATTGTCCGAGCAGATGCGCAGATCGCAACACAAGGCGAGGCCCACGCCGCCGCCGATGCAATAGCCGCGGATCATCGCGATTGTCGGCTTGGGGAAGTCATAGACGGCGGTGTTGGCGCGATCGACCGCCTCGTTGTAACGGTCGATCGCCTCCTTGCTGGAGCGCTCGCTTTCGAACTTGGAGATATCCGCGCCCGACACGAACGCCTTGCCGCCCGCCCCAGTAAGCACCACGACGCGGATCGATGGATCGGCGGCAAATTCGGCCAGCATTTCGGACGCGGTCTGCCACATCTCCAGCGACACCGCATTGTGCCTTTCCGGATTGTTGAAAATGAGATAGCCAACCCCTCCCTCTTTTTGAGCCCGCATCTTCTGGTTTGTCTTTTGCTCGTTCATTTCCAACTCCTTAGACCACTTTGGCCTGATGCAACGCGGCGATTTCGCTCTCGGCAAACCCGAATTCCTTGAGTACTTCGTCGGTGTGCTCACCGATCTCCGGTGGCGTGGCCACGATCTTGGCGGGGGTGCGGGAAAGCGTGAACGGCTGGCCGACGAAGACCTGTTCACTCCCATCCGGACGGGTCGCACTCTGCGCGATGCCGAGGTGTTTCACCTGCGGGTCGGCAAAAACCTGATCGATCGAATAGATCGGCCCGCATGGCACCCCTGCCGCGTTAAGAACCTCGATCCAATCTGCGCTCGGCCGCGTTATCGTTCTTTTCTCGATTTCACTGTTGAGCGCGTCGCGATTCTTGGAGCGCAATTCGCCGCTTTTGTAGTCGGGGTGATGGATCAGCTCGGGAGCACCAAGTGCATGGCACAGTCTCTCCCACATCACCTGGCCGGTCGAGGCGATGTTGATGTGACCGTCCTTGGTCTTGAAAACGCCGGTCGGAATGCTTGTCGGATGGTTGTTTCCCGCCTGCTTGGCCACCTCGCCCATTTGCAGCCAGCGCGCGGCCTGAAAATCGAGCATGAAGATTTGCGCCTGCAGCAGCGAAGTCGCAACCCATTGCCCCTCCCCCGAAACCTCGCGTTCGAGCAAGGCCGTCAGGATGCCGAGTGCACAAAAAAGTCCGGCCGACAGATCGGCAACGGGAATGCCGACGCGTACTGGACCCTGTCCCGGCAGGCCGGTGATCGACATCAGCCCACCCATTCCCTGCGCGATCTGATCGAATCCCGGTCGATCGCGGTAGGGACCGTCCTGACCAAATCCGGAAATGCTCGCAAGGATGATGCGCTTGTTGATCGCCTTGAGGCTGTCATAATCGATGCCAAGGCGCCGCTTGACGTCGGGTCGGTAGTTTTCGACCACCACGTCGGCCCTTTCGACCATGCGACGGAACACGGCGATCCCGCGCGGAGACTTCAGGTCGAGCGTCATGCTGCGCTTGTTGCGATGCAGGTTCTGGAAATCTGCATTGTGACGGGGACCGCCCGGTCCCTCCCCTTTTTCGAGATGCGGCGGGGTCTCGATCTTGATGACATTGGCGCCCCAGTCGGCAAGCTGGCGGACGCAGGTCGGACCGGCGCGCACCCGCGTCAAATCCAACACGATGAACCGGCTGAGAGCCTGTGAGGCCCGGGGGAAAGGCATTCCGATCACTCCAAAAATGACGAAGTCCGGCCGACCTTCCCTGATCTCGCCTGTCTTGTCCATGACCCGCCGGCCGAGCCGACGCGGGAATGAGGTTGGCCGCACCGCGGCAGCGGGCACCGCGTTGCCCGATCCTGTCCGCGTCGCGGGCGATGCAATCTATTCCCAATCGGCACGGATCATGCCGCTCACGCCTTCAAATGCTCCGGGGACGAGTTCTACGACCAGAAGCCGTGCCGGGTCGACGGGCCCCGGCATTCTGACGCGTCCTTTGGGGATCGGAGCGAAGCCGGCCTTGCGGTAGTAGGGCTCGTCTCCCACCAGCACGACGAGGGCGTGTCCCTTGGCTTTCGCTTCGGCCAATGCACGAGCAACCAGTGCTGAACCGATCCCGTGCGAACGGAACGGCGGCTCGACGGTCAACGGGCCGAGCAGCAGGGCTTTGGCATCGCCGATGCGGATCGGCGTGAGCCGTACCGAGCCCACGAGCAGCGTGCCGATACGGGCGGTAAAAGAGAGGTCGAGCGAATGCGTGCGTCCCTCGCGGATGCGATAGGCGCTCCGCGCATAGCGTCCCGGCCCGAATGTCCGCTCGTGGAGCCGCTCGATGGCAGGCGCATCGTCGAGGGTTTCCGGCAGGATCGTCAGGGAAAGCTTGCTCATGGTCCAAATGCTATCCGGGATCAGCCCCTATGAGACGGCCGGGCCTCCTGCCTGGTCCGGGTGAGATACTCGCTGGGTGTCCTTGCGCCAAGGGCGCCGTGGGCTCGGTCGTGGGTGTGGCGGTGAGCGAAGGCGTCGACAAGCTCGTCGAGGCGAGGCGATCGAGGCGGTGCGGCGGATCGTGACCGGCATGGAATGTGTAGCGCCATGAGCTCTACGCGCGTTCGACGGCGCGGCCGTGATTGCGGGGAGCCGCGCAAGGGGCGACGAAGCGATCCCGTCCTTGCGGTGCCGCTGGCGCGGCGCGCGGCGAAGTCCGCCCCGCCGCTTGGCCGGCGTGACCCCTGCAAGGCCCGCCCCGCCATGTCCATCCCACGCGCTGTCCTTGCCCGGCAGCGCGAACGGTATCGCGTGCCGCCAGCGTGCGACCGCGGTCCGGCTGATCGCGGTTTCGTTAGGTGCGGACCTCGCCGCGATCGGCGATGCAAGCTTGCCGGTTCGGAACATGCGGCAGGGGCAAGCCCAACAACCTGCCGTGCGGTTCTCCTCGGTTTCGAGTCCCGTCAACCCGAGCGTCGAACAATCCCTCCCTTTATCCCATCCGTCTCAAATCCCTCCGAGCCCACGCAAGCGGTCGCGCCCGGCCGTAAACCGGTCATCACGCCCGGCCTTGACCAAAGCGATTGATTGTCTCTTGCCTATGCCCACCTGCTGGGCAGAAAAACGGAGTCTGCAATGGGACTTCTCGTCGATGGCGTTTGGCAACCGGACGGCCCGCGCACGAAGGACGGCCACTTCATTCGCCCCGCCGCCCAGTTCCGCAACTGGGTGACCCCGGATGGCAGCCCGGGACCTTCCGGCGCGGGTGGCTTTGCCGCACAAGCCGGGCGCTATCATCTCTACGTCTCGCTCGCGTGTCCCTGGGCGCATCGCACCGTCATCTTTCGCAAGCTCAAAAAACTCGACGACATTATCTCGATGTCGATCGTGTCGCCCGACATGCTGGAAGACGGCTGGACCTTCAAAACCGCCGAGGGTTCCACCGGCGATACCGCCAACGGCATGAGCAAGCTTTCGGAGATCTATCTTCTCGCGAATCCGAAATACACGGGCCGTGTCAGCGTGCCTGTGTTGTGGGACAAAGAACGGAAGACGATCGTCAATAACGAATCGTCCGAAATCATCCGTATGTTCAATTCCGCATTCGATGCTTTAACCGACGTTCGTACCGATTATTATCCCCCCGGACTGCGGGCGGAAATCGATCGAATCAACAATTTCGTCTATACCAATATCAATAACGGCGTCTATCGCGCCGGCTTTGCCACGACCCAAGCGGCCTATGAAGAGGCGTTTCGTAACCTGTTTGACGCGCTCGACGAGATCGAACGGATCCTGTCACGACAACGATATTTGGTTGGCAATGTGATCACCGAGGCAGACTGGCGCCTATTCCCTACCCTGGTGCGCTTCGACGCCGTCTATTATTCGCATTTCAAATGCAACTGGCGACACATCTACGAATATCCCAGCCTGTCGAATTATCTGCGCGACCTCTACCAGCAGCCCGGTATCGCCGAGACCGTGAGCCTCGCGCATATCAAGCGGCATTATTACGGCAGCCAACGTCATGTAAATCCGACCGGCATCGTTCCGATCGGTCCGCAACTCGATTTCTCGGCCCCGCACGACCGCGATCGGTTCGGGTGAGCCAACGCTGCCCGAGAATCCGTTATGTCAATTTGTCGCATGGGCGCGGGTGGGACCACTGGCCTCACCACAGTTCGCTCACCGCCGCGCCTCCGAAGACCTCGGCGATGCGTGCGCGCGTCGCACGACTCGTATCTTCCGGCAAGGCATCCGGCATGAAGAAACCGTGGGCGACGATCTCGTGACCTGGCTTCGGCGGCGCAGACTGAAGGAAGTCGCGGACGACAAAGAGGACAACGTGATCGCGGCGTGAAACGCGTTTGTTGAAATAGATTCCATAGAGCCGCGGCGCCGCGGTCAGCTCAATATTGCCCTCCTCCGCAAGCTCGCGCGCCAACGCATCGAAGACGGTTTCACCCGTCTCCACGCCTCCACCGGGCAGATGCCAGCCCTCGACATAGGAGTGCTTGACCAGGAATAGCCGACCCTGCCCGTCGATCACCATGGCGCGCACCCCGAGCGTCGCCGGTCGCGAAAAACGCCAGTAGATATGCGCAAGCCGCGATGCGATCGGCCAGAGCGCGCGGCGCAGGCGGACGGACATCATGGCAGGACCCTGTCCGAAGCTGTTTAAGCTTCCGTGCGTCGTTGGAAAACTGCCGATCCGACCTCTTTCCTGTTTAGAAACATTCTAATATATATCGTGCAGGGAAGTTTCATTGCGAGAGACTGGCGTGAAGCGCTTTTCCGATTTGACCGAGCAGGAGGTGCTGGCGCTCGCCATCACCAACGAAGAGGAGGACAGCCGCATTTATCGCGGCTTTGCCGAAGGTCTGCGCCAGCAGTTTCCGGCTTCGGCAAAAGTCTTTGACGAAATGGCAGAAGAGGAAGTGCATCACCGCACGATGCTATACGACCTCTATCGCCGGAAGTTCGGCGAATACCTGCCGCTCATCCGTCGGCAGGACGTGCAGGGTTTCCTGCGTCCCAAGCAGCCGCTGTGGCTGATGCGGCCGCTGGGGCTGGAGGAGGTGCGCAAATTCGCCGAGAACATGGAATTCGAAGCCGAGCGCTATTACCGCAAGGCGGCCGCGAATGCCCGCGATGCATCGGTACGCAAGCTCCTGATAGAGCTCGCCGAGGCCGAGGCCGGCCATGAAAGCCTGGCCCACAGGCTCAGCCAGGAGATTCTCACCAGCGGTGCGCGGGCCAAGGAGGATGAAACCGCGCGCCGCATGTTCGTGCTCCAATATGTCCAACCGGGGCTCGTCGGCCTCATGGATGGATCGGTGTCGACGCTCGCACCCTTGTTCGCGGCGGCATTTGCCACTCACGATACCTGGGCGACCTTTCTGGTCGGGCTTGCCGCGTCCGTGGGCGCGGGAATCTCCATGGGATTTGCCGAAGCCCTGTCCGACGACGGGTCGCTGACTGGTCGCGGCGCGCCGTTGTTGCGCGGCACGGTCTGCGGCCTGATGACGGCGATCGGCGGGCTCGGCCATACCGTCCCCTATCTCATTCCGCATTTTTACACCGCCACCTCGGTCTCCGTGGGCGTGGTCGCAGCCGAACTTGCCGCCATTTCCTGGATTCGCACCCGCTTCATGGATACACCGTTCTTGCAGGCCGCATTCCAGGTCGTGGTCGGCGGCGTGCTGGTATTCCTGGCCGGGATCTTCATCGGCAGTTCGTGATCGGCAACGGCCATTGCCGGCGCGGGCGAACGGCCCGTCCGCACCGTCCCGTTCACCGCGATGACAAGGAGCGCAACAGCCGCCGACACGAGTCGGCGCGAGGAAGCCGTTCATGTCGTTCCTCCTTGCCCACCTTTCCGATCCGCACCTTGCGCCGCTTCCGCCGCCACGCCTGTCGGAGCTGTGCGGCAAGCGCCTTACCGGCTATATCAACTGGCGGCGGAACCGGCGCTTCCTCCACGACCGCACATCCCTCGACCTGCTCACCGCGGACCTGAAAGCGCAACGCGCCGACCACGTCGCCGTGACCGGGGACATCGTCAATATCGCGGCGGCAGCCGAGTTCCCGCCCGGCGCAGCATGGCTTGCGGAGCTTGGCCCGCCCGACGGCGTGAGCTTCGTGCCCGGCAATCACGACGCCTATGTGGCCGATGGCGCACGCCAAGCCGCACGAACCTTCAGCGCATTCATGAGCGGCGACGAAGGCTCCGCCCAATTTCCATATATTCGACGGCGCGGCCTGCTCGGCCTTATTGGCCTTTCCTCCGGCGTGCCGACGGGTCTCGGCATGGCCACCGGCTATCTCGGCGAGGCGCAGATCGCGGCACTCGCCGAACGACTCAGACAGCTCAGAAAGGAGGGCCGATTCCGCGTGGTTTTGATTCATCATCCGCCCGCAAGCGAGGCTGCTCGGCACAAGCGGTTGATAGACGCCGCCCTGCTCAAGCGGGCGATCGCGGCCGAGGGCGCCGAGCTGCTGCTGCACGGCCATGATCACAAGCCGATGCTGAACTGGCTCGACGGACCGCAGGATACCCGCGTGCCTGCGGTGGGGGTGGCCTCCGCATCAGCGTCGCCGCTTACCACCCGCCATCCCGCCGGGTACAATCTCTATCGCATTGACGGCGCCGACGGGGCTTGGAGCTGCGAAATGATTGCCCGCGTTCTTACCCCTGAAGGCC
>JADGGK010000005.1 GCA_019689975.1 Pseudolabrys sp.
CAGCGCCTAGCACGGCCGCACCGGCCGCCCAAGAGGCCGTCGGCTTGAAATCGCCGCGATTTCGGCGGAAAACAGCCCCGCTGGAGCGGATTGCGGTACCATCGGCCCGTCATTGCGAGTGCCTTGCGAGGGCGGCCATTGCGAGTGCCTTGCGAGGGCGGCCAAGCAATCCGGGCTGCTCCGTCACGGCGGGCCCGAACAGCGGGCGGGCGGAGCAAGAGGCTTGCCCGGATTGTTTCGTCGCCGCTTGCGGGGCGCGCGCCATGGCGGTGCCGATTCGGTCCCGTCGGAATCCACTTTGGAAAAGGCTCGGCGATGAATCTCAACACGGCGCAACGGGCGCTCGGCGCGGTGATTGCCCTGGCACTCGCGCTCGTGCCGCAGGCGCGCGGGCAGAGCGGGCTGTTTTCCACGCCGCCCTCGGGCGGATTGAGCGCGCCGAATTCCGAGACCCGCAGCAATCTCCTCTCCCCCGGCACGGCGTTGCACGCGCTGCCGAACGCGCCGCTGGTCGTGTTTCCGGGGGGCTCGTCGCGCGACATTCCGATGGTGCCCGCGGGCCATGTCGCCCTCGCTCTGTCCGCCCGTTTCGGCAAGGATCTGCCGCTCATTCCCGGCGGCCTCATCTGGCGGGTCTATGCCGCCAAACCCGACGCCAAGGGCAATTTCCGGCTCATCAAGGAAGAGAGATCGCCGAACCCGACGCTGATCCTGCCCTCGGGCGAATATATCGTGTATGTCGGTTTCGGGCTTGCGACCGCGGTCAAGCCGGTCACCTTGTCCGGTCCGACCGTGCACGAAGTGTTCGATCTTCCCGCCGGCGGACTCCGCCTCGAGGGTCGCGTCGGCGACGCGCGCATCCCGGCGGGGCAGATTTCCTTCGAGGTCTACAAGGGCAGCCAGTTCGAGCCGGGCGACCGGCGACCCATTGCCGAGCACCTATTGACGGGCAACGTGCTGGTGGTGCCGGAGGGGACCTATTACGTGATTTCCAACTACGGCGACGCCAATGCGGTGGTGCGCTCCGACATTCGCGTCCAGGCCGGCAAGCTCACGGACATCACCGTCAATCATCGCGCGGCGGCGATCACGCTCAAGCTCGTGACCGAAAAGGGCGGCGAGGCGCTCGCCAACACCGCATGGTCCGTGCTCACGCCCGGCGGCGACGTGATCAAGGAGGCGCTCGGAGCCTTTCCGCGCGTGATCCTGGCGGAAGGCGAATATCGGGCGATCGCACGCAATGAGGGCAGGGTTTTCGAGCGGGAGTTCAAGGTCGTCGCGGGCGTCGACGGGGACGTCGAGGTGCTGGCGCGGTGAGGAGCGCGTCTGCAGCCGTCGCCGCCTTCGGCAGGCTCGATTTGGACGGGGTTGCGTTCCTGCTCGACGTCGACGGCACGCTGCTCGATATCGCGCCGCAACCCGACGCCGTCGAGGTGCCGCCCGAGCTGCGGCGGACCCTGGGGATTCTTGCGGCGCGGGTGGGCGGCGCGCTCGCGCTCGTGAGCGGACGCACGATCGCCGACCTGGACCGCCTGTTCGCGCCCCTGGTGGTGCCGGCGATCGGCAGCCACGGTGCCGAGATCAGATCGGGTCGCGGCAGGATCATCGCCACGACCGAACCCCTGCCGGAGCGCCTGCGCCGCGTGCTGCGCGAGGCCGAAGGCTTGGCGGCCGGCATCGTGATCGAAGACAAGCGTTTCTCTATGGCGCTGCATTACCGCAAGGCACCGGGCGCCGAACCGCGCCTGAGGCGCTTCATCGAGGCGGTCCGGGCGGACTTTCCCGGAGAGATCCTCGAGGTGCTCCCCGGCAAGGCGGTGCTCGAGGTGAAACGGCCGGGCATCAGCAAGGGAGAGGCGGTGCGCCGTCTGGCGGGCGAGCCGCCATTCGCGGGCCGGCGGCCGGTATTCGTCGGCGACGACATCACCGATGAATCGGTGTTTGCGGTCCTGCCCGCACTCGGCGGCATCGGATTTTCCGTGGCACGGCCGCTTCCCGGGGTTGCCGGCGTCTTCGACACGCCCGCGGCGCTGCGTTCGGCGCTGCAAAATCTGGCGCATCGGGTCTGATCCTGCGGCGCATCGCTGCCGCCTCGACAATGCGAAACTTCCCCGGCCTTCGCGCGTTGTTCCATGACCGCCGCGGGGCCGAGGCGGCATTCTATCGCATCACGCATTGCCGATTGCCCACGGGATTGCAAAAATTGCGGGAGAATGAACGAATGCCGGAAATAATCCCGGGACTGGAGATGACATGGCCGGTCGTGCAAACCGGCGAGGGGAATTGCGGTGCATTGGGTCACATCCGATTTGAGGACGAGGACCCCTTGACGTCGTTGAGAAAGGTCGACGTGTCGAGGCTGGTCGTCGTTTCCAACAGGGTCGGTGTTCCGGACGGAAGCGCGCGCGCGGGCGGCCTGGAAGTGGCCATACGCGCCGCCTTGCGTCGCCGCGGCGGAATTTGGTTCGGCTGGAGCGGTCGCATCGCCGAGGAGCCCGCGCCGCCGCGCACCATACAGCAGGACAATATCGCCTATGTCACCGTCGACCTGCGCAAGGATGACTACGAGGAATTCTACAACGGCTTCGCCAACCGGGTATTGTGGCCGATCCTTCATTATCGGCTCGATCTCGCCGAGTTCAGCCGCCGCGATCTCGGCGGCTATCTGCGGGTCAATGAGTTCTTTGCGCGCAATTTGGAGCGTCTGCTGACGCCCGACGACACGATCTGGGTGCACGATTACCACCTGATCCCTTTCGCCAAGGCGCTGCGCGACCGCGGCCACAAGAACCGGATCGGCTTTTTCATCCACGTTCCCTGTCCGCCGCCGGAAATCCTGACCGCCTTGCCGAACCACGAACGGTTGATTCCGACGCTCGGCCATTTCGATCTGATCGGCTTTCAAACCGAGACCGACGCCAGCAATTTTTCCCGTTATCTCGCCAACGAGTGCAAATTGCGCCGCATCGGTACCGACCGCTTCGGGACCGATCGCTTTGCGGTCAACGGGCGCATGGTGGAGATCGGCGTGTTTCCCGTCGGCGTCGAGACCGAAGCCTTCTCGCGACTCGCGAGGCGGGCGATCGATTCGGGCTTCGTGCGCGAGGTGATCGAGAGCCTGTCGGGCCGGGATCTCATCATCGGCGTCGACCGGCTGGACTACACCAAGGGCATCGCCGAGCGCATGAGCGCGTACGAGCGCTTCCTCACCAATTTTCCCGACTGGCGCGGCAAGGTGACCTATATCCAGATCACGCCGCGCAGCCGTAGTTCGATCCCCGAATATGCCGCCATGGCCCGGCAGGTGGGCGAGGCGGTCGGCCGCATCAACGGGACCTTCGGCGAAGCCTCATGGACACCGCTGCGCTATATCAACAAGGCGCACAACCGGACTGCGCTCGCCGGTCTCTATCGGGCCGCGCGCGTGGCGTTGGTGACGCCGTTGCGCGACGGCATGAATCTGGTGGCCAAGGAATATGTCGCGGCGCAGAATCCGGACAACCCGGGCGTGCTGATCCTGTCGCGCTTTGCTGGCGCCGCGCATGAGTGCACGGCGGCGCTGCTCGTCAATCCCTACGACCCCGAGGGCGTCGCCATCGCCATCGACCGTGCGTTGGCAATGCCGCTATCGGAACGGCGCGAGCGTCACGCCCACAACTATCGCGTGCTGATCGAAAACGATATCAGGCACTGGGCGGAGCGTTTCCTCGACAGACTCGACCAGACCAGCGCGGCGGCCGACGCGCCGTTGTTCGCGCGTTCGGCGGGCGCGCGCTGAAGCGTGATCCGTTCCCGGTCGTGCCCCTGTGCCCGCCGCGCGCCCCGTCCGCAGCCGGGATTGCAATCGGGTCCCCACCGGAAGGCTGGCGGTCATTCACCGCCCCGTCTTCGCCTGGGCCGCAGCCGCGCCCGGGTGCGGCTCGCGCCGCGATCGTCTGATGTCGGGCGGCATCGCTTCGTCCGCGAGCGCGCCGAGTGCGGCGTCGAGCGACATGATCTCCTGTTTCTCGCCGCCGAGACGACGCACGGAGACGGTACGCTCCGTCGCCTCGCGTTTGCCGACGACGAGCAGGACGGGCGTTTTCGCGAGCGAATGCTCGCGGACCTTGTAATTGATCTTCTCGTTGCGCCGGTCGACCTCGACGCGCAGGCCGGCTTTGCGCGCCGCCGCCGCGACCTCGCCCGCATAGGCGTCGGCTTCCTCGGTGATGGTCGCGACGACGGCCTGCACCGGCGCAAGCCACAGCGGCAGATGGCCGGCATAATGCTCGATCAGGATGCCGGTGAAACGCTCGAGCGAGCCGAACATGGCGCGGTGGAGCATGACCGGCGTGACCTTGTTGGAATGCTCGTCGATATAGAACGCGCCGAGCCGTCCCGGCATGTTGAGATCGACCTGCACGGTGCCGCATTGCCAGTCCCGGCCGATGGCGTCGCGCAGGACGTATTCGAGCTTCGGTCCGTAGAAGGCGCCTTCGCCTTTGTTGAGCGTCCACGGTCGGCCGGAGGCCTCGAGCGCGGCCATCAGCGCGGCTTCCGCCTTGTCCCATACCGCGTCGTCGCCGATGCGCTTTTGCGGCCGATCGGAGAACTTGATGGTGACGTCGGAAAAGCCGAAGTCCTCGTAGATCGACAGGATCTGGTCGTTGAGTTTCAGCGCCTCCTCGGCGATCTGTGCGTGGGTGATGAAGATATGCGCGTCGTCCTGGGTGAAAGCGCGCACGCGCATGAGCCCGTGCAGCGCGCCGGAGGGCTCGAAACGGTGCACCTTGCCGAATTCGGCGACCTTGAACGGCAGGTCTCGGTATGATTTGAGGCCGTTCTTGAAGATCTGGATGTGGCCGGGGCAGTTCATCGGCTTGACGACGAAGACACGCTCCTCGTCGTCGCGCGGCTGGGTGAGAAACATGTTCTCGCGGAACGTGGCCATGTGGCCCGAGGCGACCCAGAGCGAGGAATCCATGAGCTGCGGCGCATTCACCTCGAGGAAGCCGAATTCGGCCTGCCGCCGCCGGATGTAGTTTTCGAGCAGCTGGAAAAGCGTCCAGCCTTTTGGATGCCAGAATACCGATCCGGGCGCCTCCTCCTGGAAATGGAACAGGTCCATCTCGCGTCCGAGCCGGCGATGATCGCGTCGCTCGGCCTCCGCGAGTTGCTGCAGATAGGCGTCAAGTTCCTCCTGCCTGGCGAAGGCGGTGCCGTAGATACGCGACAGCATCTCGCGGTTCGAGTCCCCGCGCCAATAGGCGCCGGCCACTTTCATCAGCTTGAAGGCGCCGCCGATCTTGCCCGTCGACGTCATGTGCGGGCCGCGGCAGAGGTCGAACCAGTCGCCCTGCCTGTAGATCTTGATCGGCTGGTCCTCCGGAATGGCGTCGACGAGCTCGACCTTGAAAGTCTCGCCCATCTTCCTGAACGTCTCCTTGGCCTGTTCGCGCGACCAGATCTCTTTGGTAAACGGTTTATCGCGCGCGATGATCTCGCGCATTTTCTTTTCGATCGCGGGAAGATCCTCGGGCGTGAAGGGCTCGGCGCGGAAGAAGTCGTAATAAAACCCGTTGTCGATCACCGGGCCGATGGTGACCTGGGTGCCCGGCCACAGAGACTGCACCGCCTCGGCGAGCACGTGCGCGGCGTCGTGCCGGATCAATTCCAGCGCGCGGGGGTCCTCGCGCGAGATGAACTCGATTCTGGCGTCGCGCGCGATCGGATCGCTCAAATCGGCCAATTGACCATCGAGCACCATGGCGACGCTGCGCTTGGCGAGCGAAGGCGAAATGGCCTTCGCAACCTCGAGACCGGTAATGCCCTGGGGGAACTCCCGACGCGCGCCGTCGGGGAAGGTCAGCGTGACCATGACCATCTCCTGCTCACTCGCTGCCTACGAACGCAGGTAAGCGCGCGACCGATATAACAGGCGAATCAAGACGTGCAACCCGATTTCGCGATCCTTGCGGTCCGCCCGTCGGAGAGCGTGCCGGAAGCGGTAGGGCGCCAGGCGCCGGTTCGGTTTGCCGACTTAGGCCGACGGGCCCCGCGCCATGAGTCGTCGCACCGATCTATCGCGCATCCGCGCGATCATTGACGCCGCGCCAGCGGCCGTAGCGCCAGGGACAATACCAGCGCGCATGCGGCGGCGGCTGTTCCGGCACGAAATCCAGCCCCGAGGTGCCGAAAGGATGGCAACGCGACAGGCGTGCGAGCGCCATCCAGCCCCCGGCCCACAACCCGAAGCGCATGATCGCCTCCTCGGCATAGTCCGAACAAGTCGGCAAGTGGCGGCAGCGGGGGCCGATCAGCGCGCGCAACGTATAACGATAGCCGATCACGAGGCCGCGTGCGAACCGGCGCGGCACGGCTTTGATCCCGCCGGGAGTGGGTTGCATGATCAGCAATGTAGGCAGGAACGCCGGAACGCGGAAGTTCCATCGCAAAACCGCGCCGACGCTGCGCCGGTCGCGACTATTTTGCGCTGGACCCGACTCCGCTGCCTCTCTACATTCGTCATGCGTCCCGGGGGCGATTCTGGCTGCCCATGCCATTGCAGAACGCGGATCAGCCGCGCATCGACACCAAGAACAAGGCGGCGAGCACGGGGGTTTGGTTGTCTCGGCAGCGTGCAATCGGTGCTGCATTCGCACTGGCGGCAACGGCCGTGCTGTGGCCGGCGCCGTCGCCGGCGCACGACCGGGACCTGCCGATGCGTTTCGAGATGCGTACGGAAGGCCCGGCGGATCTCTGTCGGCCGCATTGCCGCAAGCTCATCGCCGCAAGCGGTTCGATCACCGCGGATACCCCGCGGGACTTCCTCTATTTCGCGCAGACGCACGATCTGACGGGCGGACTCGTCGTGCTCGACTCCGACGGCGGCTCGGTGCACGGCGCCATTGCGCTCGGGCGTGAGATCCGGCGACTCAAGCTGGACACCACGGTGGGAACGCTGGTCGCGCTCGACTCCGATGCGGCGCACGCCAAGCTCTCGCCGCAGGCGGATTGTCAGTCCATGTGCGCCTTCGTGCTGATTGCCGGCGTGCACCGCTTCGTGCCCGAAGGTGCGCGCGTGATGGTGCATCAGATCTGGCTCGGCGACCGCCGCGAGGATCCGATGGCGGCGAACTATTCGGCCGAGGATCTGGCGCTGGTGCAACGCGATATTGGCAAGCTCGTGCGCTACACCATGGATATGGGTGCCTCCGTCGAGCTGCTCGATCTTGCGCTTCGCATTCCGCCGTGGGAGCCGATGCATGTGCTGAACGCGAGCGAACTGCGCGGCGCCCGTATCGATACCGTCCCGGTCGGAAGCCCTGCGGCCGACGCGGTCGCGGCTATAAACGCTCCCGCCCGGGCCGCCCTTGGCGGCCCGCCGGCCACGCAGGGCGAGGTGCCCGGCCGAAACGCGATCAGCCAGCGACAATGGACCGTCATCGATCGGGCCGGCAGCGCCGCGCTTGCGCGCAGCCATCCGTTGACGCTCGAGGGCGAGGACATCGGCAGCTTCGATCTGATCCTTTCCTGCGGAAGCGCCGCAGGAAGTTACGAGCTGAGTTATATCGAGCGTCGACATGCCGCCGCGCACAACCCCCTGCCGGCGACGGTGCGTTCGGTCGACATCAGCGTGCGCGAGACGCTGGCCAGGCTTACGGTCGTCTCCTCCCAGCGGCGCGATCCCGACGAGTTGATCACCTTTGCGACGGGGGCGGTACCTGCCGCGATGATCGATCTCTTTGCCGCCGCGGGCGCGCAATCGATGATGATCGAGACCGCGAGCACGGGCGGGGCGACGGCAATCAGGCTCGGCAATACCGGTGCACGGCAACACCTTCCCTATCTCGCCAAGGTCTGCGTCGGCTCGCAGGCGCGGCGCGCGGAACTCGTATTGCCGAAGACGGATGTGACGGCGGCCAAGCCCTGACCGTTCCTGCGGCCGTTCAGCCGCCGCCCGCCCGCCGCGATTCGATCTGGTCGAGGGCCGAGACGACCGCGTCGAAGGTGAGCAGCGTGGAGGCGTGCCGCGCCTTGTACGCGCGTACCGGCTCGAGCACGGCGATGTCGGCCCATTTGCCGGTCGGCGGCGGGCCGTTTTCCTTGAGCATCTTGCGCACCGTCTCCCGCAACGCCCTCAGCTCGTCCGGCCTCGAGCCGATCACGTGGCGCGCCATGATCGACGACGAGGCCTGACCGAGCGCGCAGGCCCTGACCTCGTGCGCGAAATCGCTGACCGTGCCGTTATCCATCTTCAGGTCGACGGTGACGGTGGAGCCGCACAGCTTGGAGTGGGCGGTGGCGCTGGCGTCGGGATCCGGGAGGCGTCCGAGGCGTGGGATGTTGCCCGCCAATTCCAGGATCCGGGCATTGTAGACGTCGTCGAGCATCGGGCCGAAAAACTTCCCTCCCGGGCCGCACGTTGCGTCGGCCGGCCGATGCAATATATATGGGTCGTTCGGTCGGCGCGAGAAGGGTTCTCGGCGTCGGCCGCGGCTCGTGCGAGCCGGGAAAGCAAGGGAATGCGCGTCCAATCGCCGGGTCGTGATCCGGCATCGACGCGGCCGCCCGGTGACACTTCCGGTACCTCGCGTACCGGTCGAACGGAGAGACCCGTCATGGACGCGAAGCACACCCCGACCAACGTCACGCCTTGGCCCAAGCAGGGGCTGTCCGAGCATGTCCGCGCGGCGCCGCGCCCCGTGTCGCCGCGCCCGACGCGCGAGGAGGCCGAGGCCGCCGTTCGCACGCTCATCGCCTATGCCGGCGACGACCCGGGACGCGAGGGCGTGCGAGAGACGCCGCGACGCGTGATCGATGCCTTCGACGAGCTTTATCGCGGCTACCGCGAATGCCCGGTGGAAGTGCTCGACCGCACCTTCACCGAAACCGGCGGTTACGACGATTTCGTGCTGGTCCGCGACATCAGTTTCAACTCGCATTGCGAGCACCACATGATGCCGTTCTTCGGCCGCGCGCATGTCGCCTATATGCCGGTGGAACGGGTGGTGGGTCTTTCCAAGCTTGCCCGCCTGGTCGACGTCTATGCGCGCCGGCTGCAGACGCAGGAAAACCTGACCGCTCAGGTGGCGACCGCCATCGATGAAATCCTCAAGCCGCGCGGGGTGGCGGTGATGATCGAGGCCGAGCACATGTGCATGTCGCTGCGCGGGGTCGAGAAGCCGGGCGCGCTGACGGTGACCACGCATTTCACCGGCGCCTTCCGCGACGACGCCAACGAGCAGGTTCGCTTCATGTCGATGCTGCGCGGCGGCCCGCGTTAGCGGGCACCCGGGCCGGCCCGCCGCCGCGCCGGTCGTTGCGCCGCCGCGACCGGCCGTTCATGATGCGGCCGGGCTTTGCTCGTGCGTTGCGCCTTTGCGCGGGTTCGGCGCCGGTCGGTCGGCCGCGACCCGGCCTTCCGCAACGGATCCGCCTGGTCGCATGCCGATCGGCCTTCGCGTCCTGCTGCGCGCGAACGGTGGACCGCAGCCGGGGTTTACGTTCATGGCGAGCCAGTCAAGCGAGATCGAGGAAGGCACAGCCTTTGCGCCCCGCTTCGGTGCCGACGGCCTGATCACGGCGGTCGTGACCGAGGCGGCGAGCGGCGAGGTCCTGATGGTGGCGTCCATGAACGACGAGGCGCTGCGCCGCACGCTCGAGAGCGGCGAGGCGTGGTTTTACAGCCGCTCGCGCAAGGCGCTGTGGCGCAAGGGCGAGACGTCGGGCCGCAGCCAACGCGTGATCGAATTGCGGGTGGATTGCGACCAGGACGCGCTCTGGCTCAAGGTCGAGCAGGCGGGAGGCGCCGCGTGTCATACCGGTCGGCGCTCCTGCTTCTACCGCGTGGTGCCGCTCGGCCGATCCGCCGGGGTGAGGCTCGAATTCCGCGACGCCGAGCGCCTGTTCGATCCGCAGACGGTCTATGGCGGGCGATGAGCCGGCCGGCGCCTGTTCCGCGGTCTTGGCGCGTCAGCTCTTCACGTTCGCCAACAGCCGCTGCGCCCGCAAGAGGTGCGGTCGATCGTACATCTTGCCATCGATGCCGACGGTCCCCGCGTTCGGCTGCGCCGCGAAGGCGGCGACGATCGCTTCGGCCTGCGCGATCTGGGCGGCGGTCGGCGTGAACACCTCGTTGATGATCGGGATCTGCGCCGGATGAATGGCGAGCCGTCCGGTGAAGCCGTCGCGGCGGGCGATCTCGGTGTCGCGCCGCAGCGCGTCGAGATTGCGGAAATCGACGTGAATGGTTTCGATTGCCGGAACACCCGCGGCGGCGGCGCCGAACAGACACAGGGCGCGGGCAATGCGGTACGGCTCGGTCAGCTTGCCGTCGCTGTCGCGATTGGCTTCGGCGCCGAGTTCGGCCGCCAGATCCTCCGGGCCCCAGGTGAGCCCGATCAGCCTGCGGCTGCAATCGCGGAACGTGCCGGCGAGGAACAGGCCGGCGGCCGATTCGACCGACTGGGCGAGAATCTTGATGCCGCCGGGAGGCAGCCCCGCATCCGCCTCGCGCAGGCTGAGCTTGGTGTCGATCTTGGTGACCGAAGCGCCGCCTTCCGCCTTCGGGATCAGCACGGCGTCCGGCTGCGCCGGCACCACGGCGTCGAGATCGGCGTCCGTCAGTCCGGTATCGAGCCCGTTGACGCGCACCAGCAGCCGCGGGCGTCGTCCCATGGCGCGGGCGCGTTGAAGGAATGCGAGCGCGGCCTCGCGCGCATCCGCCTTGCGCTCGGGCGCGACCGAGTCTTCCAGGTCGAGAATGACGGCGTCGGCGCCGCTCGCGAGCGCCTTGTCGAGCTTGGCGCCGCCGTCGGCGGGAACGAAGAGAAGCGAACGCATCAGCTTTGTTTAGGTCGCATCAGGATAAACGCGTTGCGACGGCATTCGGCGACCAGGGTTCCGTCCTGCTTGAACGCCTTGTGGTGGAACTCGACGATCCCGGCGCCCGGGCGCGATCTCGATTCCCGTTTGGAGACGACCGTCGTCTCGCAGTGGACCGTGTCTCCCTCGAACAGCGGGGCCGGAAACCTCACGTCGGTCATGCCGAGATTGGCGATGGTGGTGCCGACGGTCATGTCGGAGACCTGAATGCCGATCATCAGGCCCAGCGTGAAGAGCGAATTCATGAGCGGCTGACCCCACTCGGTCTCGGTCTCGCAGAAATGCCGGTCGATATGCAGCGGCTGCGGGTTCAGCGTCATATTGGAAAACAGGATGTTGTCCATCTGCGTGACCGTGCGCGTATAGCGGTGCTGGTAGGTCTTGCCGACCTCGAAATCCTCGAAATACAGCCCGCCGCGCTTGTGGCGCTTGATCGAATCCGTCATCGCGTCCTCCGCCCCGTTAACGTCCCATTTACCATAATTGCCCAGGATCGACAGGTCCGCCGTCTGCGTCGCGTCGATTAGGACGAAACCCCTTGGGCCGGCAAGGGTTCGTTTCTCAAAGCGCGTGATCCCGTCAATCGTTCGAGCGTGGCCGTTCGGGTTCATGCGCGGAGGCCCGTTGCGATGTCTGTGGAATCGGTCGCCAACAGCGTGGCGTCGCAGATCGTGACCGCGATCAAGAGCGCCGCGCGCTCTACCGGCATCAGTTTCGAATACCTGCTGACCACCGCGCGCATCGAATCCAATCTCGATCCGGCGGCCAAGGCGGCAAGCTCCACGGCCAAGGGTCTTTATCAGTTCATCGAGCAGACTTGGCTTGCCACCATCAAGCAGGCCGGCCCCGCGCTCGGGCTCGGCGACTACGCCGATTCCATCACGCGTACCGCGGACGGACGTTATGTCGTCACCGACCGGACGACGCGCGACGCCATCATGCAGCTGCGCGACGACCCTGCCACGAGTTCGATGATGGCGGCCGCGCTTGCCCGCGCCAATGCCGCGCAGCTCGCCGCCGCCATCGGCCGCACGCCGAGCGAAAGCGAACTGTATATCGCCCATTTCCTCGGGGTGGAGGGAGCCGCCAAGCTGATCGGCGCCGCCGAGACCGCGCCGAATGCCAGTGCCGCGGCGCTATTCCCCCAGGCGGCGGCCGCCAACAAGAGCATTTTCTACGACGCGAACGGGCATGCGCGCAGCGTCGGCGAGGTATATGGCAGGATCGCCGCCCGGTTCGCGGCCGCGCGCGCGGCCGCGCTCGATCCGGCGCCGAGCGGCGCGCTCCCGGTCAAGGACGCAACCGCGGCCCCCGGCATCGCCCCGGATACCGCGGGCGTCACGCAGGTCCTGGCGCTCGCCGGCGGCGCGCCGTTGCCGCGGCCGCCGAGGGTCCAGTCCATGTTCACCGATCCCGCGCGCGGGGCGGTCGCGCGCGCGGTTGCCGTGCTGTGGACGCGCGGTGACGGACCGCCCGTCGACCCGGCGACCACGGGCGGGCACTTCGATCTATTCACCGATGCGCCGCGTGATCCGCGGGGTCCCTTTCCCGGCAAGGTGTGAGCGCGCCAATGCGGTTAATCGCCGGTTACCCTTTATGGTGAACCGTTTGTTAAGGCTCCCCGCCTAGGCTCGATGCCGGTGAAGAAGGTTCATCGGGCGACGCGGGTGGCATGATCGTCCGCCAGTTTCTGCAATGGATCCGTAACGCCGTGCCGGGCGACCGCGCGGAGGCAACCGCCGCGCTGGCGCGCGCCTATCTCTATTCGGACCTATCGGTCGATGATCGCGCGGCGGCGGAGGGCGCCATGATCATGTTGCTCGACGATCCTTCGCCGCTGGTGCGGCGCGCGCTCGCGGAGGCGCTTGCCTCGGCCGAGGAGGCGCCGCGCGTGGTCGTGCATGCGCTGGCCGGCGAACAGCCCTATGTCGCGTTGCCGGTGCTCGAGCGGTCGCCGTTGCTGGGCGAAGCCGATCTCGTCGATCTCGTGGCGACCGCACGTGCCGAGGCGCAGGCCGCAATCGCCCGCCGCGCACCGCTGCCGCGCACCGTCGCCGCCGCGCTTGCCGAGGTGGGTTCGGCGCAGGCCTGCCTCGCGCTGCTGGAAAACCCCGATGCCGACATCGCTTCCTTCTCTATCGATCGCATCGTCGATCGATTCGGCCATCTCGCGTCGATCCGCGAGACGCTGCTGGCGCGCCCCGACCTGCCGACGGCGACGCGGCAGACGCTGCTCTCGAAACTGTCGCAGGCACTTGCCGGCTTCGTCGTCTCGCGGCAATGGCTCGAACCGGCGCAAGCCGAGCACGCCGCGCGCGAAGCCTGCGAGAAAGCCACCATCGCCCTGGCAGCCGAGACTCCCGGCGAGGAGTTGGGAGAGCTGGTGGCGCATCTGCGCCGTTCGGGGCAACTCACCGCCGCCGTGATCCTGCGCGCATTGCTGTCCGGCAATGTCGCGGTGTTCGAGGAGGCACTGGCGGAATTGTCGGGCCTGCCGGTGGATCGGGTCGTCGGGTTCATTCATGACCGGTCGCTCGCCGCCTTCCGCGCGCTTTACGAAAAGGCCGGTCTGCCCCGTACCGCGTTTCCAGCCTTCCGCGCCGCCGTCACCGCGATGCGCGAGGGCGCGCTGCTCGGGGAACCCGGAAACGCCGCCCGCCTGCGGCGCGGCATGGTCGAGCGCGTGCTTGCCGCCTGCGCGGCCGAGCAGGATGGCGCCGCCGCACCATTGCTCGCGCTGCTGCGGCGTTTCGCGGTGGAGGCGGCCCGCGACGAAGCGCGATCGTTCTGCGAGGATTTGATTGCGCCCGACGCCTTGCCGCAGCCTCATGCGATCGGACCGATGACGATCGACGCACGCTTGGTGGCGTAAAGCGAAGTCCGCGGGCGCGGGGCGTTCTATGATTCGGGAACGAGCGTCGGCGCCTTGATGCGCGCGATGACCTCATCGCGACCGCGGTTTTCACGCAGCAGGAAGTCGTCGGTGACCTCGCGCAGTCGGTCGGTCAGCCTGTCCGCGAGCGCCGCCGCGTCGGCGCGCGCATACTCGCGGTAGATCGCACGTATCGCGTCCACATGCTGGTCGACGAGCCGCAACGGTATTCGCGTCACGCTCGGCGTGAGCTCGATCAGGCGGCAGAGGCTTTCGGCGACCGCAGCCAGGGCCGGAAATCCGAATGTGGCGGCTTCTCCCTTGATGTCATGGGCAGCGCGGAACAGGGTCTGCACGCGAGTCGCGTTCAATCCGTGCGCGATTAGGGCGCGTCGGGCGCCGTCCAGTCGCTTGCACTCTTCGTCCATCCAGGCGGCGAATTGATCCGACAAGGCCGCGAGAGCCTTCTCCGCGCGCGCGACGGGATCCTCCTCGCCGCTCGCCGCGGGCCGCGCGGCGATCGCCTTGCGCAGCCGGTTCTCCGGCATGATCACCTCGTGATCGTGGTAGGTGGCAATGGCTGCCGTGTTCTTGCGGCGGCGGGCCATGGCAGGACATTCCCGTTCAGCCGGGGGCGCGCGCTTTCTCGAGCAGCGGCGCCTGCCGAATGACGTCGGCCTTGCCGCCCTTGCGACGCTCCGGCCCGACATAGTTGGAGCTGACATTGCGGCGGCGATCGGGGCCGAAATAGGTTTTGGTCTTGATGAAAGGCCGCGGGTTGGCGACCACGTTGACGATACGCTGGTAGAGGGCCTTGGCCGAAATCGGCTTGGCGAGGAATTCGGTGACCCCGGCATCACGCGCGGCGAGCACGCGCTTCTTTTCGGAGTGGCCGGTCAGCATGATGATCGCGACATAGGGGTTCGCATTGGCGCCGGGCTGCCGGATCATATGGGTCAGTTCGAGCCCGTCGAAGATCGGCATCGCCCAATCGGTAATGACGATGTCGGGGACGTAATGGGTGAAGGCTTCGAGCCCCGAGGCGCCATCCTCGGCTTCGTAGACCTCGCGCGCGCCGAAGCCGTGCAGCAACGTGCGCACGATGCGGCGCATATGGGCGTTGTCGTCGATGACGAGGAAGCGCAGCCGATTGAAGTCGATTCGAACCATGCCGCTCCACCGCAGCCGCCGGGACAACCTTTGGTTCGATCATCGAGGCTAGCGGTGCGCTATTAAGGAAGAGTTTAGGATAGGGCCTTGCCGTCCGCGGCCGTTTGACGTCAAAGACGCGCCGCGCGGGGCGGGGCAGAGGAGGAGGGGATCATCATGAAGACCATCCTGATTCCGACCGAGGATCACGACGCCATGCCGGCCGTGCTGGCGGCAGGGCTTGCCGTCGCGCGGATGTTCGACAGCTACATCGAGGGCGTTGCCGTGCGTCCTTCCGCGGGGACCTATGTCACGGTCGAACCGGTCTCGAGCCTCGCCATTTCCGGTGCCTATGACGCGGATGCCGCGCGCAACGCGCAGACCCTGTTCCAGTCCTTCATGCAGGCCAACGGCGTGCCGTCCGCGTCAGGTGAGACGGCGGCCCTGTCCTGTAGCTGGCCCTTGCCGGAGGTCGTCGACGATTCCTTCATCGGCAATCACGGGCGCGTCTTCGACCTGATCGTGCTCGGGCGCCCGGGACGGGCGCCGGAAAATCCGCGCATGCCGCCGCTTGAGGCCGCGCTGTTCGAGAGCGGCAGGCCCGTATTGATCGTGCCGGCGCAGGCGTCGCCCAGGCCGGGAGCGGGATTGGGCAGGAACGTGCTCGTGGCCTGGAATGGCAGCACCGAACAGGCGCGCACCAATTCCTTCGCCTTGCCGTTGCTGCAGCGGGCCGAGCAGGTCACGGTGCTGACGGTCGAAGGCGGCACCGAGTCGGGTCCCTCGGGCGAGGCGGCCGCACGTCACCTGCGCAGGAACGGGGTCAAGGCCGCGGCCCTGACCGTTGCGCCGGGAGGGCGCTCGGCGGGCGAAGTGATTCTCGAACAGGCCACGGCGCGCGGCTGCGACCTGTTGGTCAAATGCGCCTATACGCAAAGCCGTCTGCGCCAGATGATCTTCGGCGGAGCCACCCGCCATATTCTCGCCAACGCCACGCTGCCCGTGTTCATGGCGCATTGAACCGCACGCGATCACCGATCATGCACGGTCCCGACCAGGAACAAAACCCCGTCACGCGGCAGGCCGGATTTCTCACCTTATTCCCGTCGGTGATGCTGCCGATGTTTCTGGCGGTCGTGGACCAGACCATCGTCGCCACGGCCTTGCCCACGATTGCGGCGGCGACGGGAGAGGTGCAGCGGGCGTCGTGGATCGTCGTCGCCTATCTCGTGGCCTCGACCATCGCGGCGCCGATCTACGGCCGCCTCGGCGACACCTTCGGCCGACGCCGATTGATGTTCGTGGCGCTCGGCGTATTCATCGTCGCGTCGGTGGCCTGCGCGTTGTCGCCGACGGTCGAGCTGCTGACCTTGGCGCGCGTGCTGCAGGGTCTCGGCGGCGGGGGACTGATGACCTTGTCGCAGGCGCTCATCGGCGAAGCGATCCCGCCGCGCGAGCGCGCCCGTTATCAGGGCTATCTGGCGACGGTGGCCATGACCGCCAATTCGTTTGGGCCGGTGGCCGGCGGCTATCTTACGGAGCATTTCGGCTGGCCGTCGATCTTTCTCATCAACGTGCCCATCGGACTGGGCGCGGTCGCGCTGGTCTCGCGCATGCCTGTCGTCCGGCCGAGCGAGCCGCGCGCCTGGCGCGCCGATCCCGGCGGGCTGGTGCTGTTCGCCATTTTCGTCGCCACCACGCTTTTTGCGCTCGAGCAGGCACAACGCGCGCACCTCGCCGCGCTGCCGCTTGCGGGAATGTTGATGGCCGTGGGATTGATTGCGCTCGTTCTGCTGGTGCGTCACGAGAACCGCGCGGCCTCTCCGCTCATCCCGCTCGGCCTGCTGCGCATGCCCGCGATCTGGCGGAGCGATGCCATGGCCGCTTTCCATGGCGCGGCATTGGTTTCGCTGATCACTTTTCTTCCGGTGTATCTCGAGGTGGTGCGCGGCGTCTCCCCGTCGCAGACGGGACTGCTGTTGGTGCCGCTCACGCTCGGCATCGGCACCGGCTCGCTGCTCACGGGACGCCTGGTGCACAGGACCGGCCTCACGGCCGCGTTTCCCGTGACGGGGCTTGCGCTCGTGACCTTCAATCTCCTGGCGCTCGCGCTGTGGGCGCCGGCCCTCGGCAACGTCGTATTCGGCGCGCTGTTGTTGTGGAACGGGCTGTTCATGGGCACGGTGATGGGCGTGGTGCAGGTGACGGTGCAGAGCGCCGCCGGGCCGCGTCGGTTGGGCGAGGCCGCCGCGTCGGTCCAGTTCTCCCGTTCGATCGGCGCCGCCTTCGGCACGGCGCTGGTGGGAACGCTGCTTTTCGCGCTGCTCGCGCTCAGAAATCCCGAAGCCGCACGCGTGTTCGCGGCCATGGTCGAGAACGCGGGCAATGCGATGGACGGCTTGAGCGCGGCGCAGCGGCTCGCGGTTCAGGCCGATATCACCGAAGCCTTCCGCGCCGCCTTTCTTTTGATCGCCGGTTTTACCACCGCGGGTTTCTTCCTCGCGCTCACGCATCCGATCCGGCGGATCTAACGCCGGTCCCGACCGCATCGAAGCGGCACCGTGATGGCAAAAAGCCGGTCTCGATCGCTTCGCCCCCGCTGTCGCTCGGGCTGGCAATGACCGGGTGGATCGTCGGGCCCGCAGTGACCGGACCCATGCCGCGCCCGCAATGCCGCGCCCGCAATGAGCGGACAATGCGGCCTCCGCGATGACGGGCCAATGCGGGCGCGGGCCAGGACCGCAGCGATCCGGTCCGGCAGAACGCGGCTCGATCCTACCGCCTGAACCGGCAGGCGAAGGCGATATAGTCGCCGTATTGCCGATGCACGCTGGTGAGGCGTGCATATTTGTGATAGCGCGCGCAATGGCTCGCGGCCCAGTCGCGGGCCATCGCCTGGTTCTCGGGCGACCAGGAGATGATGCCGCCGGTGTCGTTGCCGGTGAGGCCGGCTCGGGGGCCGGCGCAGGCCGCGAGCGCAACGGGCAGGACGGCGAAAAGGAGCTTGCGGATCATCGACCGAATCTCGACGCCTGTCCGCTGCATAGCATTCCCGCCCGTTCCCGACCAGCGGCCCGCGCGTGCGGCGCGGCAGGTTCAGACCCCGAATTGCTCGCGCAGGATGCGCTCGTCGAGATTGTGGCCGGGATCGAACAGCATGTGCAGCGAGATGGCGTGATCCATGGTGATATCGACGGAGCGCACCGAACGCACCTCGTCGTGGTCGGCGACCGCTGCGACCGGGCGCTTTTCCGCATCCAGCACCTCGACCGTGACGCCGGCCTTGTCGGGCAGCAGGGCGCCCCGCCAGCGCCGCGGCCGAAACGGGCTGATCGGCGTCAGCGCCAGCAAAGGCGCGTTGATCGGGATGATCGGTCCTTGCACCGAGAGGTTGTAGGCCGTGGAGCCGGCGGGGGTTGCGACCAGCAGGCCGTCGGCGACCAGTTCGGCGAGGCGTTCTTTGCCGTCGATGAGAATGCGCAGATGCGCGGCCTGTGCACTCTGCCGGAACAGGGAGACCTCGTTGATGGCGCGGCGCTCGTGAACGCGACCGGTCTCGTCGCGCGCGCGCATCGTCAGCGGGTGGATGACGGTGTCATGCGCCGCCTCAAGCCGCTCGCGCAATCCTTCCTCGGAATATTCGTTCATCAGGAATCCGACCGTGCCGCGATGCATGCCGTAGATCGGCTTGCCGGAATTCATGAACTTGTGCAGGCTCTGCAGCATCAGCCCGTCGCCGCCAAGCGCCACGATCACGTCGGCCGATGAGGGCTCGACATTCCCGTAGCGCGCCGCGAGACGCCGGCAGGCTTGGCGCGCCTCCGGGGTCGCGGCGGCCACGAAGGCGATCCTGTCGAGAACCCTGCTTTGATGGCTCATGGATGACCGGAAGATGGAACGCGCGGTGCTCGTCTATACGACTTGGCCCACGATTGTCGAGGCGGAGCGCGCAGGCCGCGCCATCGTCGACGCGCGGCTTGCGGCCTGCGTCAATATTTTGCCCGGCATGATTTCGCACTACTGGTGGCAGGGAAAAATCGAGCGGGCCGAAGAAATCGTCATGCTCGTCAAGACGCGCGCCTCGCTCGCGGAAGCCGTCGGCGCGGCGGTCAAGACGCATCACCCTTACACGACGCCGGCGATCATGGTGCTGCCGGTCGAGCACGTCGACGTCGATTACCAGCGTTGGCTCATCACCGAGACGAAGGGGGTCGACTGAACGACCTGGCCTACGTGCCACGATCGTCTTGACTCCTCCGAGGCTTCGGAAAACAATTTCAACGCGCCGGTTCCCCGAGTCACGTCGGGGACGCAAGAGGGAACACGGAAGCCGCGCGTTGCGCGGTCATCCGTGGCTGCCCCCGCAACTGTGAGCGGCGAGCCTGCATCCGTGATGGCCACTGGGCAACCGGGAAGGCCGGATGCAAAAGGGCCAAGACCCGCGAGCCAGGAGACCTGCCGGCGCTGTCACCCAACCGGTGGGCGGGGCGTCCATACGGAGCGGTCTTTCGCAGCGGTGACGTCAATGCCGGTGCGAAGGCCGTGAGAGGGTTCTCTCCCACGACATTCGGCACATGGGACCGGAGCCGCTCGGCTCGGTTTCCTGCCGCACGTCCATCGTGCCGGACTTGGTTTCACCTCATGCGCCGCGGCCAGCGCGCGCAAACGAAGGAACCTGTGTCATGGGAAGGGGGGTTGCCATCCGCGCCGCGACCTTGACGGCGGCGCTCGCGTTCATCATTCCGGCGCGCGCGCAGCAGCAGGCGCCGATCATTCTGCCGACCATCGCCGTCAGCCCGACGACGGTCCCGACGCCCGTCGTCGAGCTTGCAAGCTCGGTCACCGTGCTGACCGCGGAGGATATCGCGCGCGCCCAACGCCGCACGCTCGCGGATCTGCTGACGACGGTCCCCGGCCTCAACGTGGTGCAGACCGGCACGCCCGGCTCGCAGACCTCGATCTTCATCCGCGGCACGAATTCCAATCACGTGAAGGTGCTGATCGACGGAATGGACGTCAGCGACCCGAGCAATCCGACCGGCGGATTCGATTTCGGGCATCTGTTGACTCAGGACATCGAGCGCGTCGAGGTGCTGCGCGGACCGCAGAGCGGGCTTTACGGCGCCGATGCCATCGGCGGCGTCATCTCGATCACGACGAAGAAGGGATCCGGTCCTGCCAAGGCCACGGGCTATGTCGAGGGCGGATCCTTCGGCACCTTCAACCAGGCGGCGAGCGTGAGCGGCGCGCAGGGCCGCTTCGACTATGCCTTCAACGTCACGCATTTCCGCTACACCGACATGCCGGTGACGCCGGCCTATATGGTCCCGCCCGGCGGTCGCGCGATCGGCAATGCCTACGACAACTGGTCGACCTCGACGCGGCTCGGCGCGCAAGTGAACGAGACGCTGCGGTTCAATTTCATCGGCCGCTATACCGATGCGAAGCTGCTTTATTCGAACGACGATCCGAACGCCTTTCCCGGCGCCACATTCGCCGAGCAATCGACCTACAGGGATCGCGACTTCCACGGTCGGCTGGAGGCGGTCGCAACCCTGCTCGACGGCCGTTTCGTCAACGTTTTCGGTGCCAATTACACCGACTACCGGCGCAGCAACAAGGATCCCGATCCCAACCCGCTCAACCGGTTCTTGGGCAGCCGCGACAAATACGACTGGCGCGGCAACCTCGTCCTCGCGCCCGGCCAGACCCTGGTCGCCGGCCTCGAGCGCGAGAACGACCGCGCGCACAGCGACCAGGTTTCCGCCAGCACCGGCAATGCCGCCGGCTATCTCGAACTGCAGTCGGAGGTTGCCAAGCGCTTCTTTTTCGTCGCCAACATCCGGCACGACATTCATGACGCGTTCGGCGGCCACACGACGTGGCGCATCGCGCCCGCGGTGCTCGTGCCCGGCACCGAGACCAAGCTCAAGGCGAGCTACGGCACCGGTTTCCGCGCGCCGAGCCTGTTCCAGCTCTACGGCGTCGGACCGTTCGGTTTTACCGGCAATCCCGGGCTGCAGCCGGAAACGAGCAAGGGCTACGACGTGGGCTTCGAACAGCCGCTCGGACCGCGCGCGCGCTTCGGCCTCACTTATTTCCGCAACGACATCGAAAATCTGATCGAGCTCAACGCGACCTTCACCTCGCTCGTCAATATCGGCAAGGCGGCGACCTATGGCGTGGAAGCGTTTGTCGCCCTCGACCTCGACGACGCCCTAAGCGCGCGGCTCGACTATACGCACACCACAGCCAAGGACGCCGACACCGGCGAGGATCTGCTGCGCCGCCCGCGCGACAAATATTCGCTGAGCGCGGTCTGGCGCGCGACCGACCGGCTCACCGTCACCCCGAGCCTGCTCTATCTCGGCCGCTGGCGCGATATCGATCGCTCGACCTTCGTGTTTCGCGAGGCGGGCGACGTGGCGATCGTCAACCTTGCCGCCGACTATGCGCTCGACGACCGTGTCACTGTGTTCGTCCGCGCCGACAACCTGTTCAACAAGGTCTACGAGAACCCGCTCGGATGGATGCAGCCGGGATTCGCGATCTATGGCGGCGTGAAGATGGCGACGCGTTAAGTCGCGATCGGTTGCAAGCCGCAATCGGTTGCGCATGGCGCCGGCACCGCGTCGCAAATTTTCCATTGCCGCCGGATTGGCCGCGGCATCCGGGCCGCTATGATCACCATGGTGACGCAGGGAGGCGGCGACTCGGAGGGGAGGGCAGCGATGCGCCGGCTGGCGCTGGTCATGGGCGTGGTGCTCGCAGGGTGCTCGAGCGACCTTGCGACATTTTCGGATCAATCCGAGCTTCGCGCGCGCTGGGAGGCGCAGAACGTCTATCCGCAGCACTACAAGGACGACCTGCTGGCCTATATGCGGGTCTATCTCAACAACCCGACCGGGGTGCGCGAGGCCGGAGTGACGCCGCCGCGATTGCGGCCGGTCGGACCGGCGGATCGCTACGTCGCCTGTGTGCGCTACAACGCGCGCGACAGCGACGGCAAATATGGCGGCGTGAAAGAGGGCGCGGCCGTCTATGTCTCGGGCAAGCTCGACCAATTCATCGATCGGCCCCAGCAGGTGCGCGACATCTGCAAGGACGCAGCCTATGCGCCATTCCCCGAGCTCGGCGGGCTCACGCGGTGAGCGCGGCGCGCGCCTTGCGCAGCGGATCGCGCCGCCCCGAGAGGTCGCGGCGGCGGCAGGGCAACACGGATGACGGGATCGGGAGGTCGGGCGCCCGCGGCGCCGGTCACTTGACCTTGAGATTCTCGGCGGATGTTCTTCCGCGATTCTCCACGAGCTCGTACTGGATGGTCTGGCCTTCGCTCAGCGTCGTCAGGCCGGCGCGTTCAACCGCCGAAATATGCACGAAGACATCCTTGCCGCCTTCCTGGGGCTGGATGAAGCCGTAGCCCTTCGTCGGATTGAACCACTTCACGGTGCCTTGCGGCATGCGCTTTCTCCAAGGCAATTGCAACGCCGCCAGTCTGGCACAGTCCGCGGAGCCCGAAAAGCGACGGTAACCATTTTTACGGCCACGCCGGGGCCGAACGCCGGGTTGCGCGTAAACGCCTGGAATCCCTGCAAGACGCATTCCCGCACGACATGACGTCCGCGGCTCGGCCGGTGGCGCGGCGGTGCCGGGTGAGGGATTTGAACCCCCGACCAACGGTTTACAAAACCGCTGCTCTGCCGCTGAGCTAACCCGGCTCGTCGCCTCGACGCGAGAGCTATCAGCGTCGCGGTTCGGCGACAAGCCGCGCTGGGCGCGTGGCGTCGCGAGCAGGTCAGCCCGCCGCGGTCAGTCGTTCGAGGACGTCGATCAGCCAGGCCGCCGCCTCCAGCACCGCCAGGCGCTGCGCGAGCCGACCGCGGCGGAAGGCTGCGTTGAGAAGCCGGAGCGAGCGCGTATAGGCGGGATGGGCGCGCGCGGCCTCGCCGAGGTTGGCAAGGCGGCGCATCAGTTCGGCACGGCGGGCCTCGAGCTCGTCATAACGCCGGCGGAATGTCTTGGGCGGGCCTGCGCGCTCGGCGCTGTTCGATCGGGGCGGCGACACGGGTCGATGATCTCGTCTTGCTGGTCGGCCTGACGTTAACGCTAACGCACGGCAGAGCGCCGTTACGCCGCGCGCGATCGCGCTGCGCAACGGCGCCGCGGTTAATGTTACCCTGCAAATGCCGGGCGGCTGGTGCAACTTCCGTGTACAATGCGGCGTAGATTTGTCGCAGGGATTTCCGACGATGCGCATTATTGCCGTTGCCTTCGTCTGGCTGCTGGCGGTCTCCGCCGGCGCGCGCACCGTCGTCGCCGCGGAGCTTTCCGTTCCTTTTGCCCGCCCGGCACCGCTCTTCGGATGGCCGATCGAACCGGTGGTGATCGTGGATGACAATCCCGGCGTGACGACGCGCGCCTATTGGCTGCCGCCATGGGCCAACCGGCATTATTTCCCGGCAACGGGAGTCCGCCCCAGGCTCGGACGGCGTGAGGTCTTGTCGCTGCGCCGCCCGGTGCTCCCGCGCGCGGAGAGCTACTATCGAAGTTGGTCGACCTCTTCCGTCCTCACGCAGGAAATGCCGCCGTTGCAGGCGCCGCTTTATCCGGCCGAGCCCTTGCCGCAGCGAGGCGCGCCGCGGCCGCCGGCGCAGCCGTGAGCAGGCCATCATGATGCGTTACCTCCGTCTCCCCGCATTCGTTGCGTTCGCTGTCCTCGTGCTGTCCGCGGGTGCGGAGGCGCACGGGTGTCGCGGCGCGGGCATTCGGCCGCTCTGGCGGGAAATTCCCGCCGAGCAGATCGCGCCCAATGTCTATATCGTTCACGCGCCGGCGGGCCCGCGCCGGTTTCCCTATGCCGGCCGACGCGCCTATCAGCCTCCCTGGTGGACCCGGTACTGGTCGTGGTGAGCGTCCGCTCCCGCCGCGTGTTGCGTTGGAGCGTGACCAGATCCGGTGCCTGGCGCGCGCGGCCGCTTCCTCCGCGCGTCAGTCCGACCCGGGCGGCGCGAGCCGTCGGCTTGCGACATAGAGCGAAAGCGCCGCGGCGTTCGAAACGTTGAGGCTCTTGATCGTGCCCGGCAGGTCGATGCGCGCGAGGAGATCGCAGGTCGCCTTCGTCAATTGGCGAAGCCCTTTGCCCTCGGCGCCGAGCACCAGGGCGAGCGCGGGCCGCAATGCGGCCGCGGCGAGATCGATCCCGCCCGAACCGTCGAGGCCCACGAGCTGGAAGCCGTGCGTCCTCAGGGTCTCCATGCCGCGCGCGAGATTGCGCACGCTCACGAGCGGTACGCATTCGAGCGCACCCGAGGCGGCCTTCGCGAGCGCGCCGGTGGCCTCAGGACTGTGCCGCGCGGTGGTGACGACCGCTTTGGCGGCAAAGGCGGCTGCCGAGCGGAGGATCGCGCCGACATTGTGCGGGTCGGTGATCTGGTCGAGCACGAGGACGAGGCCCGGAGGCTGCAATTCCGCAATGTCCGGCGCCGGCAACGGCTCGGCTTCCGCGAGCAGGCCTTGATGGACCGCATCGGGACCGAGCCTTGCATCGATCGCCTCGGGACGTACCACGCTCGGCGTCACCGGCAGCGCCACGCCCTCGCCGGTGAGCCGGCGCAAGGCATTCTCCGTCGTCCAGAGCTTCAATATGCGCCGGCGCGGATTGGCAAGCGCCGCCTTGACGGTATGCCAGCCGTAAAGGACCGCGGGCGGATCGGCCTGCGTCGCGCCCGCGGAGCGGCCTCGGCGAGCGGCGGGGTTCGCCGGTCGGGGATTGCGGCGCGCCGGCTTCGCGCGGTGCGAGGATCTGCGGACCATCGTGCCGTGGTATCTCCCGCCGCCCGGCTTTGGCAAACCGGGCCCGTGTGCTCGTGCTCCATTGACTTCGCGCGGAGGGACCACCATAAAACCGGCCGACCCCGAAAGCCGAGCCGTTGCGTTCCGTGCCGACAGCAGCCTGCTTTCGTCGGGGGAGAGTGTCCCGAGCGGCAAAGGGGGCGGACTGTAAATCCGCTGGCTTACGCCTTCGTAGGTTCGAGTCCTACCTCTCCCACCAGGGAGCGGCTTGAGCTATCAGTAGGCCGGAACCGCCGGTCCCTTGCCGGCCAGGCCGGTGTGGAACGGCCGACGCGGGTGCGGGTGTAGCTCAATGGTAGAGCAACAGCCTTCCAAGCTGATGACGAGGGTTCGATTCCCTTCACCCGCTCCAGCCTGACCTTGGCGCGGCCGCAAGACGACCGCCACGGCGCGGCGTTCTGCGTGCACCTCCCAGCGCGGCGATCGGCTCCCGGTGGCGAGCGACGCGGGCAGGTTTGGCGCGCTGCGCGACGAAACGCGCCCTCGGGCCGGCATCGGCCGCGCTATTGCAATGGCCGCAGGTATCATGCATCAAGCAAGCCCGGATCGGTCGCGGGCGGCCTGCGTCCGTCTTCGCAGGAGTGTAGCTCAATGGCTAGAGCACCGGTCTCCAAAACCGGGGGTTGGGGGTTCGAGTCCCTCCACTCCTGCCAGCGCGATGCGCCAGGGCAATGAGCCGCGACAGGTCCTGCGCCGCGGCGGACGCGGGAACTGTCGTCCTTGACGTCTGGGCGGGGCCGCTATAGGTAACTGGCCTCGCCCGCGGCCCGGGGAACGGATTTCCGCGGCGATCGGCAAACCCCCAAAAAAAGAGGGTCTGGCGGCTGCATCGCGGAAGGATGCGGTGCGCGGAGTTCAACCCTTGGATCGGCGGACGTGGCGAAGGTCAACCCGTTCAAGTTCCTACAAGAGGTGCGCGAGGAAACCCGCAAGGTCACTTGGCCGTCGCGGCGTGAAACCGCGATCACCACCGCGATGGTGTTCGTCATGGTCGCGATCGCCGCGGTCTTCTTTCTCGTCGCCGATCAATTGATCCGCATTGCCGTCACGTTCATTCTCGGTATCGCGGGCTGAAGGCTGGACATGCCATGAGCGACACATCAGCGACCGCCACGAACCGGCCGAAGCGCTGGTACATCGTGCACGCTTATTCCAACTTCGAGAACAAGGTTGCCGAATCGATCCGCGAGCAGGCGCGGCAGCGCGGTCTTTCCGATCATTTCGAAGAGATCATGGTACCGAAGGAAAAGGTGACGGAAGTGCGTCGCGGCCGCAAAGTCGAGGCGGAGCGCAAGTTCTTCCCCGGTTATGTGCTGGTGAAGATGGATCTGACCGACGAGGTCTACCACCTCATCAAGAATACGCCGAAAGTGACGGGCTTTCTCGGTACCGACAAGAAACCGATGCCGATATCGGACGCCGAAGCCGAGCGCATTCTGCAGCAGGTGCAGGAGGGCATCGAAAGGCCGAAACCATCGGTATCGTTCGAGGTGGGCGAGCAGGTGCGCGTCGCCGACGGTCCGTTCGCCTCCTTCAACGGGGTGGTGGAGGAGGTCGACGATGCCCGCTCGCGCGTGAAGGTGGCGGTGTCGATCTTCGGCCGTGCCACTCCCGTCGAACTGGAGTTCGGACAGGTGGAGAAGCTATAAGACGATGCCCCATCCGCCGGCTTGCGGGGCGAGCCGGCGCGCCACGTGGGAGGTGAGGCGGTTGCCAGCCGTCAATCATCCGCACCACGGACCTGAAACAAGACGGGCCGGCATGCCGGCCCTTTTGCAGGAGCAGACATGGCAAAGAAAGTCACCGGTTTCCTCAAATTGCAGGTGCCGGCGGGGAGCGCCAATCCTTCGCCGCCGATCGGGCCTGCGCTCGGCCAGCGCGGGCTCAACATCATGGAGTTCTGCAAGGCGTTCAACGCGCAGACCCAGAAGATGGAAAAAGGCATTCCCATCCCGGTCATCATTACCACCTATCAGGATCGTTCCTTCACGTTCGAACTGAAGACGCCGCCGGTGTCCTATTTCTTGAAGAAGGCGGCAAAGCTCGAGAGCGGCTCGAAGACTCCCGGCCGCGACCAGGTCGGTTCGGTGACGAAAGCGCAGGTACGCGAGATCGCCGAGCAGAAGATGAAAGATCTCAACTGCGACACGATCGAAGCCGCCATGAAGATGGTCGAAGGCTCCGCCCGCTCCATGGGCATTTCGGTGAGGGAGTAGCGGCGATGGCAGGCGGAAAGCGCATCAGGGCCGCGCGCGAGGGCATCGATCGCAGCAAGGCCTATCCGATCGCCGAGGCGGTGAAGCTCGTGAAGGAACGCGCCAAGGCCAAGTTCGACGAGACCATCGAGATCGCCATGAATCTCGGCGTCGATCCCAAGCACGCGGACCAGATGGTGCGCGGCGTGGTGACATTGCCGAACGGCACCGGTCGCGCGGTGCGGGTTGCGGTATTTGCGCGCGGCGCGAAAGCCGATGAAGCCAGGGCCGCGGGGGCCGACGTGGTGGGTGCCGAGGATCTGGTCGAGAAGGTGCAGAACGGCCAGATCGATTTCGACCGTTGCATCGCCACGCCCGACATGATGGCCCTCGTCGGCCGTCTCGGCAAAGTGCTCGGTCCCCGCGGCATGATGCCCAATCCCAGGGTCGGCACCGTCACCATGGACGTCGCCAGCGCGGTGAAGAATGCGAAGGGCGGCGCGGTCGAGTTCCGCGTCGAGAAGGCCGGCATCGTGCAGGCCGGGGTCGGCAAGGCCTCGTTCCCGGAGGAGAAGCTGGTGGAGAACATCAGGGCCTTCGCCGATGCGGTCCAAAAAGCCAAGCCGCCGGGGGCGAAAGGCCACTATATCAACCGCGTGGCCATCTCCTCGACCATGGGGCCGGGGGTCAAGGTCGACATCCCCAGCCTGTTCGCGCCGGGAATGGCGCGTTAGCGGCCGTTTCGTGCCGAATCCCGCGGAACTCGTGCACGCAGGGCCTTGGCAAGGCCGCACGGAGGAGTTAAATGAAGCAGTCGGCGTGTCGACCCGTTTGTCGGCGCGCTTGCGTGCGCCCTTACTCAACTGACGAAACGGTGGTTGCAACGACCCTTTGGATTTGCCGCCAGGGCTTCTGAAAGGGTGAGCGGGCACTGTTTTTCCGGTGAGGGCGTGCGACCTGTCCGAGACTGCCGGCGCCGAGGCCTGTTGCGGGCCGAGGCTTAATCCCGAACCGGGGCCAGCATAGACGGGGATTCCGATCCAGGTTCGCGCATGCCCGCGGGCGGCGCCAAGTTGGTTCGAACCTCGGAGACCGGAGGCGGTTCGCCGCACCGGGGGCAGGCTTCGTCACTGCGTCATCTGGCCGGACGGCTTCGCGAGGAGCGCGGAACGGGAGGATGGCGTGTCGCAAACCGGCGGCTGCGTCGCGACAGCGAGGTCGGCCGTCAGACCAGTAAAGAGCCAGGCCAGTGGATCGAGCGGCGAAACAGGAATTCATCACCGAACTGAACGGCGTCTTCAAAGCCGCGAATGTGGTGGTGGTGGCGCACTATTCCGGTCTCACGGTCGCCCAGATGCAGACGCTGCGCAGGCAGATGAAGCAGGCTGGCGCTGCCGTCAAGGTCGCGAAAAACCGCCTCGCCAAGATCGCGCTCAAGGACACCGATGCCGAGGCCATCGCGCCGCTGCTGAAGGGTCCGACCGTGCTTGCCTTCTCGGGCGATCCGGTTGCGGCGCCCAAGGTGGCGGTCGACTTCGCCAAGACGAACGAGCAGTTCGTCATTCTCGGCGGGGCGATGGGCAAGGCGCCGCTCGACGTGAACGGGGTGAAGGCGCTTGCCTCCCTGCCGTCGCTCGACGAGCTGCGCGCCAAGATCATCGGTCTCGTCAAGGCGCCGGCCACCAAGCTTGCGCAGCTTGCCAACGCGCCCGCCGCCAAGGTGGCGCGCGTCATCCAGGCCTATGCCGCCAAAGGCGAGGCGGCCTGAGGCCTGCCGCATGTGCCTGGTTCGAATCGACCATAGGAACTGAACAATGGCTGACCTGCAGAAGATCGTTGACGAATTGTCCGGCCTGACCGTCCTCGAAGCGGCGGACCTCGCCAAGATGCTGGAAGAGAAATGGGGGGTCACGGCCGCCGCCGCGGTTGCGGTCGCGGCGGGTCCGGCCGCCGCGCCCGGCGGCGCGGCTGCGCCGGCGGAGGAGAAGACCGAGTTCACGGTCGTGCTCGCGAGCGCCGGGGAGAAGAAGATCGAGGTCATCAAGGAGGTCCGCGCCATTACCGGTCTTGGCCTGAAGGAAGCCAAGGACCTGGTCGAGGGTGCGCCGAAGACGGTCAAGGAAGGCGTTGCCAAGGACGAGGCGGCCAAGATCAAGGCCGCGCTCGAAAAGGTTGGCGCCAAGGTTGAGCTTAAGTGAGCGAAGCCTATTTAACCCAATCCCCGCCTCGCGCCGCGGCGCGCGAAGCGGGGAGCGGGGCGGTCGCCCGGTCGTGCGTCCCGCGCGGAGCGCGGGCGGAGGCGGGCGAGCAAACAACTCCCGGGACGTCGCCCCGGGAGAGCGGACAGGAGGCATGAGGTGATCGTTAGATCCGGCCCGCAGGCATCGCCAGGCGATCCGGTTCGATCACGAAAGGTGTGAAACGTGCGGCGGTTCGGGCCCACCCGAATCACATAGAAACGGACAGTACCGACGCCTGTCCCGATGGTCGCGATGATGGCGGCCGTCCGGAGAGGCGCTAGCGCTGCCCGCCACAATCGAATCGAGAGAGAGACGATGGCGCAGACGTTCATCGGTCGCAAGCGCGTAAGAAAGTTTTTCGGATCAATCAAGGAAGTGGCGGAGATGCCGAACCTCATCGAGGTTCAGAAGGCATCCTACGACCAATTTCTGCTCATCAACGCGCCGCCGGGCGGCCGGCCGAACGAGGGACTGCAGGCGGTCTTCAAATCGGTATTCCCGATTTCCGATTTCGCCAATTCCGCGCAGCTCGAATTCGTCAAATACGAGTTCGAGCCGCCGAAATATGATGTCGACGAGTGCCGCCAGCGCGGCATGACCTATGCCGCGCCGCTCAAGGTCACGCTGCGCCTCATCGTGTTTGATATCGATGAGGAGACGCAGGCGCGCTCGGTCAAGGACATCAAGGAGCAGGATGTCTACATGGGCGACATCCCGCTCATGACCAATAACGGCACCTTCATCGTCAACGGCACCGAGCGCGTCATCGTCTCGCAGATGCACCGCTCGCCGGGCGTGTTCTTCGATCACGACAAGGGCAAGACCCATTCGAGCGGCAAGCTGCTGTTTGCCGCGCGCATCATTCCTTACCGCGGTTCATGGCTCGACATCGAATTCGACGCCAAGGACATCGTCTATGCCCGCATCGATCGTCGCAGAAAGATCCCGGTGACGTCCCTGCTGTTCGCCCTCGGGCTCGACGGCGAAGACATCCTGCGCACTTTCTACAGGCATGTCACCTACAAGCGCACCAAGGACGGCTGGCGCGTGCCGTTCGACGCCAACCGGATGCGCGGTTACAAGGCGGTGAACGATCTCGTCGATGCCGATACCGGCAAGGTCGTGCTCGAGGCCGGTAAGAAGCTCACGGTGCGGCAGGCCCGCCAGCTTGCGGAAAAGGGGCTCAAGGCGCTGCGCATGACCGACGAAGAGCTGATCGGTCATTATGTCGCCGAGGATCTGGTGAACGTGAAGACCGGCGAAATCTATATGGAGGCCGGCGAAGAGATCACCGACAAGAGCCTCAAGACGCTGATCGACGCCGGCTACAAGGAGCTGCCGCTGCTCGACATCGACCACGTCAATGTCGGTGCCTATATCCGCAACACGCTCGCTATCGACAAGAACATGACGCGCGAGGATGCCTTGTTCGACATCTATCGCGTGATGCGACCGGGCGAGCCGCCGACGGTGGAAACCGCCGAGGCGATGTTCCATTCGTTGTTCTTCGATCCGGAGCGCTATGATCTGTCGGCGGTGGGCCGCGTGAAGATGAACATGCGGCTCGATCTCGACTGCCCGGATACGGTGCGCGTGCTGCGAAAGGAGGACATCGTCGCGGTCATCAAGACGCTGGTCGACCTGCGCGATGGTCGCGGCGAAATCGACGATATCGACAATCTCGGCAACCGTCGCGTGCGCTCCGTCGGCGAGCTGATGGAGAACCAGTATCGCATCGGCCTGCTGCGCATGGAGCGTGCCATCAAGGAGCGCATGTCGTCGGTCGATATCGATACCGTGATGCCGCAGGATCTGATCAACGCCAAGCCGGCGGCGGCGGCGGTGCGCGAGTTCTTCGGCTCTTCGCAGCTCTCCCAGTTCATGGATCAGACCAATCCGCTGTCGGAGATCACGCACAAGCGGCGCCTTTCGGCGCTCGGTCCGGGCGGCCTCACGCGCGAGCGCGCGGGTTTCGAGGTGCGCGACGTGCACCCGACGCATTACGGACGCATCTGTCCGATCGAGACCCCCGAAGGTCCGAATATCGGCCTCATCAATTCGCTCGCGACCTATGCGCGCGTGAACAAATACGGTTTCGTCGAGACGCCTTACCGCAAGGTGAAGGACGGGCGGGTGACCGACGAGGTCGTCTATCTCTCGGCGATGGAGGAGAGCCGCTATGCGATCGCCCAGGCCAATGCGCCCGTCGACAACCGCGGACGCCTGACGGAGGACCTCATCGTCTGTCGCCAGGCGGGCGACGTGCATCTGGTGCCGCGCGACAAGGTCGACTTCATGGACGTCTCGCCGAAGCAGCTTGTCTCGGTGGCCGCGGCGCTCATTCCGTTCCTGGAGAACGACGACGCCAACCGCGCGTTGATGGGTTCCAACATGCAGCGCCAAGCGGTGCCGCTTATCCGCGCCGAGGCGCCCTTCGTGGGTACCGGCATGGAAGGCGTGGTCGCGCGCGACTCGGGCGCCGCCATTGGCGCGCGACGCACCGGCATCGTCGACCAGGTGGACGCCACCCGAATCGTCATCCGCGCAACGGAAGAGACGGACCCGACGAAGCCCGGCGTCGATATCTACCGGCTGATGAAATACCAGCGCTCGAACCAGAGCACCTGCATCAATCAGCGTCCGCTGGTGAAGGTCGGCGATCGGGTCGAGAAGGGCGACATCATTGCCGACGGTCCTTCGACCGATCTCGGCGAGCTCGCGCTCGGCCGCAATGTGCTCGTCGCCTTCATGCCGTGGAACGGTTACAACTTCGAGGACTCGATCCTGCTATCCGAGCGCGTGGTGAGGGACGACGTCTACACCTCGATCCACATCGAGGAATTCGAGGTGATGGCGCGCGACACCAAGCTCGGCCCGGAGGAAATCACCCGCGACATTCCCAACGTGTCGGAGGAGGCGCTCAAGAATCTCGACGAAGCGGGCATCGTCTATATCGGCGCGGAAGTGCATGCGGGCGATATCCTGGTCGGCAAGATCACGCCCAAGGGCGAAAGCCCAATGACTCCGGAGGAGAAGCTTCTGCGCGCCATCTTCGGCGAGAAGGCCTCCGACGTCCGCGATACCTCGCTGCGCGTCCCGCCCGGCGTGCAGGGCACGGTGGTGGAAGTACGGGTGTTCAACCGGCACGGCGTGGAAAAAGACGAGCGCGCGCTGGCCATCGAGCGCGAGGAAATCGAGCGCCTGGCCAAGGACCGCGACGACGAGCAGGCGATCCTCGACCGCAATGTCTACGGTCGCCTTGCCGAATTGCTCGAGGGTCGCCAGGGCATCGCCGGTCCCAAGGGATTCAAGAAGGATTCGAAGATCACCCGCGCGGTGCTGGAGGAATATCCTCGCTCGCAGTGGTGGCAGTTCGCCTCGCCCAATGACAAGCTGATGGCCGAGATCGAGGCGATCCGCAAGCAGTACGAGGAATCGAAGAAGCAGCTCGAACAACGATTCCTCGACAAGGTCGAGAAACTGCAGCGCGGCGACGAGTTGCCGCCCGGCGTGATGAAGATGGTCAAGGTCTTCGTCGCGGTGAAGCGCAAGATCCAGCCCGGTGACAAGATGGCAGGCCGTCACGGCAACAAGGGCGTGGTGTCGAAGATCGTGCCGGTCGAGGATATGCCCTTCCTCGCCGACGGCACGCCGGTCGATATCGTGCTCAATCCGCTCGGCGTGCCGAGCCGGATGAATGTCGGGCAGATCCTGGAGACGCATCTCGGCTGGGCGTGCGCCGGGCTCGGTCTCAAGATCGGCCAGGCGGTCGAATCCTACAAGAGCAAGAAGGATATCCGCCCGCTCAAGGAAATACTCAAGAAGATCTACGGCGACGACGAGACCATCAAGTCGTTGAACGAGGCCGAATTGGTCGAGCTCGGCGGCAACCTCGCCCATGGCGTACCGATCGCCACGCCGGTGTTCGACGGGGCGAAGGAGGCCGATATCGAGAGGATGCTCGATCTCGCCGGCCTCGACCATTCGGGGCAGGTGACGCTGTATGACGGCCGTACCGGCGAACCCTTCGATCGCAAGGTCACCGTCGGCTACATCTACATGATGAAGCTGCATCATCTTGTCGACGACAAGATACATGCGCGCTCGATCGGCCCTTATTCGCTCGTCACGCAGCAGCCGCTCGGCGGCAAGGCGCAGTTCGGCGGCCAGCGCTTCGGCGAAATGGAGGTCTGGGCGCTGGAGGCCTATGGCGCGGCCTACACATTGCAGGAGATGCTCACCGTTAAGTCGGACGACGTCGCCGGTCGTACCAAGGTCTACGAGGCGATCGTGCGCGGCGACGACACCTTCGAAGCCGGCATTCCGGAAAGCTTCAACGTGTTGGTCAAGGAAATGCGTTCGCTCGGGCTCAATGTCGAGCTGCACAACTCGAAGCAGCAGCGGCAGGCGCCGGAAACGACAGCGGAAGCGGCGGAGTAGTCAGAGGACGGTTGACGCACGACAGAGGGCGGTAACAACAGCGGCGACAACGGGTCGTCCGTGGTCCGTCATTTGCCGTCGGAAGCGGAGAATGCGATGAACCAGGAAATCATGAATCTTTTCAGCCCGCAGGCTCCGGCTCAGGTCTTCGACCAGATCCGGATTTCGATCGCGAGCCCGGAAAAGATTATGTCGTGGTCCTACGGCGAGATCAAAAAGCCGGAAACGATCAACTACCGAACGTTCAAGCCCGAGCGCGACGGATTGTTCTGCGCGCGCATATTCGGTCCGATCAAGGACTACGAGTGCCTGTGCGGCAAGTACAAGCGGATGAAGTACAAAGGCATCATCTGCGAGAAATGTTCCGTCGAGGTCACCCTGTCGCGCGTTCGGCGCGAGCGCATGGGTCATATAGAGCTCGCGGCGCCGGTTGCGCACATTTGGTTCCTGAAGTCGCTGCCGAGCCGCATCGGGCTGCTGCTCGACATGACGCTCAAGGAACTCGAGCGCATCCTGTACTTCGAGAATTACGTCGTGCTCGAGCCGGGCATGACCGATCTCAAGATGCACCAGCTCCTGACGGAGGACGAATATCTCAAGGCCCAGGAGACTTTCGGCCCCGATACCTTCACCGCGAAGATCGGCGCGGAGGCGATCCGCGACATGCTCGCGGATCTCGATCTCAATGCGTTGCAGGCACAGCTGCGCGCCGAGCTCGCCGAGTCGGACAGCGATATCAAGAAGAAGAAGATCGCCAAGCGGCTGAAGCTGATCGAAGCCTTCATCGCGTCCGGCAACCGGCCGGAATGGATGATCCTGACCGTCATTCCGGTGATCCCACCCGATCTGCGGCCGCTCGTTCCGCTCGACGGCGGCCGGTTCGCGACCTCCGACCTCAACGACCTCTATCGCCGCGTGATCAACCGCAACAATCGATTGAAGCGGCTGATGGAACTGCGCGCGCCGGACATCATCATCCGCAATGAGAAGCGCATGCTGCAGGAGGCGGTCGACGCGCTGTTCGACAACGGTCGCCGCGGCCGCGTCATTACCGGGGCCAACAAACGGCCGCTCAAGTCTCTCGCCGACATGCTCAAGGGCAAGCAGGGTCGCTTCCGGCAGAACCTGCTCGGCAAGCGTGTCGACTATTCGGGACGGTCGGTGATCGTGGTCGGTCCCGAGCTCAAGCTGCACCAGTGCGGCCTGCCGAAGAAAATGGCGCTCGAACTGTTCAAGCCGTTCATCTACTCGCGGCTGGACGCCAAGGGCCTTTCCACCACGGTCAAGCAGGCCAAGAAGCTGGTGGAGAAGGAGAAACCCGAGGTCTGGGACATCCTCGACGAGGTGATTCGCGAGCACCCGGTTCTCCTCAATCGCGCGCCGACGCTGCATCGCCTCGGAATCCAGGCCTTCGAGCCGGTGCTGATCGAGGGCAAGGCGATCCAGCTGCATCCGCTCGTCTGCGCGGCCTTCAACGCCGATTTCGACGGCGACCAGATGGCCGTGCACGTGCCGCTGTCGCTCGAGGCGCAGCTCGAGGCGCGCGTGTTGATGATGTCGACCAACAACATTCTTCACCCCGCCAACGGCTCGCCCATCATCGTGCCGAGCCAGGATATCGTGCTCGGACTCTATTATCTCTCGCTGATGCGCGACGGAGGCTCGCAACCGGTCAGGTATTACGGCAATCTCGCCGAGATCGATCACGCGCTCAACGTCAAGGCGATCGACCTACACACGAAGATCAGGTACCGCTGGGAAGGCGTCGGCGAGAACGGCGAAACCATCCGCAAATGGTACGACACCACACCCGGCCGGGTCGTGCTCGGCAGCGTGTTGCCGCGCAATCCGAAGATCACCTTCGATCTCGTCAACCGCTTGATGACCAAGCGCGAGATCTCGTCGATGATCGACACGGTCTACCGCCATTGCGGGCAGAAGGAGACCGTCATCTTCTGCGACCGCATCATGGCGCTCGGCTTCCATCATGCCTTCAAGGCCGGCATCTCCTTCGGCAAGGACGACATGGTTGTTCCGCAATCGAAGTGGAAGATCGTGGAAGCGACGCGCGAACTCGCCAAGGAGTTCGAACAGCAGTACAACGACGGCCTCATCACTCAGGGCGAGAAATACAACAAGGTGGTCGACGCCTGGTCGAAGTGCACCGAGGAGATCGCCGAGGCGATGATGAAGGAAATCTCCGCCTCCCGTAAGGACGCAAACGGCCGTGAGCAGCAGATCAATTCGATCTACATGATGGCGCATTCCGGCGCGCGTGGTTCGCCGGCGCAGATGCGTCAGCTTGCGGGCATGCGGGGGCTGATGGCCAAGCCCTCGGGCGAGATCATCGAGAGCCCCATCATCTCCAACTTCAAGGAAGGCCTGTCGGTTCTCGAATACTTCAACTCGACCCACGGCGCTCGCAAGGGGCTTGCCGATACCGCCTTGAAGACGGCGAATTCGGGCTATCTCACGCGCCGTCTGGTCGACGTGGCGCAGGACTGCATCGTCACCGAGCCGGACTGCGGCACCAAGAAGGGGATCAAGGTGCGGGCGATCATCGATGCCGGCACCGTGGTGGCGTCGCTGGCGTCGCGAATTCTCGGTCGCACCGCGGCCGAGGACGTCAAGGATCCGGCGACCGGCAAGGTGCTGGTCACGCGCGGCACGCTGCTCGAGGAACCGCAGGTCGAAAAGATCGCCAATGCGGGCGTGCAGGAGTTGCGCATTCGTTCGGTGCTGACCTGCGAGACGAAGAACGGGGTCTGCTGCGCCTGTTACGGGCGCGATCTTGCCCGCGGCACGCCGGTGAATGTCGGCGAAGCCGTCGGCGTCATCGCCGCGCAATCGATCGGCGAGCCGGGGACCCAGCTCACCATGCGGACGTTCCACATCGGCGGGGCGGCGCAGATTTCGGAGCAGTCCTTCATCGAATCGCATTTTGACGGAACCGTGCGGTTCAAGGGCAAAGGCACCGCGGTGAATTCCGACAACGAGACGGTCGCGATGGTGCGCAACCTGGTGGTCGCGGTGGTCGATGCCGACGGCACCGAGCGCGCGCATCACCGCATCCCCTATGGCGCGCGCCTGCGCGTTCAGGACGGAGCGACCATCAAGCGCGGGCAGCGGATCGCCGAATGGGACCCCTATACCCGGCCGATACTCACCGAGGTGGAGGGCGTCGTCGACTTCGAGGACCTGGTGGACGGGGTGTCGATGTCGGAACAGCTCGATGAATCGACCGGCATCGCCAAGCGCGTGGTCATCGACTGGCGCGCCGGCTCCTCGCGCGGCCAGCAGGAATTGCGTCCGGCGATCGTGATCAAGTCGGGCAACAAGGTGCTCAAGCTCGCGCGCGGCGGCGAGGCCCGCTATCTGCTCGCCATCGACGCCATCATCTCGGTCGATCCCGGCGCGCACGTGAAGGCCGGCGACGTGATCGCGCGCATACCGACCGAAAGCGCCAAGACGCGAGACATCACGGGCGGCCTGCCGCGGGTGGCGGAGCTGTTCGAGGCGCGCCGCCCCAAGGAGGCGGCGATCATCGCCGAGATCAGCGGCACGGTGCGGTTCGGCCGCGACTACAAGAACAAGCGGCGCATCACCATCGAGCCGGCAAACAAGAACGAGGAGCCGCGCGAATATCTGATCCCGAAGGGCAAGCACATCCACCTTCAGGACGGCGACGTCATCGAAAAGGGCGACTATATTGTCGACGGCAATCCGGCGCCCCACGACATCCTGGCCATCAAGGGGGTGGAGGAGCTCGCGGCCTATCTCGTCAACGAGATCCAGGAGGTCTATCGGCTCCAGGGCGTCAACATCAACGACAAGCACATCGAGGTGATCGTGCGCCAGATGCTGCAAAAGGTCGAGATCGACGAGCCGGGAGACACCGACCTGCTGCAGGGCGAGCAGATCGACAAGGTCGAGCTCGACGAAATCAATGCGCGGATGGAAGCCGAGGGCAAGAAGCCGGCGGTCGGACATCCGGTGCTGCTCGGCATCACCAAGGCAAGCCTGCAGACGCGGTCCTTCATTTCCGCGGCATCATTCCAGGAGACGACGCGCGTGCTCACGGAAGCGGCCGTCAACGGCAAGGTGGACACGCTCGAAGGACTGAAGGAAAACGTCATTGTGGGTCGCCTGATTCCGGCCGGCACCGGCGCGATGATGAGCCAATTGCGCGAGATCGCGATGAAGCGCGACCAGCTCATCCTCGAGGAGCGGGAGAAGGAAGCGGCCAAGGCGGCGGGCAAGCCGGACGAGCAGCCGGCGCTGCCGGCGGCCGAGTGACCCGCCGCGACCGCAGGGAAGAGGACATAAGGCGGGTTCGGGTCGCATTGCTTGGGCGCCGTCGTCGCGAGCGCCCCGCAAGAGGCGACGCGACCCGGCACGGTCATTGCCCGGCGGCGGCTGGTCCCGTGCCCCGTCGCGATCCGTCCCGCGAGCGCCGCGGGTGGCCGGAAAGTGCCACTTTTTCATGGCCTTCCGCCTTGACTCGACGGCGGCGCGCCGATACATACGCCCCACTTTTTCGGCAGGCGGTGAGCTTCGCTTGTTCGGAACGGCCCGCCCGGCCAAGACCTTGAATAGGCGTGTCTTTTCAAGGAGGCCGGCGCAACGCCTCGACGGATGGGGCTCAAACGCTGCCGCTGACAGCCGATTGTCAGACAGGTTCACGCGATCGGCCGCGCGGTCTTGACCCGTAGCCGGCCGTCCGAACGGAAGAGCGCCCCCGCAAGAGACGACGCGGATGGCGCGATTTCGTTTTGCGCATTGGACGAGGCCGCGCGGACATGCGCGCGGTGAGGAAGGGGCCGAGGCCTCGATGAAAGGAATGCGAAGGCGGCAATGCCGACGATCAACCAGTTGATAGCCAAGCCGCGTCGGCCGCTCAAGGCGCGCAACAAGGTGCCGGCGCTGCAGGCCTCTCCGCAGAAGCGCGGGGTCTGCACGCGCGTCTATACCACCACGCCGAAGAAGCCGAACTCGGCGCTGCGCAAGGTTGCGAAGGTTCGGTTGACCAACGGCTTCGAGGTGATCGGCTATATCCCGGGCGAGGGTCACAACCTGCAGGAGCATTCGGTGGTGATGATCCGCGGCGGCCGCGTGAAGGATCTGCCCGGGGTGCGCTATCACATCTTGCGCGGGGTGCTCGATACCCAAGGCGTCAAGAACCGCAAACAGCGCCGCTCGAAATACGGTGCCAAACGGCCGAAATAACCGCAGCGACTTATGGGTTGTCCCGGCCGAGCGCCGGCAGGGTCGGGACCGCCGAGAGAAAGACGATAGAGAACAGCGATGTCCCGCCGTCACGCAGCCGAGAAACGCGACATCCTCCCGGACCCCAAGTTCGGCAACGTCGTCGTGAGCAAGTTCATGAACGCGGTCATGTACGACGGCAAGAAGTCGGTGGCGGAGAAGATCGTGTACGGGGCGCTCGAGGCGATCGAGACCAAGACCAAACAGAATCCGATCACCGTGTTTCAGCAGGCGCTCGAGAACGTGATGCCGTCGATCGAGGTGCGCTCGCGCCGGGTGGGCGGCGCCACTTATCAGGTTCCGGTGGAGGTGCGCCCTGCGCGTCGGCAGGCGCTCGGCATCCGCTGGATCATCCAGGCGGCGCGCGAACGCAACGAGAAGACGATGACCGAGCGGCTTTCGGCCGAGCTGCTCGATGCCTCCAACAACCGGGGAAACGCCGTCAAGAAGCGCGAAGACACACACAAAATGGCGGAGGCCAACCGCGCCTTTGCGCATTACCGCTGGTGACAAGCCGACCGGATCAGGATTTCCCCATGCCCCGCAGCCATCCCATCGAGGACTACCGCAATTTCGGCATCATGGCCCACATCGATGCCGGGAAAACGACCACGACCGAGCGGATCCTCTATTACACCGGCAAGAACTACAAGATGGGCGAGGTGCACGAAGGCTCCGCCACCATGGACTGGATGGAGCAGGAGCAGGAGCGCGGCATCACCATCACCTCGGCGGCGACCACGGCTTTCTGGCGCGAAAAGCGGCTCAACATCATCGACACCCCGGGCCATGTCGATTTTACGATCGAGGTCGAGCGCTCGCTGCGCGTGCTCGACGGCGCGGTTTGCGTGCTCGACGGCGGCCAGGGCGTCGAGCCGCAGACGGAGACGGTCTGGCGTCAGGGCGACAAATACAAGGTCCCGCGCATCGTCTTCGCCAACAAGATGGACAAGGTGGGTGCCGATTTCTTCAAGTGCCTCGACGACATCCGGACCCGTCTCGGCGCCAAACCGGTGGCGATTCAACTGCCGATCGGAATCGAGCAGAGCTTCAAGGGGGTGGTCGATCTCGTCCGCATGAAGGGCGTGGTGTGGGACGACGAGTCGCTCGGCGCAAAATACCACGATATCGACATTCCGGCCGAGATGGTCGACCAGGCGCGGCGGTATCGCGAGGCCCTGGTCGAGGCCGCGGTGGAGCTCGACGATGCGGCGATGACCGCCTACCTCGAGGGCAAGGAGCCCGACGAGGCGACCCTCAAACAACTGATCCGCAAGGCGGTCATATCCGGCGCCTTCTTTCCGGTGCTGTGCGGCTCCGCATTCAAGAACAAAGGCGTGCAGCCGCTGCTCGACGCCGTGGTCGACTATCTGCCGAGCCCGCTGGACGTGCCGCCCATCAAGGGCGTGGACGAGAAGGGCAACGAGGTAACGCGCAAGGCCGACGACAAGGAACCCTTCGCCGCACTCGCCTTCAAGATCATGGACGACCCCTTCGTCGGCACCATCACCTTCTGTCGCATCTATTCGGGCACGCTGACGAGCGGCACTGGCGTCGTCAATTCGACCAAGCAGCGCAAAGAGCGCATCGGCCGCATGCTGTTGATGCACGCCAACAACCGCGAGGACATCAAGGAAGCCTATGCGGGCGACATCGTCGCGCTGGCGGGTTTGAAGGAAGTGCGCACCGGCGACACGCTTTGTGATCCGGCCAAACCCGTCATTCTGGAGAAGATGGAATTTCCCGAGCCGGTGATCGAGATCGCCATCGAGCCGAAATCGAAGGCCGACCAGGAAAAGCTCGCGGTGGCGCTGGCCAAGCTTGCGGCCGAGGACCCCTCCTTCCGCGTCTCCACCGACCAGGAAAGCGGCCAGACCATTCTCAAGGGCATGGGCGAGTTGCACCTCGACATCAAGGTCGACATCCTCAAGCGCACCTACAAGGTCGACGCCAATATCGGCGCGCCGCAGGTCGCCTTCCGCGAGAAGATCACCCGCCGCGTCGAGCACGAATATACTCACAAGAAGCAGACCGGCGGTGCCGGCCAGTTCGCCGCGATCAAGATCATCGCCGAGCCGACCCCGCCGGGAACCCCGTTCGAGTTCGTCAACGAGGTCGTCGGCGGCGCGGTGCCGAAGGAGTACATTCCCGGCGTCGAAAAGGGCCTGGAGAGCGTGCTCAGTTCGGGCGTGCTCGCGGGCTTCCCGGTGGTCGATCTCAAGGTGACGCTGGTCGACGGCAAATATCACGACGTCGACTCCTCGGCGCTGGCGTTCGAGATCTGCGCGCGCCAGTGTCTCAAGGAGGCGCTGCAGAAGGGCCATCCGGTCCTGCTCGAGCCGATCATGAAGGTCGAGGTGGTCACCCCCGAGGAATATACCGGCTCGGTCATCGGGGACCTCAATTCGCGGCGCGGGCAGATCCAGGGTCAGGACATGCGCGGCAATGCCACCGTCATCAACGCGATGGTGCCGCTGATGAACATGTTCGGCTACGTCAACAACCTGCGTTCCATGACCCAGGGCCGCGCCACCTTCACGATGCAATTCGACCATTACGCCGAGCTGCCGGCGAACGTATCCGCTGAAGTGCAGAAGAAATTCGCGTGATTGGCGAACGAAACTTGGAAAGGATCTGAACGGAGAGTGCCATGGCCAAAGAGAAGTTCGTACGCACCAAGCCTCATTGCAACGTCGGAACGATCGGCCACATCGACCACGGCAAGACCACGTTGACGGCGGCGATTACCAAGGTGCTGTCGGAGCAGGGCAAGGCGCAATTCACCGCTTATGACCAGATCGACAAGGCCCCGGAGGAGCGCGCGCGCGGCATCACCATCTCGACCGCGCATGTCGAATACGAGACCGACAAACGTCACTATGCGCATGTCGACTGCCCCGGCCATGCCGACTACGTGAAGAACATGATCACCGGCGCGGCGCAGATGGACGGCGCGATCCTCGTCGTGTCGGCATCCGACGGCCCGATGCCGCAGACGCGCGAGCACATTCTGCTCGCCCGCCAGGTCGGCGTGCCGGCAATCGTCGTTTATCTGAACAAGGTCGACATGGTCGACGATCCGGAGCTGGTCGAGCTCGTCGAGCTCGAGATTCGCGAACTGCTCTCCAAATACAATTTCCCGGGCGACAAGATTCCGATCATCAAAGGTTCGGCTTTGATGGCGCTCGAGGGCAAGGATGAGAAGCTCGGCAAGAACTCCATCCTCGAGCTCATGAAGGCGGTCGACGACTACATCCCGCAGCCGGATCGTCCCAAGGACCAGCCGTTCCTGATGCCGGTCGAAGACGTGTTCTCGATTTCCGGACGCGGCACGGTCTGCACCGGCCGCGTCGAACGCGGCGTGATCAAGGTGGGCGACGAAGTCGAGATCGTCGGCCTCCGTCCGACCCAGAAGACGGTCGTCACCGGCGTCGAAATGTTCCGCAAGCTGCTCGATCAGGGCGAGGCGGGCGACAATATCGGCTGCCTGCTGCGCGGGACCAAGCGCGAGGAGGTGGAGCGCGGGCAGGTGCTGTGCAAGCCGGGTTCGGTCAAGCCGCACACCAAGTTCAAGGCGGAGGCCTACATCCTCACCAAGGAGGAAGGCGGCCGTCACACGCCCTTCTTCACCAATTATCGTCCGCAATTCTATTTCCGTACCACCGACGTGACCGGCGTGGTGCATTTGCCCCAGGGTACGGAGATGGTGATGCCGGGCGACAACGTGGCGATGGAAGTGCACCTCATCGTGCCGATCGCCATGGAGGAGAAACTGCGCTTCGCCATTCGCGAGGGCGGCCGCACGGTGGGCGCCGGCGTGGTGGCGAGCATCATCGAGTAAGAAGACGACGGACGGCAGAAGGCAGAGGACGGAAAAAGACTTGGGCGCAGCCGACCCGACCGCGGAGCATCGTTCGCAGTCGATCGTCTGTCGTCCGTCATCCGAACCGCAATGAACGGCCAGAACATACGCATCCGGCTCAAGGCGTTCGATCATCGCATTCTCGACGCCTCGACGCGCGAGATCGTCAACACAGCCAAGCGCACCGGTGCGCAGGTTCGCGGGCCGATTCCGCTGCCCACACGCATCGAGAAATTCACCGTGAACCGCTCGCCGCACGTCGACAAGAAGAGCCGTGAGCAGTTCGAGATGCGAACGCACAAGCGCCTGCTCGACATCGTTGATCCGACGCCGCAAACGGTCGATGCGCTGATGAAGCTCGACCTGGCGGCGGGCGTCGACGTCGAGATCAAGCTGTGAGGGTGGGAACGTCCATGCGCTCCGGCGTGATCGCACAGAAGGTCGGCATGACCCGCGTGTTCACCGAATCCGGCGAACACGTGCCGGTGACCGTGCTGCGCCTGGCGCGTTGCCAGGTGATCGCGCACCGGACCAAGGAGGCGAACGGCTATGTGGCGCTTCAGCTCGGCGCCGGCCCCCGCCGCGCCGGCAACATGAGCAAGGCGGCCCGTGGCTATTTCGCCAAGGCCAAGGTCGAACCCAAGCGCAAGCTTGCCGAGTTCCGTGTGAGCGAGGATGCGCTGATCCCGGTCGGCGCCGAGATCACGGCCGATCATTTCGTTCCCGGCCAATATGTCGACGTCACCGGCATTTCCATCGGCAAGGGCTATGCCGGGGTCATGAAGCGATGGAATTTCGCGGGTCTGCGCGCCTCGCACGGCGTGTCGATCTCGCACCGCTCGCTCGGTTCCACGGGCGGCCGCCAGGATCCGGGAAAGACGTTCAAGAACAAGAAGATGGCAGGCCATCTCGGGGTCGAGCGGGTCACGACGCTCAATCTCAAGGTGGTGCAGACCGACGTCGAGCGCGGCCTGATTCTCGTTCGCGGCGCGGTGCCGGGCAACAAAGGCGGCTGGATCACGGTGCGCGACGCCGTCAAGAAGCCGTTGCCCAAGGAAGCCCCGCGTCCGGGCAAGTTCCGCCTCGATGCCGCGGAGGCGAAGCCGGAGCCGCAGCCGGCCGATGCCGCGACGGCGACGGACGTCGCGGCGGCACAGGCACCTGCCGCGGGGAAGGAGGGCGCCTGATATGGAGGTGAGGATCACCACGCTCGACGGAGACGCGGCCGGTTCGGTCGAGTTGCCGGACAGGATTTTCGGCCTCGTGCCGCGCGGCGATATCCTGCAGCGATGCGTTCGCTGGCAATTGGCCAAGCGCCAGCGCGGAACGCACAAAGCCAAGCAGCGCGGAGAGGTGAACCGCACCACGCGCAAGATGTATGCGCAGAAGGGGACGGGACGCGCGCGCCACGGCGCCGCGAGCGCGCCGCAATTTCGCGGCGGCGGCAAGGCGTTCGGTCCGGTGGTGCGCAGCCATGCCATCGGCTTGCCGAAGAAGGTGCGGGCGCTTGCGCTCAAGCATGCGCTTTCGGCCAAGGCCAAGGACGGCGGATTGATCGTGGTTGACAAACTCGCCGCCAAGGACGCCAAGACCAAGACGCTCGCCAGACAGTTCGACAAGCTGGGCCTCGACAACGCGCTGATCGTCGACGGCACGGAGATCGAGCCGCGTTTCCGCCTTGCCGCCCGCAACATACCGAACATCGACGTGCTGCCGGTGCAGGGCATCAACGTCTACGACATCCTGCGCCGCAAGACCTTGGTGTTGAGCAAGGCCGCGCTCGAGGCGCTGGAGGCGCGATTCAAATGAGCACCAGCGACCCCCGCCACTATGACGTCATCATCGCCCCGGTGATCACGGAGAAGGCGACGATGGCCTCCGAGCAGAACAAGGTGACGTTCAAGGTGCGCAAGGACGCGACCAAGCCGCAGATCAAGGAAGCGGTCGAGAAGCTGTTCGACGTGAAGGTGAAAAGCGTCAACACGCTGATCCGTCCCGGCAAGGCCAAGGCGTTCCGCAACCGGCTCGGCAGACAATCCGACAGCAAACGCGCGATCGTGACCTTGGAAGAGGGCCACCGCATCGACGTGACCACCGGACTATGAGGACACGAGCGCCATGGCCTTGAAATCCTACAATCCGACCACGCCGAGCCAGCGGCATCTGGTGATCGTCGACCGGTCGTTCCTGCACAAGGGGCCGCCGGTCAAATCGCTCACCGAAGGCCAGACGTCGACCGGGGGCCGCAACAATCGCGGCCGCATCACCGTGCGTTTCCGCGGCGGCGGCCACAAACAGGCCTACCGCAAGATCGATTTCAAGCGCACCAAGCGCGACATTCCCGCGACCGTGGAGCGGCTGGAATATGACCCCAACCGCACGGGTTTCATCGCGCTCATCAAATATGCCGACGGCGAGCGTTCATATATTCTGGCGCCGCAGCGGCTTGCGCCCGGCGACACGGTGATCGCCGGCGAGCATGTCGACGTGAAGCCGGGCAATGCCATGCCGCTCGGCAACATGCCGGTCGGTACGATCGTCCACAATATCGAGCTCAAGATCGGCAAGGGCGGACAGGTCGCGCGCTCGGCCGGCGCCTATGCGCAGATCGTGGGCCGCGACCGCGACTACGTCATTCTGCGCCTGAACTCGGCCGAGCAGCGCCTCGTGCACGGGCGCTGCATGGCGACGGTCGGGGCGGTATCCAATCCGGACAACATGAATACCACGATCGGCAAGGCAGGACGGCAGCGCTGGCGCGGTCGTCGGCCGCACAATCGCGGCATTTCGATGAACCCGGTCGATCACCCGCACGGCGGCCGCACGAACGGCGGCAAGCATTGGGTCACGCCCTGGGGTTTCCCGACGAAGGGAAAGAAGACACGCAAAAACAAGCGTACGACCAAGTTCATCATCGTTGGCCGGCACGAGCGCAACAAGCAGAGCTGAGGGCAGGCATCATGGCGCGATCGGTATGGAAGGGCCCGTTTGTCGACGGCTATTTGCTGCGCAAGGCGGAAGCCGCACGCGCTTCCGGCCGCCACGAGGTGATCAAGATCTGGAGCCGCCGTTCGACCATCCTGCCGCAATTCGTCGGTCTGACGTTCGGCGTCTACAACGGTCAGAAACATATACCGGTGCTGGTGACGGAGGAAATGGTCGGCCACAAATTCGGCGAGTTTGCGCCGACCCGGGTGTTCTACGGCCATGCCTCCGACCGCAAGGTCAAGCGGGCGGCGGCGCCGGGTGCGGCGGCGGCGGCGTCGGCCAACGGAGCTCCGGCGGCGCCCGGCGCGCCGGCCGGCAAGTAGGGTGCGGAGAGGCCTCATGGGCAAGCGTCGACGCGAACGCGATCTTCCGGATCACGCGGCCAAGGCGGTCTCGCGCATGCTGCGGGTTTCGCCGCGGAAGCTCAATCTCGTGGCGCAGCTCATCCGCGGCAAGAAGGTCGCAACCGCGCTCGCCGATCTGCAATTCTCGCGCAAGCGGATCGCCAAGGACGTGCGCAAGTGCCTGGAATCGGCGATCGCCAATGCCGAGAACAACCACGACCTCGACGTCGACGAGCTCGTCGTCGCCGAGGCCCATGTCGGCAAGGCGCTGGTGCTCAAGCGCTTTGCCGCGCGCGGCCGCGGCCGCGTCGGTCGCATCCTCAAACCGTTTTCCAACCTGACCATCGTGGTGCGTCAGGAAGAGGAGCCGGCGCGCGCCAAGGCCTAGGGAGTGAGCGATGGGTCAGAAAGTCAATCCGATCGGGCTTCGCGTCGGCATCAACCGCACCTGGGATTCGCGGTGGTATGCGGGCAAGACCGAATATGGCTCGCTGCTGCACGAGGACATCAAGATCCGCGAAGAGCTGAGCAGGCAGCTCAAGCAGGCCGCGGTCTCGCGCATTGTCATCGAGCGGCCGCACAAGAAATGCCGCGTCACCATCCATTCGGCGCGACCCGGTGTCGTCATCGGCAAGAAGGGCGCCGATATCGAGAAGCTGCGCCGCTCCGTGGCCAAGCTGACCGATAGCGACGTCGTCATCAACATCGTCGAAATCCGCAAACCCGAACTCGACGCGCAGCTTGTGGCGGAGTCGATCGCCCAGCAGCTCGAGCGCCGCGTCGCTTTCCGTCGCGCCATGAAGCGCGCGGTGCAGTCGGCCATCAGGTTGGGCGCCGAGGGCATCCGCATCAATTGTTCCGGCCGCCTCGGGGGCGCCGAGATCGCGCGCATGGAATGGTACCGCGAAGGCCGCGTGCCGCTGCACACCTTGCGGGCCGACGTCGACTACGGGACGGCGACGGCCTTCACCACCTACGGCACCTGCGGTGTCAAGGTGTGGATCTTCAAGGGCGAGATCCTGGAGCACGATCCCATGGCGCAGGACAGGCGCCAGGCCGAAGGCGAGGCCGGGCGTGCGCGCCGCGAGGCCGCATCGTGAGCCGGACCATCATGAGTTGACGTCATGCTGCAACCGACCCGCACCAAGTTCCGCAAGGCGCACAAGGGCCGCATTCACGGCGTGGCCACCTCCGGCACCACGCTGGCTTTCGGCCAGTACGGCCTCAAGGCGCTCGAGCCCGATCGCGTCACCGCGCGGCAGATCGAGGCCGCGCGTCGCGCGCTCACGCGCTTCATGAAGCGCTCCGGGCGGGTATGGATCCGCGTGTTCCCGGACGTGCCGGTATCGAAGAAGCCGATCGAGGTGCGCATGGGCAAGGGCAAGGGAACGCCGGAATTCTGGGTTTGCCGGGTCAAGCCGGGCCGCGTGTTGTTCGAGATCGACGGCGTGCCGGCCGGTGTTGCCCGCGAGGCGTTGGCGCTTGCCGCCGCCAAGCTTCCGGTAAAGACGCGTTTCATCGAGCGCATCGCCGAGTAGGAGCCATGAAAGCCGCCGACATCAGAGCGATGACGCTCGATCAGATCGACGACGAGGTGCTCAAGCTCAAGAAGGAGCAGTTCAACCTGCGCTTCCAGCGGGCCACGGGGCAGCTCGAGAACACGGCGCGGGTGCGCGCGATCCGGCGCGACATCGCACGGCTGAAGACCATTGCCGCGCAGAAGCGCGCGGAAAGCAAATCGAAAGGTTGAGAGGTCAGGGAATGCCGAAGCGCACGCTGCAAGGCGTCGTCGTCAGCGACAAGCAGGATAAGACGGTGGTGGTGCGCGTCGAGCGTCGCTTCACCCACCCCGCCATGAAGAAGACCGTGCGTCGGTCCAAGAAGTACCACGCGCACGACGAGAAGAACGAATATTCGGTCGGCGATATCGTCTGGATCGAGGAACACCGGCCCATTTCCAAGCTCAAGCGGTGGCTGGTGATCCGGGGCGAGAAGAAGCAGAAGATCCAATAGGCGTGACGGGCGCGAAGGAAAGCGGGAACGGCGTCATGATCCAGATGCAGACGAACCTTGACGTGGCGGACAATTCCGGCGCACGCCGCGTCATGTGCATCAAGGTGCTGGGTGGTTCGAAGCGGAAATATGCCACCATCGGCGATGTCATCGTCGTTTCGGTGAAGGATGCGATCCCGCGCGGCCGCGTCAAGAAGGGCGACGTGATGAAGGCCGTGGTGGTACGCATTTCCAAGGACATCAAGCGTCCCGACGGTTCTGTCATCCGTTTCGATCGCAACGCGGCGGTGCTGATCACCCCGCAGATGGAGCCGGTCGGCACCCGCATCTTCGGTCCGGTGCCGCGCGAGCTGCGCGCCAAGAACCACATGAAGATCATCTCGCTCGCGCCGGAGGTGCTGTGATGGCGGCCAAGATCAGGAAGGGCGACAAGGTCGTGGTGCTCGCGGGACGCGACAAGGGTCGTACCGGCGAGGTCATCGAGGTGCGTCCCCGCGAGGGGCGGGCGCTGGTGCGCGGCGTTCACATGGTCAAGCGCCATCAGCGGCAGACCGCGCGCCAGGAAGGCGGGATCATAGCCAAGGAGAGCCCCATTCATCTGTCCAACCTGGCGCTCGCCGATCCGAAGGACGGCAAGCCGACGCGGGTCGGTTTCAAATTCGTCGGCGAAGGCGATAACCGCAGGAAGGTGCGCTACGCCAAGCGTTCCGGAGTCGAGATCGATGGCTGATACGCGGCCGAAATCCGAGACCAGCAAGCCGCCGAAGGCACCGAAGCGGACGGCGAAGGACAAGGGCGCTGCGCCAGAAGCGGCGGCGCGCCAAGCCGCCGCGTCCCAGGCCGCCGCGCCCCAAACCGCCGCGTCGAAAGTCGCCGCGCCGCGCGCGCCTGCCGACTACAAGCCGCGGCTGAAGAGCTATTTCGACGAAGTGGTGCGGCCCCAGCTCGCCAAGCGGTTCAACTATACCAATGCGATGCAGGTGCCGCGGATCACCAAAGTCGTGCTCAACATGGGCATCGGCGAAGGGGCCGCCGACCGCAAGAAGGTGGAAAGCGCGGCCGCCGATCTGTCCCTCATCGCCGGGCAGAAGGCCGTCATCACCAAGGCGCGCAAATCGATCGCCACCTACAAGCTGCGCGCCGGGCAGCCGATCGGATGCAAGGTCACCCTGCGCAAGGCGCGCATGTATGATTTCCTCGACCGGCTGGTGAACATCGCGCTGCCGCGCATCCGCGATTTCCGCGGTCTGAACCCGAAGGGATTCGACGGGCGCGGCAACTACAGCCTGGGCATCCGTGAGCACATCGTGTTCCCGGAAATCGACTTCGACAAGGTGTCGGACGTGTGGGGCCTGGACGTGACCGTATGCACGAACGCGCGCAGCGACGAGGAGGCGCGCGCGCTGCTTGCCGCATTCAATTTTCCGTTCCGGCAGTGAGGCGCGCAGCGGGCGACCTCAAACGCGGGACCGCAAGGAGCAATAGGCATGGCCAAGACGAGCTCGATCGAGAAGAACAAGCGCCGGCGTCGCCTGGTGAAGAAATACGCCAGCCGCCGCGCCAGGCTCAAGGCGATCGTCCATGACAAGAAACTGCCGATGGAAGAACGTTTCGCGGCCACGCTCAAGCTTGCCGAATTGCCGCGCAATTCGTCGGCGACGCGTGTCCGTAACCGCTGCGAGTTGACGGGTCGGCCGCGCGGTTACTACCGCAAGCATCGCCTGTCGCGCATCGCGCTGCGCGAGCTCGGTTCCAAGGGGCTGATCCCGGGCTTGATCAAATCGAGCTGGTGAGGAGGATCGACGAATGTCCATCAACGATCCGATCGGCGACATGATCACCCGCATCCGCAATGCGCAAATGCGCTCGAAACCGAAAGTTTCGGTACCGGGCTCCAAGCAGCGCGAGCGCGTGCTCGAGGTGCTCAAGAGCGAGGGGTTCATCCGCGGTTATACCAGCATCGCGCATGCCTCCGGGCGCAGCGAAATCGAGATCGAACTCAAATATTTCGACGGCATGCCGGTCATCCGCGAGATCGCGCGCATCTCCAAACCGGGACGGCGCGTCTACGCCTCGGTCAAGACGCTGCCGCGCGTCAACAACGGCCTCGGCATTGCCATCGTTTCGACGCCCAAGGGCGTCATGGCCGATCATCAGGCGCGCGATGCCAATGTCGGCGGCGAGATCATCTGCACGGTTTTCTGACGCGCGGTCGGGAGGTTCGGTATGGGGTTGCAACAGCAGCGGACGCCGCGGAACGATCCCCGACGGGTGACGACGGCAACGAAACGAATGGACTTCTGATGTCGCGAATCGGCAAGAAAGCGGTCGTGGTTCCGGCCGGCGTCACCGCCAGCGTCGAGGGGCAGACCGTGAAGGTGAAAGGGCCCAAGGGCGCGCTCCAGGCGGTGCTGGCCGACGACGTGAGCGTGACGATGGACAAGAACGCGATCAAGGTCGAGCCGCGCAATGCCACCAAGCGCGCGCGCGCGTTGTGGGGCACTTCGCGCACGCAGATCGCCAACCTGGTGGCGGGCGTGACCAAGGGCTTCGAGGAACGGCTGGAGATCAACGGCGTCGGATACCGCGCCGCGGTGCAAGGCAAGCAGCTCAATCTGCAGCTTGGCCACTCGCACGACATCAACTACCCGATCCCGCAGGGAATCGCGATCGCGACTCCCCGGCCGACCGAGATCGTGATCAGCGGGATCGACAAGCAGCAGGTCGGCCAGGTCGCCGCCGAGATCCGCAGCTTCCGCCCGCCCGAACCCTACAAGGGCAAGGGGGTCAAATACGCCGACGAGTATATTTTCCGCAAGGAAGGCAAGAAGAAGTGAGAATGCGCGATGTCGAGATTAAGTGACCGGACCGCGCGCCGGCGCGCCAGGGTGCGGCGCCGGGTGAAGCTTGCGGCGCGAGGGCGGGCGCGGCTGAGCGTATTCCGCTCCTCCAAGCACATCTACGCCCAGATCATCGATGATGATCGCGGCGTGACGCTGGCGGCTGCCTCCTCGCTCGACAAGGCACTGCGCGATAAGGGCATGAAGGGCAGCAACAAGGAGGCGGCCGCGGCCGTCGGCAGGTTGATCGCCGAGCGCGCCCAGGCCAAGGGTGTCAAGGACGTCGTGTTTGACCGCGGCGCCTATCTCTATCATGGCCGCGTCAAGGCGCTGGCCGACGCCGCCCGCGAAGGCGGCCTCAATTTCTAACGGGACGGAATTATGGCTCGGCAACCAAGAGAACGCGAACGCGGCGAGCGCGAGGAGCGCGAAGGCGAGTTCGTCGACAAGCTGGTGCACATCAACCGCGTGGCCAAGGTGGTCAAGGGCGGCCGGCGCTTCGGTTTTGCCGCGCTGGTGGTGGTGGGCGACCAGAAGGGCCGCGTCGGATTCGGGCACGGCAAGGCGCGCGAGGTTCCCGAGGCGATCCGCAAGGCGACCGACGCGGCCAAGCATGCGCTGATGCGCGTGCCGCTGCGCGAAGGCCGCACGCTGCATCACGACGTCTATGGCCGCCACGGGGCCGGCAAGGTCTATCTGCGGGCGGCCCCTCCCGGCACGGGCATCATCGCCGGCGGGCCGATGCGCGCCGTATTCGAGACGCTCGGCGTGCAGGACGTGGTGGCGAAGTCGCTCGGTTCGTCCAATCCCTACAATGTGGTGCGCGCGACCTTCGACGCGCTCAAGGCGCAAGATTCCCCGCGTTCGGTCGCCGCCCGTCGCAACATCAAAGTCTCGATTCTGCAGGCGCGCCGCCGCGACACCGGCGAGACCGAAGCCTCGAGCGAGGGAGCATGAGCGTCGTGCGGCAGACGGACAAGATCATCAGGGTCGAACAGGTGGCAAGCCCGGCGCGGCGCCATTTCGATCAGCGGGCGACGCTGATCGGCCTCGGCCTCAACAAGATCGGGCGTGTACGCGAGCTGCCGGACACCCCGGCAACCCGCGGCATGATCCGCAAGGTACGACATCTGGTGCGCGTGGTCGGCGAGGACGATTAGGGCATCGGTGGGGCATCACGTGCGTCGGGCGGTGGCATCCCGCCCATCGACCGGGCGGGGTCGGCGCGCGCAGGAGAGGCGGTTTGGTCCCGCCGCACGGACCGGGCAACAGCACTGCGGAGAACGAGGCGTGAGATGAGACTCAACCAGATCGCCGACAGGCCGGGCGCGCGCAAGCGGCGCATGCGCATCGGGCGCGGTATCGGTTCCGGGATGGGAAAGACCGGCGGCCGGGGCGGCAAGGGCCAGACCGCGCGCGCCGGCTACAGCAACAAGGGCTTCGAAGGCGGGCAAATGCCGCTGCATCGGCGGCTGCCGAAACGGGGATTCCGCAACACCTCTTTCGCCGTCGCGCTCAACGAGATCAATCTCGGCAAGATCCAGGCGGCGATCGACGCGGGTCGCATCGATACCGCGCAACCGATCACGGCGGAGACCCTGGTCCGGGCCGGTTTGCTGCGGCGCGTGAAGGACGGCGTGAAATTGCTTGCCGCCGGCGAATTCAGGAGCAAGGCCACCTTCGCCGTCAGCCGCGCGTCGCGGGCGGCGATCGCGGCCGTGGAAAAGGCCGGCGGCTCGGTCACCATCCTCGCCGCTGACCGGCAGGCGGGTGCTGCCGGATCCGCGGGGCGAGGGAACGAGCCGCGCGCGCGCAAAAGCGGCAAAACGGACGGCCGGCCCGCGCCTGCCGCGCAGGCGGAACCGGGTCCCTAGTTCACGCAATCGTCATCGCCCCGCTCGGCGGGCGGTTCCAAGACGTCGGTTACGGTTCGATGAAATCGCTCTTATCTTCGGGTGACACGCGACGCCTGCGGACGTGAGCGACGGTGAGCGCCGGACGGGCCCGCCGGCGGGTGGCGCGCCGGCGCGGCGGACAGGGGGCGCGAAGGAGCAGACAATGGTTTCGGCAGCGGAACAACTGGCGGCCAATCTCAATTTCTCGGCGCTCGCCAAGGCCGAAGAGCTGAAGAAGCGGATCTGGTTCACGGTTTGCGCGCTACTGGTCTATCGGCTCGGCACGTACATCCCGCTGCCCGGAATCGACCCCGCCGCCTGGGAGCAGATCTTCCAGACCCAGTCGGGCGGCATCCTCGGCATGTTCAACATGTTCTCCGGCGGCGGCATCCACCGGATGGCCATTTTCGCCTTGAACATCATGCCGTATATCTCCGCCTCGATCATCATTCAATTGATGACGACCGTCTCGCCGACGCTCGAACAGCTCAAGAAGGAAGGCGAGCAGGGCCGCAAGATCATGAACCAGTACACGCGCTATCTCACCGTCGTGCTGGCGGCGTTCCAGGCCTATGGGATCGGCATCGGTCTGCAAGGGACCGGCAGCGTCGTGTCGCATCCGGGCATCTTTTTCCTGATGTCGACGACCATCACGCTGACCGGCGGCACCATCTTCCTCATGTGGCTCGGCGAGCAGATCACCTCGCGCGGCATCGGCAACGGCATTTCGCTGATCATCCTTTCCGGCATCGTGGCACAGCTGCCCTCCGCGATCGCCGGCACGCTTGAGCTCGGTCGTCAAGGCGCGTTGTCCACCGGCCTCATTCTGGCGGTGATGGTCATGGCGGTCGCCGTCATCGCTTTCATCGTCTTCATGGAACGGGCGCAGCGCCGCCTGTTGATCCAGTATCCCAAGCGTCAGGTCGGCAATCGCATGTTCGAGGGCCAATCCTCGCACCTTCCGCTCAAGCTCAACACCTCGGGCGTCATTCCGCCGATCTTTGCCTCGTCGCTGCTGCTGTTGCCGACCACCGTCGCCAATTTCAATGCCGGGGCCGGGCCGGGCTGGCTCACGACCGTCACCACTTTGCTTGGGCACGGGCGGCCGCTGTTTCTGATCCTGTATATCGCATTGATCGTCTTCTTTGCCTTCTTCTACACCGCAATCGTGTTCAATCCGACCGAGACGGCGGAGAACCTGAAGAAGCACGGCGGGTTCATTCCCGGCATCCGACCCGGCGAGCGAACCGCGGAATATATCGACTATGTGCTCACCCGCATCACGGTGGTGGGAGCGCTTTATCTCGCCCTTGTTTGCCTGATCCCGGAAATCCTCATCTCCTATGCCGCGGTGCCGTTCTACTTTGGCGGCACCTCGCTGCTCATCGTCGTCAGCGTCACCATGGACACGGTGGCGCAAATCCAGGGTTATCTGCTCGCGCATCAGTACGAAGGTCTCATCAAGCGCGCCAAATTGAGAGGTCGCACGCGATGAGGCTCATCCTGCTCGGCCCGCCGGGGGCGGGGAAGGGCACGCAAGCGCAGCGCCTGGTCAGGAAGCATCGCATCGTCCAGCTCTCCACCGGCGACATGCTGCGCGCCGCGGTGGCGGCGGGCACGCCTGTCGGCCTGCGCGCGAAAAGCATCATGGAACGCGGCGAACTGGTGCCGGACGATGTGGTCATCGCGATCATCGCCGACCGTATCGATGAGCCCGATACCCGGCGCGGCTTCGTGCTCGACGGATTTCCGCGCACGGTCGCGCAGGCCGAGGCGCTCGACCGGTTGCTGGCCGCGCGGGGCCTTACGCTCGACGCGGTGATCGAGCTCAAGGTCGACGAAAATATCCTGCTCGAACGCATCCGGAAGCGGGTCGCGGAAATGACCGCCCGCGGCGAGACGCTGCGCGCAGACGATACGCCCGACGTGCTCAAGGGCCGGCTCGCCGCCTACCGGGCACAGACGGCGCCGCTCGTCGACTATTATGCGCGCCGGGGTCTGCTGAAGTCCGTGGACGGCATGGCCCCGATCGACGCGGTGACGGCGGCCATCGACCGCGTGCTGCGGGACTCCCGCGGCACGGCGCCCGAGCGGAAGGCCGGCCGGAAGGCGGGGGCATCCGGGCGCAAAGGCGTCGCCGCGGGCAAGAAGGGTGCCGCCAAGGCACGCAAATCCGGGGCGCGCAAGACCGGGGCCTCGTCCGCGGCCAAATCCGCCAAGGCGGGCCGGCGGGGCACGTCCGTGCGCCGCCGGCGGGGCCGGTCGGCTGCACGCAAGAGGTTGACGAGAACGGGATGAATCCCTTAATAAGCCTCGCATTCAGAAGTTCGATGCGATGCCGGGCCCCGGCGAGGCGGGGCGAGGTGTCGCGTTATGCTTTTCGTTATCCCTCTGTGGGGCCTCACGAATTCGGCATGTCCCGGGCGGCGGGGCGCTAACATTTAACGGGAGAGGCTATCCGTGGCTCGCATCGCCGGTGTCAATCTGCCGACCAACAAGCGCGTCGAAGTCGCGCTGCAATACATCCATGGGATCGGGCCGAAGATCGCCAAGGACATCATGAACAAGGTCAACCTGCCGCCGGAGCGGCGGGTCTCGCAGCTGACCGATGCCGAGATTCTGCAGATTCGCGAGATCATCGATCGCGACTACGTGGTCGAAGGGGATCTGCGTCGCGAGGTGCAGCTCAACATCAAGCGACTGATGGATCTCGGCTGCTATCGCGGCCTGCGTCACCGCAAGGGTCTGCCGGTGCGCGGCCAGCGCACGCACACCAATGCGCGCACGCGCAAGGGTCCGGCGAAGACCGTTGCCGGCAAGAAGAAGGCGCCGGGACCGACTTAATCATGGAACAGGCCGCGCCTGAAATGGCGTCGAGTCGCGAAAGGATCGAGCATGGGTAAGGAAGCCACCCGCGTCCGCCGGCGTGAGCGAAAGAACATCGCCTCCGGCGTCGCGCATGTCGCGGCGTCGTTCAACAATACCATGATCACCATCACCGATGCGCAAGGCAACACCATTGCCTGGTCGTCGGCGGGGACCATGGGCTTCAAGGGCTCGCGCAAATCGACCCCCTATGCCGCGCAGGTTGCCGCCGAGGACGCCGCCAGGAAGGCGCAGGAACACGGCATGCGCACGCTGGAGGTCGAGGTGTCCGGGCCGGGCGCGGGGCGCGAGTCGGCGCTTCGCTCGCTGCAGGCCGCCGGTTTCACCATTACTTCCATCCGCGACGTCACCGCGATCCCCCACAACGGGTGTCGACCGCGCAAGCGACGGCGCGTGTGACACGCAGTGGCGGGCGCCCCGCACGGGGACCCGCGTGTCGCCGAACTCATCCCCGCCGAACGGGCGGGATCGCGCGGGAAAGGCCCGTGCCGCTCAAAAGGTGCAGACGTGATCCAGAAGAATTGGCAGGAATTGATCAGGCCTAACAAGCTCCAGGTCACCCCGGGCAGCGATCCCAGTCGTTTTGCCACGGTGGTCGCCGAGCCGCTCGAGCGCGGCTTCGGGCTGACGCTCGGCAACGCGCTGCGGCGCATCCTGTTGTCGTCGTTGCAGGGCGCGGCGGTGCAATCGGTGCACATCGACGGCGTGCTGCACGAATTCTCCTCGATCGCCGGCGTGCGCGAGGACGTGACCGACATCGTGCTCAATATCAAGGACATCGCCATCAAGATGCAGGGCGAGGGTCCGAAACGCATGGTGGTGAAGAAACAGGGCCCGGGCACGGTGACGGCCGGCGACATCCAGACCGTCGGCGATATCGTCGTCCTCAATCCGGATCTCGTGATCTGCACGCTCGACGAGGGCGCGGAGATCCGCATGGAATTCACGGTCAACACCGGCAAGGGCTACGTGCCGGCCGAACGCAACCGGCCGGAAGACGCGCCGATCGGCCTCATCCCGGTCGACAGTCTCTACTCGCCGGTGCGCAAGGTCTCCTACAAGGTCGAGAATACGCGCGAAGGCCAGATCCTCGACTACGACAAACTCACCATGACCATCGAGACCAACGGCGCGGTCTCGCCGGAAGACGCGCTCGCCTTCGCCGCGCGGATCCTCCAGGATCAACTCAACGTGTTCGTCAATTTCGAGGAGCCGCGCAAGGAGGCGGCCGCCGAGACGATTCCCGATCTCGCGTTCAATCCAGCCTTCCTCAAGAAGGTCGACGAGCTCGAGCTCAGCGTTCGCTCGGCCAATTGCCTCAAGAACGACAATATCGTCTACATCGGCGATCTCGTGCAAAAAACCGAGGCGGAAATGCTGCGCACGCCGAACTTCGGTCGCAAGTCGCTCAACGAGATCAAGGAGGTGCTGGCGCAAATGGGCCTGCATCTCGGCATGGAGGTGCCGGGCTGGCCGCCGGAAAACATCGAGGAATTGGCCAAAAGGTTCGAGGACCACTATTGAGGATGCGGGGCGCCCTGGCGGGACCGGTCCCGACCATCCGCGCCTTGGCGAGCACCGGAAGGTCTGGCGGCCCGGGATCGGGTAGCGCCAGGGAAGGATAAAAGGGACTGCAATGCGCCACGGCAAGGTTCACCGCAAGCTTGGCAGGAAACCGGAGCATCGCCGCGCCATGTTCGCCAATATGTGCGCGGCGCTGATCAAGCACGAGCAGATCATCACCACGCTGCCCAAGGCGAAGGAATTGCGGCCGGTGGTGGAACGGCTCGTCACGCTGGCGAAGAAAGGCGATCTTGCGGCGCGGCGGCGTGCCATCGCCGCCATGCGCGACGTGGCGCAGGTAAGGAAACTGTTCGAGGTGATCGGGCCGCGTTACAAGGATCGCAACGGCGGTTACACCCGTGTGGTAAGGGCGGGTTTTCGCTACGGCGACAGCGCGCCGGTCGCGGTGATCGAATTCGTCGACCGCGACATGGAGGCGCGCGGCAAGGAGTCGGGACCGCGCCAGGAAAAGAAACCCGCGGCCGAGGAAAACCCGGCGGTGGCCTGAACCGCGCCGCCGGCGAAGCAATGCCGCGGCATCGTTATTTCCCTGCAGGGATCGCCTTTTTACTGTTCCCGCGGCGGCCGCCTCCAGGTTATGCTCGTTCCCGCCTGCATTGAACAACGACATACACAGCGGGCGGGAGGAGGATATCAGGAAATGATTCGCGCATCATTGCTGGCGCTCGCCCTGGGCGCGGCGCCGATGGGGGCTGCCTACGCGCAGGCGAAGGCAGATCTCGTCAAGCGGGGCGATTATCTCGTCAACGGGATCTTGACGTGCGGCAATTGCCATTCGCCCAAGGGTCCGACCGGTGACATACCGGGCAAGGAGTTTTCCGGCGGTCTGCAGTTCGACGAGCCGCCGTTCAAGGTGACGGCACCCAACATCACGCAGGACAGGGAAACCGGCATCGGCCGCTGGACCGATGCGGAGATCAAGACGCTGCTGCGCACCGGCGTCCGGCCCGACGGCGTGCATATCGCCATGGTGATGCCCACGGGCTTTTATCACATCATGACCGAGCGCGACCTCAACGCCGTCGTCGCCTATCTGCGCACGCTCAAGCCGATCCGGAACAAGGTTGCGGATCCGATCTACAGGATGCCGCAGGTCGAACACGTCTTTCCCGGCGGCGAAAAGCCGTACACGGAAAGCATGATGAAGGACAAGGTGAAGAAGGGCTTTTATCTGGCCACGATCGCCCATTGCATGGAATGCCACACGCCGATGGAGAAGGGGGTGCGCCGGTTTGATACCAGGCTCGGCGCCGGCGGATTCGAATTTCCCGGCCCGTGGGGCGTTTCGGTGTCGCGCAACATCACGTCGAGCAAGACCAAGGGCATCGGCGGCTGGACCGATGCCGAAATCAAGCGCGCCATCACCCAGGGCATCAGCCGCGACGGCACGCGGCTCAAGCCGCCGATGGGTTATCACTATTACGCCAGCGTCAGCGCGGAGGATCTCGACGCCATCGTCGCCTACCTGCGCACCGTCCCGGCGAAGGAGTAGCCGCCACCGCCGCGCAAAGGCGAGCGGTCCTGCGGGACGAGCGGATCGCCCGCAGGCCGCGCCCGTGCGGCGGATGCGCCTTTAAGCCGAGTTCGGCGGTCGGCGCGGCGGGTTCGGTCGGCAAAGGGGAGGGTCGGGACGTCGTGCCGTCGGCCTTCATTTGGCCCTTGCCGCGGCCTATATCTCGGCCGTTCGCCGAGATTCGGGTCCCATGCGCCGCTTTGCCTTGTTGACGTCACTGCTGCTGGCCGCTGCGGTCGCGCTTGCTCCGGCCGCCGCGCAGGAGCGCCGCGTGCCCACGCCGGGCGAGCTCAGGCTTTCGTTCGCGCCGGTGGTCAGGCAGGTCGCACCCGCGGTCGTCAATGTCTACGCCGCCAAGGTGGTGCAGAACCGCAATCCCCTGTTCGACGATCCGATTTTTCGCCGCTTCTTCGGCATTCCCGGCGAAGGCACGCAGGTGCAGCGTTCGCTCGGCTCCGGCGTCATCGTCGATCCTGCGGGGCTGGTGGTCACCAATGTCCACGTGATCGAAGGCGCCGACGACATCAAGGTCGCGCTTGCCGACAAGCGCGAATTCGAGGCCGACGTCGTGCTCAAGGACAAGCGCAGCGACCTCGCCGTGATGCGGCTGAGGGATTCGCGCGAGCGGTTTCCGGCGCTCGAGCTCGCCAATTCCGACGCGCTGCAGGTTGGCGACATCGTGCTCGCAATCGGCAATCCCTTCGGCGTCGGGCAGACCGTGACGCACGGCATCGTCTCGGCGGTCGCCCGCACCCAGGTCGGCATCACGGACTACCAGTTCTTTATTCAGACCGACGCTGCCATCAATCCCGGCAATTCCGGCGGTGCGCTGGTCGACCTTTCGGGAAAGCTCGTGGGCATCAACACGGCGATCTTCTCGCGTTCGGGCGGCTCGCAGGGCGTCGGATTCGCGATTCCCTCGAACATGGTGCGGGTGGTGGTGGCTTCCGCCCGCACCGGCAGCCACGCCGTCCGACGGCCTTGGCTCGGCGCCAAGTTGCAGACGGTGACGCCCGACATCGCGGAGAGCATGGGACTGAAGCGGCCGGCAGGCGCGCTCGTCGCGAGCGTCGCCCGCGGCGGGCCGGCGGCGGAGGCGGGGCTCAGGCCCGGAGATGTCATCGTTTCCGTCGATTCGCAGGACGTGGAGGATCCCAACGCCTTCGAATATCGCTTCGCCACCAAGCCGCTTGGCAGCGTCGCTCGGCTTGGCGTGCTGCGTGCCGGCAGGGAGCTTTCCGTAACCGTCGCGCTGCGCGCGGCGCCCGAGGCCGCGCGCGATGAGGTGACCATCACCGGTCGCTCGCCGCTGTCCGGCGCCACGGTGGCCAATCTGTCACCCGCGCTGGCCGATGAGTTGCAGCTCGACAATGCCGATGCGGGAGTCGTGATCGTCGATGTTGCGGAGGGCTCCTATGCCAGCAATCTGGGTTTCCGGCGCGGCGACATCGTGGTGGCGCTGAACGGTCGCAACGTCGCCTCGACGCACGAACTCGCACGGCTGGCCGAGCAGCGCACGCGCACGTGGCGCATCACGGTGCGGCGGGGAGGCCAGCAGATTTCCGCGGTCTTCACGTTATGAGAGGCATGGCCCGCAGATGACGCCGCGTGCGCAAGCAGGCAGTCCCACGCTGTTCGCCGCCGCCGGTCTCGAGCGGGACGCGCCGCGTCCGCTTGCCGATCGCCTGCGGCCGCGGACGCTTGCGGAGGTGGTGGGCCAAGAGCACCTGCTGGGCGAGGACGGCACGCTCACCCGCATGGTGGCGGCGCGCGCGCTCGGCAGCATGGTCTTCTGGGGTCCGCCCGGCACCGGCAAGACCACGGTGGCGCGGCTCTTGGCGCAGGCGACCGATCTGTATTTCCAGCAGATCTCGGCGATCTTCACCGGCGTCGCCGAACTCAAGAAAACCTTCGACGCGGCGCGGCGGCGCCGCGAAGTGGGTCAAGGCACGCTGCTGTTCGTCGACGAGATCCACCGGTTCAACCGCGCCCAGCAGGATTCCTTCCTGCCGGTGATGGAGGACGGCACCATCGTGCTGATCGGCGCCACGACCGAGAACCCCTCCTTCGAGCTCAATGCCCCGCTGCTGTCGCGCGCCCGGGTGCTGGTGTTCCGGCGCCTCGACGAGGCGGCGATCGCGAGTCTGCTTGCCCGTGCGGAGCGCATCGAGGCGAGGCCCTTGCCGCTCGACGAGGCGGCGCGCGCGGCCTTGATCCGCATGTCCGACGGGGACGGCCGCGCGGCGCTGACGCTCGCGGAGGAGATCTGGCGGGCCGCGCGCGCGGGGGAGCGATTCGGGGTCGAGCAACTGCAACAGGTGGCGCAGCGCCGCGCGCCGATCTACGACAAGGCGCAGGACGGCCATTACAATCTCATCAGCGCATTGCACAAATCCGTGCGCGGTTCCGACCCGGACGCCGCGCTTTATTATCTTTGCCGCATGCTCGATGCCGGCGAGCCGCCGCTCTACATCGCGCGCCGCGTGGTACGCATGGCGATCGAGGATATCGGACTTGCCGATCCGCAGGCGCTCGTCATCGCGAACGCCGCGAAGGACGCCTATGATTTCTTGGGATCGCCGGAGGGAGAGCTCGCGATCGCGCAGGCGGTAGTCTATTGCGCGACCGCGCCGAAGTCGAACGCCGCCTATGCCGCCTTCGGCGCCGCGATGCGTAGCGCGAGGGAATCCGGTTCGCTCTTGCCGCCCAAACACATTCTCAATGCCCCGACGCGGCTGATGCGCGAGGAAGGTTACGGCCGCGGCTACGCCTATGATCACGACGAGGAAGAGGCCTTCTCCGGCCAGAACTATTTTCCCGACGCGCTGCCGCGGCAAAAATTTTATGACCCGCCCGAGCGCGGTTTCGAGCGTGAAATCAGGAGGCGGCTGGAATATTGGGCGAAGCTCCGGCACGAGCGCAGCGGGACATGATCGATCTGCGAGCCTATTGCCGGCGCGTCGGTTATGACGGCGATTGCAGGCCCGATCTTGCCGCGCTGCGGACCCTGCACCGCCTGCATCCGCAGGCCGTGCCGTTCGAGAACCTCGATCCTCTGCTCGGTCGGCCGGTGCGGCTCGATCTCGCCTCGCTCGAGGCAAAGCTCGTCCATGGCGGGCGCGGCGGTTATTGCTTCGAGCAGAATCTCCTGTTCGCGCATGTGCTGCGCGCGTTCGGCTTCCGCGTACGGGAGGCAAGCGCGCGCGTGCGCTGGAACGTTGCGCCCGGGGTCGTCACCGGGCGCCTGCACGCGCTGCTGATCGTCGAAGCCGAGGGGGACGACTATCTCGTCGACGTCGGCTTCGGCGGCAACGTGCCGACCGGTCCGCTCCTGCTGCGCTCGCGCGCGGAACAGGCAACGCCGCATGGGCCGTTTCGCCTGACGGAAGACGGCGGACGCCTCCTCGTCGAGGCGAAGATCGACCAGGCCTGGACGAGCCTCTATGTCACCGATCTCGCCGACACGGCGCCGGCCGATTTCGAGGTCGGCAACTGGTTCACGTCGACGCATCCGAATTCGATTTTCGTGAACGGGTTGATGGCCTCGCGCGCCGACGCGGAGCGACGCTACGCGCTCTCGAACAACCGGTTGTCGGTGCACCGCGTCAACGGCAGCAGCGAGAAACGCCTGCTGCGGAATGCGCGCGAGCTGCGCGATGCGCTGCGCGATCTGCTCCGGATTCGGCTGGATGGACTCGCAGGCCTCGACGACGCGCTCGCCCGTCTCGCGGCGAGTTCGACATGAGCCGGAGCCGTCGCGCAGACGCCGCACGCGCCGGCTCCTCGCGCGCATCCGGCGTGCGTCCCGCCGCTGCCGGCGGCGGACGTTCCGGCGTGCAAACGCTCGTGGTGGCCGCGGACGAGGCCGGCATGCGCATCGATCGTTTTTTCGCCGCGCGCTTTCCCGGTCTTTCCTTCAGCCATATCCAGCGCATCGTGCGCAAAGGCGAGGTGCGCGTGGACGGCAGGCGCACGCAACCCGGGGCGCGGCTCGCCGCGGGGCAGGTCGTGCGCGTGCCGCCGCTCGAGCCGCTTGCGCCGCCGCCGCGCGCGAACGCGACGCAGGCCGAGCGGGATCGCGCCTTCCTCAGATCGATCACGCTCTACGAAGATGCCGATGTCCTGGTCCTCAACAAGCCCGAGGGGCTCGCCGTGCAAGGCGGTTCCGGCACCGCGCACCATCTCGACGCCATGCTCGACGCGCTGCGCGGGCGGGCCGCCGACGCGCAGCGTCCGCGCCTGGTTCATCGGCTGGACAAGGACACCGCCGGCTGCCTGCTCGTCGCCAAGACTCGCTTTGCCGCGGCCGCGCTGGCGAGGACCTTCCGTTCGCGTGCGGCACGCAAGATCTATTGGGCGCTGGTCGCCGGCGTGCCGAAGCCGCGACAGGGCCGCATCTCGACTTTTCTTGCCAAAGAGGAGCGCGCGCAGGAATCGATCATGCGCGTCGCCGCACACGGCGAGAAGGGCGCAAGCCACGCCGTGACCTATTATGCCGTGATCGACACCGCCGCACGGCAGCTTTCCTGGGTCTCGCTCAAGCCGGTCACCGGGCGCACGCATCAGTTGCGCGCGCACATGGCGCATATCGGGCATCCGATCGTGGGCGACCAGAAATATTTCAATCGGGAGAACTGGACGCTGCCGGGCGGAATCCAGAACAGGCTTCATCTGCTCGCGCGCCGCATCGTGGTGCCGCATCCGCGCCATGGCACGATCGATGTCTCGGCGCCCCTGCCGCCGCACATGCAGCAGAGCTGGAACCTGCTCGGCTTCGACGCATCGCGGTATGATCCGATCATGGCGGCGCCGGAGGATTAGCGTTTGTCCGCGCGGCGTCCTATCTTAGGCTTATGCAGATCATCGCCCGATGCGCAACGGTGCTCGTGCTGCTCGCGATCGTTGCGGCGTCGCGGGCGCCGGCCGAGGAGGGGCCGAGCAGCGGCATCATGCGTCCGGAACCGGGCGCGCAGTCGCCCGAGCCGTGGCTCGCGCCGCGCTACACCTCGCCCCGCGGCACGCCCGAGCACGTTGTGATCCCGCCGTCGCACCCGCTGGCGCGGCCGCGCGCCGCGGTGCCGCCGCCGATCGTCGTGCCGGAGACCGGCCGCGTTTTGCCGAACCTGCGGACGGTGTCGCCGTCGGGTCCCAACGGCACGGAGACCTATCAGGACCGCGCGGTGCGCTGCGCCCACCAGGCGGGGCTCTACGGCGAGGCCGCGGGCAACCGCGCCGCCTATATCGGCAGCTGCATCAATCAGTAGCGGACGATCCGCTCGGCCGCCCGGCCGGTTCCCCCGCACGGGGCCGCGCCCGGCTTGACAGGCAACCAAAAGGTTGCATATTGTGCGCATGGATGCGGTGTTCAGGGCTCTCGCCGATGCGAGCCGGCGGGAATTGCTTGATCGGCTGCACGCTGACAACGGGCAGACGCTGAGCGAGCTCTGCGCGCGCCTCGACATGACGCGGCAGGCGGTGAGCAAGCATCTGGCGATACTGGAGGAGGCCAACCTGGTCGTGACCGTCAAACGCGGTCGCGAAAAGCTGCACTACCTCAATCCGGTGCCGATCCACGAAATCGCCGAGCGCTGGATCGGAAAATTCGAGCGCCACCGTTTGCAGGCGCTGAGCGACATGAAAAGGGCGTTGGAGCAAGGGAGCAAGCCGTGAGCAAGCCAGCATTCGTCTATGTCACTTACATTCGCACCACGCCCGAGAAATTGTGGGCGGCGCTGACCGATCCGCAAACCGTCGGCAGATACTGGTTCGGCATGGCGGTCGAGTGCGACTGGAAGCCGGGCTCGCCGTGGCGCCTCGAATTCCGGGATGGCCGTACCGCCGACAGCGGCGAAATCATCGAAGCCGTTGCGCCGAAGCGCCTGGTGATCAGGTGGCGAAACGAATTCAGGCCCGAGCTGAAGGCGGAAGGCTACTCGCGCTGCACGATGGAGATCGAGATGGCCGAGTACTATCCGGACTTCGGCGGCAGGGCGGTAAAGCTCACCGTGACGCACGAAATGGAAGGAGACGGCACGAAGTTCATCGCGGCGGTGTCGGGCGGCTGGCCGAAGATCTTGTCGAATCTCAAGTCGCTGCTCGAAACCGGCGATGTCGCCTTCGAGTTGGGGGTCTAGCGCAGTTTCCGCTTCCGTTGCAACGATCCCGGCTCATTCCCGCGCCAGCGGGAATCCGGTGTCATCCTGGAACGCCTATCATCTTGCCCTGGGGCGCCGCTCGCTTCAGGAAGCGCTCGCCGCGTCGAGGGCGGCGAGGTCGTCTTTGCTCAGGGCGATCCGCGGCGCCCTCATGATCTCATTCAATTGCTCGACGGTGGTGGCGCTGACGATCGGCGCCGTGACGAGCGGCTGCGCGATCAGCCAGGCGAGCGCGACCTGCGCCGGCGTTGCATTGTGCCGTGCGGCGACCGCATCGAGCGCACGCAGGATGGCGAAGCCGCGTGCGTCGGCGTAGCGCTTGAGGCGGCCGCCGCGGCCGGGATGCTTCAGCGCCGCCTCGAGCGAGCGGTACTTGCCGGTGAGGAAACCGGCAGCGAGCGAATAGTAGCTGATCACGCCCAGTCCCTCGGCGCGCACGATCGGGGCGTATTCGGTTTCGAATTCCCGGCGGTCGTACAAGTTGTAGAGCGGCTGGAGGGATTCGTAGCGCGGGATGCCGAGCCGCCGGCTGGCGGCGAGCGATTCCCTGAGCCGCTGCGGGCCGACATTGGAGGCCCCGACGGCGCGCACCTTGCCCTGCGCGATCAGGCGGGCGAACGCCTGCATCGTTTCCTCGACGGGCGTCGTGTCGTCGTCGAAATGCGTCTGATAGAGGTCGATGCGGTCGGTCTTGAGGCGGCGCAACGAAGCCTCGCAGGCGCGCATCACGTAATCCGCCTTGAGGCTGCGGCCTTGGCCCATGTCCTCGCCGAGCTTGGTGGCGATGACCACCTTGTCGCGCCTGCCGCCCTGTTTCAGCCAGTTGCCGATGATCGTCTCCGACTCGCCGCCCTTGTGTCCCGGCACCCAGCGCGAATAGCTGTCGGCGGTGTCGACCGCGTTGAAGCCGGCATCGACGAAGGCGTCGAGGATGGCGTGCGCGGTCTTTTCGTCGACGTTCCAGCCGAACACGTTGCCGCCGAGCACGAGCGGGGCAAGGTGCAGGTCGGAACGGCCGAGGGGGCGTCGTTGCATGCGCGCTTTCTTACTTCACCCGCCCCTCGAAGGGGAGGGTCGGCCGGCGTCGACGATGCGAGCCGCGGTGGGGTGAGGCACCGGTTTCATCGCTCGGTCGGCTGGTTGCGCCGTTCACCCCTCTTTGCCGGCGCCGCTGACGCGGGCGGCGGTCGACCTCACCGTCCGGGGGAAGGTGAGGGGGCGGCGTCGGAAGGATCGAATTCTACCGCAGACTCGCGTTGATGGCCTCGAGCGCCTTCTCGCCGGGGCAGAGGTCCTTTTCGTCGAGCGCGTTGAGCGGCTTGTCGACGGTGCGCAGGTGCGCGTGCAGATCCTTCGCGTCCTTCTCGACATAGAGCAGGCCGGTGACGATCTGGCCCTTGGCCGCGTGCTGCTGCAGGAAGCCGAGCGCGGCGGTGCGGTCGTGCACGTCATAGTCGGCGGCAAGCTTGCGCAAGGCCAGCTTGCTGCCGTCGTGCTGCTCGACGATCTCCACGGTGCCCGGCTCGTAGCTGATCTCGATCGGCATGCGCGTTGAGATGAAATCGAGCCGGTTTACCGCCTCGTTGTGCTCGCGCACGAAATCGAAGCTCTTGGTCGAGCCGACATGGTTGTTGAATGCGACGCAGGGACTGATCACGTCGATGAAGGCCGCGCCGCGATGCGCGATCGCCGCCTTGATGATCGGCACAAGCTGCTGCTTGTCGCCGGAGAAGGAGCGTGCGACGAAGCTCGCGCCGAGCTGCAGCGCCATGGCCACGAGATCAATGGAATTATCGGTGTTGATGAAGCCGCGCTTCGATTTGGAACCGCGGTCCGCGGTGGCGGAGAACTGACCCTTGGTCAGGCCGTAGACGCCGTTGTTCTCGACGATGTACACCATGTTGACGCCGCGCCGGAGGCAATGCGCGAACTGGCCGAGCCCGATCGAGGCCGAGTCGCCGTCGCCGGATATGCCGAGATAGATCAGGTCGCGGTTGGCGAGGTTGGCGCCGGTCAGGATCGACGGCATGCGTCCGTGCACGGAGTTGAAGCCGTGCGAGTTGCCGAGCATGTAGGTCGGCGTCTTGGACGAGCAACCGATCCCCGAAATCTTGGCGACCCGGTGCGGCTCGATGGCGAGCTCGAAGCAGGCTTGAATGATCGCCGCCGTGATCGAGTCGTGCCCGCAACCGGCGCACAAGGTGGACACCGCACCCTCGTAGTCGCGATGCGTGTAGCCGAGCGCGTTCTTTGGCAGGGCCGGATGATGGAACTTGGGTTTGGCGAGATAGGTCATGTTCGTGGTCCTGTCAGGGCCGGCTGGTTCCGACGTTCATGCCGCGTCGTCGCCCGCGTCTTGCCGGATGCGGCGCGCGGATCGCCTGGACGCGCGAGATCGTGGAGGACGCGTGCGTCACGACGTCACCTTCAGCGGCTTCACGGTGAGCTGGTCGAGATGGTCGCCGATTGCCTTGGCGATGAAGCGTGCGGTGATCGGAGTGCCGTCATAGTGCAATATCGGCACGAGCCGCACCGGGTCGATGCCGCATTCGTTCACGATCAGCGACCGCAGCTGCGCGTCACGATTCTGCTCCACCACGAACACGAAGTCATGGTCGGCGACGAAGCTCGCGACGCTGGAGTGGAACGGGAAGGCGCGCACGCGCATGCGGTCGAGCGCGTGGCCGCGCGCTTCGATCATGTGGATCGCCTCGTCCATCGCCGGGGCGGTGGAGCCGTAATAGATCACGCCGTATTTCGTCGGTTTGGCCGCGTTGGCAAGAAGCGGGCGCGGCACCATGTCCTTTGCGGTCTCGAGCTTGCGCAGGAGCCGTTGCATATTCTCGACATAGGGCGCGCCTTCCTCGGTGTAGCGCGCGTAGCGGTCATGCGAGGTGCCGCGGGTGAAGAACGCGCCTTTGGTCGGATGCGTGCCCGGATAGGTGCGGTAGGGGATGCCGTCGCCGTCGACGTCGAGATAACGGCCGAATTCCCGGCCGGCTTCCAGCGCTTCCGCCGTCATCACCTTGCCGCGGTCGTAGGTGCGGGAATCGTCCCAGGCGAACGGCCGGCAGAGGCGATGGTTCATGCCGATGTCGAGGTCGAGCATCACGAACACCGGTGTCTGCAGCCGGTCGGCGAGGTCGAATGCCAGGGCGGCGAATTCGAAGGACTCGGCGGGATCCTCGGGAAACAGCAGCACGTGCTTGGTGTCGCCGTGCGAGGCATAGGCACAGGAGATGATGTCGCATTGTTGCGTGCGGGTGGGCATGCCGGTCGAGGGGCCGGCGCGCTGGACATCGAAGATCACCGCGGGGATTTCGGCGAAATAGGCAAGCCCGATGAATTCCTGCATCAATGAAATGCCCGGACCGGAGGTGGCCGTGAACGCCCGTGCGCCGTTCCAGCCGGCGCCGATGACGATGCCGATCGACGCGAGCTCGTCCTCCGCCTGAATGATCGCGTATTTGGCTTTTTTCGTCTGCGGATCGACCCGGAATCTGGCGCAATAGCGGGTGAAGGCGTCGGCGAGCGAGGAGGACGGCGTGATCGGATACCAGGCGCAGACGGTCGCGCCGCCATAGACGGCGCCGAGCGCCGCCGCCGCGTTGCCGTCGATGAAGATGCGGTCGCCGACACGATCGCTCTTCCTCAGTTTCAATCCGATGGGGCATTGGAGATTGAGCACCGCATAATCGCGCCCGAGATGCAGCGCGTGGATATTGGGCTCGATGAGCTTCTCCTTGCCCTTGTATTGTTCCCCGATCAGTTTCTCGACCGCATTCACGTCCATGTCGATGAGAGCCGTGAGCACGCCGATATAGATGATGTTCTTGAACAACTGGCGCTGGCGAGGGTCGGTATATTCGCGATTGCATATCGCCGTCAGCGGCACGCCGATGACGGTGATGTCAGAGCGGAATTTGGACGGGGGCAAGGGCTTGGTCGAATCGTAGAGCACATAGCCGCCCGGATCGAGGCCGGCGATGTCCTTGTCGAAGGTCTGCGGGTTCATCGCCACCAGAAGATCGGTACCGCCGCGCGCGCCGAGATGACCCGCTTCCGACACCCGCACCTCGTACCAGGTGGGCAGCCCCTGGATGTTGGAGGGAAAGATATTGCGCGGCGCGACCGGAATGCCCATGCGCAGAATGGCGCGCGCGAACAATTCGTTCGCGCTCGCGGAACCCGAGCCGTTGACGTTGGCGAAGCGAACGACAAAATCGTTCACGCGGCTGATCGGCGCTGCGGTCGGCATGAATTTCCCGCGTAGGTCATTTCCAGCAAGAATTTCTGCATGTCCCAGGCGCCTGTGGGGCAGCGCTCGGCGCATAGCCCGCAGTGCAGACAGACGTCCTCGTCCTTGACCATGACGCGGCCGGTCTTCAACCCGTCCTGCACGTAGAGGTCCTGGGAGAGATTTGTCGCCGGTGCGTTGAGACGCCCGCGCAGCTCGGCCTCGTCGCCGTTCTGCGTGAAGGTGATGCAATCCATCGGGCAGATGTCCACGCACGCGTCGCACTCGATGCAAAGGGAGGAGGTGAACACGGTCTGCACGTCGCAGTTCAGGCAGCGGCCGGCCTCCTGGAAGGCGAGCGTCTCATCGAAGCCGAGTTCGACTTCGGCCTTGATATCCTTGAGCGCCACCACTTTGTCGCGCAGCGGCACCTTGTAGCGCTGGTCGAGCACCACTTCGTTCTTGTAGGACCATTCGTGGATGCCCATCTTCTGACTGATCATTTCGACGGCCGGCGCAGGACGATCGTTGATGTCCTCGCCGTTGAGTAGCTTGTCGATCGAGATCGCGGCTTCGTGGCCGTGCGCCACCGCCCAGATGATGTTCTTCGGGCCGAACGCCGCGTCGCCGCCGAAGAACACTTTGGGATGCGTCGAGGCCATGGTCCGGGGATCGACCTTGGGCATGCCCCATTGGTCGAATTCGATGCCGATGTCGCGTTCGATCCAGGGAAATGCATTCTCTTGGCCGATCGCGACCAGCACGTCGTCGCAGGGGAAATGCTGGTCGGGTTCGCCGGAAGGGACGAGCCGGCGGCGGCCCCGGGAATCGTATTCGGCCTTCACCTTCTCGAAGGTCACGCCGGTGAGTCTGCCGTTGTCATGCGTGAAATGCTTCGGCACGAGATAATTGTGGATCGGGATGCCCTCATGCATGGCGTCCTCCTTCTCCCACGGGGACGCCTTCATCTCGTCGAAACCGGAGCGCACGACGACATGCACTTCCTCGCCGCCGAGCCGGCGGGCGGAACGGCAGCAATCCATGGCCGTATTGCCGCCACCGAGGACCACCACGCGCCGACCGATCGCGTTGACGTGGCCAAAGGATATCGAGGAAAGCCAGTCGATGCCGATATGGATATGGGCGGCCGCCTCCCTGCGTCCGGGAATGTCGAGGTCGCGGCCGCGCGGCGCGCCGCAGCCGACGAAGACCGCGTCCCAGCCTTCGGCGAGCAGCGCTTTCATCGAGTCGATGCGTTGTCCGCCGCGGAATTCGACGCCGAGATCGAGGATGTAGCCGCACTCCTCGTCGATGACGGAATCCGGCAGGCGGAATTTCGGGATCTGCGTGCGGATCATGCCGCCGGCCTGCGGATCCTGATCGAAGATGACGCAGTGATAGCCGAGCGGGGCGAGATCGCGTGCCACCGTGAGCGAGGCCGGCCCGCCGCCGACGAGGGCAATGCGTCGGCCGTTCTTCCTTGCCGCCGGCTTGGGAAGCCGCGCGCGAATGTCGTCCTTGTAGTCGGCCGCGACGCGCTTGAGGCGGCAGATCGCGACCGGTTCCGTCTCGACCCGCATGCGGCGACAGGCCGGCTCGCAGGGGCGGTCGCAGGTGCGGCCGAGAATGCCCGGAAACACGTTCGACCACCAATTGATCATGTAGGCGTCGGAATAGCGCCGCGCCGCGATCAGGCGGATATATTCGGGAACCGGCGTATGGGCCGGGCAGGCCCACTGGCAATCGATGACTTTGTGGAAGTAATCGGGCGCCGCAATATCTGTGTTCTTCATCGACTCCTCGACACGCGCCCCAAACACCGTCGCGACGACGGTATTGCGCTCGCAGCCCCGGCGGCGTTTCCCCGAACGAGCCCGCAAGGCGGCTCGATTCAAGTATACATCATAATATGGCCTCGCGGCGTGGAAGGCTACCTATCTATCCTTCCGGTCAGGCATTCCGGCCGTGGCCGCGACGCGAAACCCGTCCTTGCCGTTCCTTAACCGGGCGTCGGCACGGCGCCCGCCGTTCCTTTATCGGAAGGCGGATCCCGGTTAGTAAAGGGCGGCCCGGTCCGCCGGCGCAGGGAACCGCCATGCTGCGGTGCACAATCACGGGGTGCTGATGCGGGACCTGTTCACCACGATCGATCAAGGCGAGCCGCGCAATCCCATGGAGGCGGCACGGCGCGCCATGCGGCCGCCGTTGCGCAAGCGCTTCTATCGGCAAGCGCATGTTGCGGACACGGGGGCGGGCTTCTCCGTGCTGCTCGACGGCAAGCCCGTGCGCACGCCGGCGCGACGCGCGCTCGCGGCGCCTTCGCGCGCGCTGGCGCAGGCGATTGCCGAGGAGTGGAACGCGCAGGGCCGGGAGATCGATCCCGCGCGCATGCCGCTGACGCGGCTTGCCAATGCGGTGATCGACGCGGTCGCCGAAGCGCCCGCTGCCGTTGCCGCCGAAATCGAGGCTTATCTTGGATCCGACCTCGTCTGTTACCGCGCCGAGGCACCGGCCGAACTCGCGGCACGGCAGGCGGCCGCCTTCGATCCGGTGCTCGCCTTTGCGCGCGATAGGCTCGGCGCCCGGTTCACGCTCACGCAGGGCGTGATGCATGTGGCGCAACCTCCGCAAGCCGTCGCTGCCGCGCGCGCGGCCATTCCCGAGGATTGCTGGCGGCTCGGCGCGCTTGCCGCGATCACCGCGCTCACGGGTTCCGCGCTGCTCGCGCTCGCGCTCGCGCACGGCGCGCTCGCGGCCGACGCGGTCTGGACCGCCGCGCATATCGACGAGGACTGGCAGATGGCGCACTGGGGTCGCGACGCGCTCGCCATGGAGCGCCGCAACTTCCGTCGCGGCGAATTCGACGCCGCGGTCACGGTGCTGCGGCTGGCGCGGTGAGCCGGTCGAGCGTTGCGCGGTGTCGGCGCGGATCGGAACGCTTCCCAGGCCGCATTGGCCCGTAATGGCGAGCGCAGCGCCAAGCCGGGAGGGCCGGCGCGGCACGGCAAAGACCGGAGTGCCGCGTCGCCCGTGCGGGGCTCCCCGCCATGACGGCGAGGGATCGAGTTGCTCCGTGTCATGACGACGACCGGTCAACCCGCCGCTTGCGCGCCTCCTCGCAATGCGCGGCTGCGATCGCCATGACGGCGTCGGTTCACGCCGATCACGCTTGGCTCTTGGCCGAGGTTGCGGCGGCCGCGGCGTCGAGCTCGGCGGCTTTGGCCAAGCTTGCCTCGGCCTCCTCGTCGCGGCCGAGCGCCTGCAGGAGCCTGCCGCGCAGCGCATGGGCGGCGGCGAGTTTCGGCCGCGCCGCAAGCGCGAGCTCGACCGCGTCGAGCGCGTCCTGATAGCGGCCGAGGTCCCTGAGCGCCATCGCCCGCCCGATCTGCGCCTCCGGCATGCCGGGCGCGTGGCCGAGCAGTTGCTGATAGGCGTTCAGCGCCTCCTGCGGCCGCCCCGACGCGCGCAGCGCCTCGGCGCGATTGAAAAGGGCCGGGACCGCATTCGGTTGCAGCGCAATGGCACGCTCGTAGCTTGCGATCGCCTCCTCCTGCCGCCCCATGTCCTGCAGCAGCGCGCCGCGATTGATCCAGTCGGCGACCGCCTCGGGATTAAGCGCGAGCGCGCGGTCGAAACCCTTGAGCGCCTCCTCGTGCAAGCCCGCGGCGGCGAGGATCGCGGCGCGGTTGCCGTGCGCCTCGGCGAAACCGGCGTCGAGCGCGATCGCGGCCTCGAAGTTCTTGACCGCCTCGAGATGCTCGCCCTGCCGCTCCAGGGCCTTGCCGATGAGATTGTGGATGCGCGCCTGCGGCTTGCGCGCGAGCGCGCGCCGGGCAAGCGCAATGCCCTGCTGATATTGGCCTTCCTGGCAGGCAATGGCGGCCACGTAATAGAGGGCGTCCGGATGCTCGGGGTCGGCCCGCAGCACCTCGGTGTACCGCTCCATGGCGTTCCTGAAATCGCCCTGCCGGTGGTGGAACAGTCCCTGCTGCAGCAGCGTGGCGATCATCGCGGCGTCGGTCATGGATGGTACTAAGCAGGCCGAAGGACGCCTGCCAAGCGGCAAAGACGCGTCGCGTCGGGCGCCGGCACCGGCCCGACCCCCGTCCGCGAAGGGCCCCGGCGACGGCAGAATGGTCGCTCGAGCCGCCAATGACGGCCGAAAGCGCCTCGTGCTATCTGTCCTGTGCAAGCAGTTCGCGGGGCCGTGGCATGAAGGACATCCTTGAAAAACTCGAGAAGCGGCGCGCGGAAGCGCGGCTCGGAGGCGGCAAGGCGCGCATCGAGGCGCAACACAAGCGCGGCAAGCTGACGGCGCGCGAGCGCATCGAGTTGCTGCTTGACCAGGGCTCGTTCGAGGAGTTCGACATGTTCGTCGAGCACCGCTCGCACGAATTCGGCATGGAGCGGACGAGGATCCCCGGCGACGGGGTGGTCACCGGCTGGGGCACCGTGAACGGCCGCGCCGTCTATGTTTTCTCCAAGGACTTCACGGTATTCGGCGGTTCGTTGTCGGAGACGCACGCGCAGAAGATAATCAAGGTTCAGGACATGGCGATGAAGGCGCGCTGCCCCATCATCGGCCTGTTCGACGCCGGCGGCGCCCGCATCCAGGAGGGCGTTGCCGCCCTCGGCGGCTATGGCGAGGTGTTCAAGCGCAATGTCGTCGCCTCCGGCGTGATCCCGCAGATCTCCGTCATCATGGGACCCTGCGCGGGCGGCGACGTGTACTCGCCGGCGATGACCGATTTCATCTTCATGGTGCGCGGCACGAGCTACATGTTCGTCACCGGCCCCGACGTGGTGAAGACCGTGACCAACGAGGTCGTCACGGCTGAAGAGCTCGGCGGCGCGGCCATCCATACCGTGAGATCCGGCGTCGCCGACGGCGCTTTCGAAAACGATGTCGAGTGTCTGCTGCAGATGCGGCGCTTCATCGACTTCCTGCCGTCCAACAACGAAAGCGGGGTGCCGGAATGGCCGACCGAAGACCCGGCCGACCGCATCGAGCCTTCGCTCGACACGCTGGTGCCCGACAATCCCAACAAGCCCTACGACATCCGGGAGCTGATCCTGAAGGTGACGGACGAAGGCGATTTCTTCGAGCTCTCGTCCGCCTATGCCAAGAATATCGTGATCGGCTTCGGCCGCATCGAGGGGCGCACCGTCGGGTTCGTCGCCAACCAGCCGATGGTGCTGGCGGGCGTCCTCGATGCGGACGCCTCGCGCAAGGCGGCGCGCTTCGTGCGCTTTTGCGACGCGTTCCAGATCCCGATCGTCACCTTCGTCGACGTGCCCGGTTTCCTGCCCGGCACGGACCAGGAATATGGCGGGCTGATCAAGCACGGCGCCAAGCTCCTGTTCGCCTACAGCCAGTGCACGGTGCCGCTGGTGACCGTCATCACCCGCAAGGCCTTCGGCGGCGCCTATGACGTGATGGCCTCCAAACATGTCGGCGGTGACGTCAATTACGCATGGCCGACGGCGCAGATCGCGGTGATGGGAGCGAAAGGGGCGGTGGAGATCATCTTCCGCAGCGACATGCACGACGCCGAGAAGATCGCCGCGCGCACGCGCGAATATGAGGAGCGGTTCCTGTCGCCGTTCGTGGCCGCCGAGCGCGGCTATATCGACGACGTGATCATGCCGCATTCGACGCGGCGGCGCATCGCGCGCGCGCTCGCCATGCTGCGCAACAAGCATGTCGAGCTGCCGCCGCGCAAGCACGATAATTTGCCGGTGTAGTTCGGTCCCGTTGCCCCATCTTTATCTTGGCGAGCGATCAATCCGTCGTCGCCGGCGTTGCGGCGCCTATTGGGCGTGACACGGGCCGCGTCGCCTTGCGCGGTCTTGCGCAACGATCAGCCGGCGTAACGGGCGCCGCGCCAGCGGAGCCACAATCGGGCGGCGCCCATGAGCGCGTGCGACATCAGCGCGACGTCGGGCGGCATGTCCTTCCGCCAGACGTCGAGCAGGAGCGCGATGCGCACCCGGTCGCTGCGATTGCAGACCTCGTGCGGATAGGTGTCGTCCCACAACAGGCTCTGTCCTTCGCCGATTCGGTACGGCACCCCGTCGATGCGCAGCTCGCAGGCGGGCGCCCCGCTCGCGTCGGTCGGCATCGACAGCATGAGATGGAAGCGCAGGATGGCGCGAAACGGCCCGCGATGCGCGGGAATGTGCTTGCCGGGCGCGAGGAAGGAGAAGACGGCGGACACCGCTTCCGGCGTCGCCGCGAGCAGATCGGCCACGGTCGGGCAGCGGGCGAGATTGGGCTCGAGGCGCAGGCCGTAGGCCTTCATGATGAACATGCGCCAGTCGCGGCCGTCGGCGGCGGAGATGTCGGTCTGTTCCGGCATCAGGTCGTGGAAGCGCGGGATTTGCGGCAGGGTCTCGGCGACGGCGAGCGCCTCGCGACGGATATCCCTCCAGGCGGCGAGAAAATGCGCGGCCTTGGGGAAGAAGTGATCGGCGTCGAGGATCGCGGGTGTGTGAATGCGGCGGTCGTAGATGCCGCGCACGGCGGCTACGGCACGGTCATAAAGCGCCACGATCGGCCCCGTCGGCGAATGCCCCGCCGCAGTGTAGCCGCGCGGCGACGCGGCTGGAATATCGGCACCGTAAATTTCGGCGCGCCGCCCGCGCCTTCGATTCCGCCTCGGCTCAGCGCCAGCCTCCGCCGCCGTTCACGTAGATCGTGTCCGCGGTCATGAATTCGCAGGCGTCGGAGCAAAGGAAAAGCACCAGCTCGCCGATCTCCTCCGGCCGGCCGAAACGCCGCATGGGCACGTCGTCGAGCATCCGTTTGGCAAGCTCGGGCGACGTCGCGGACGCCTGCTGGAAGGCGGTATCGACCGGGCCGGGCGAAATCGACAGGACGCGGATTCCCTCGGCGGCGAATTCGCGCGCAACACCCATCGTCATGGTCACGACGGCACCCTTGGCCGCGGCATAATGCACGGACGAGCCGGGGCCGCCGCGGCGATGCGCCATGCTGCCGACATTGACGATCACGCCGAATTTGTGCGCCAGCATGTGCGGGAGCACCGCCTGCATGGCATAGAAGGTGCCCTTCACGTTGAGGTCGAAGGTGCGGTCGAAAAGATCATCGTCGATGTCGAGAAATCTCGCCCGGCGGATCGCGGCGCCCGCCGAGTTGAAGAGGAAATGCACGCGCCCGAAGCCGTTGAGCGCAAGCTCGATCATGTCGTCGACCGCCGCGCGTTTGGTGACATCGACGGCAAGCGCGAGCGCCTGCGCGCCCATGGCGTTGATCTTTTCGGCAGTGTCCTTGACACCGCTCTCATTGATGTCGGCGCAGACCACGTTCGCGCCTTCGCGCGCGAAGATCAGTGCCGTCGCGCGGCCGATGCCGCTGGCGGCGCCGGTGATGACGATGGTCTTGCCGTGAAAATAGTCGGGCGTCTTGGGCATGATACGAAAGGGGGGCGTTTGACCGCATCATGAACGTTTCCGCGCGGCGCGGCAACGCCGGCGGCGCGCGGCTGTCGCGGCCGGCATGGCCGAGGCGCGCGACCGGAACCCTCTCGGCTCGATTGAAGGCGGGCGGCCGGTAGGCTATGAAAATGCCGAGCGCAGGTCGCCATGATGATCAATCGGTCGTTCATCACGACGCTTCTCTGCGTCGGGCTCGTGGCCGCGGTCATGTTGCCGCTGGGACCGCTTCTTTTTCCCTATGTGAGGGCCGAGGTGACGCCGGTGGAATTCCAGGCACTCGAGGCGGTCGTGAGCGCCGCGCTCGGATTCGGTCTGTCCGGTCTTCTCGGCTGACGGGAGCGCGCGGGCGAGACGGCGGTGGCGGCACGGGCGACCGCAACAAAGGGGGAGACACGCCATGAAGATGCATGCACCGCTTCTTGCCTCCGCGTTCCTTGCCGGAACCGTCGCCTTCGCCGCGGGCGAAACCGCGACGGTTACCATGCATGCGATCGACGCCAACGGCGTCGGGAGGGAGATCGGGACGCTCAGCCTGGCCGATACGGCGGACGGCCTGCAGATCACGCCGCACCTTGCCGGACTGCCGCCCGGCGAACATGGATTTCATGTCCATGCAAATCCCGATTGCGGTCCCGGCCGCGGGCCGGACGGCAAGCCGGCGGCAGGGCTCGCCGCCGGCGGCCATTATGATCCGGCCAACACCGGAAAGCATCTCGGTCCTCTCGGCGAGGGTCACAAGGGCGATATGCCGGTGCTGACCGTCGATGCGAGCGGCGTGGCCTCGAAGGCGGTCGTCGCGCCGCACCTAAAAGTGGCGGACGTGAAGCGTCACGCCATCGTGGTCCATGCCGGCGGCGACAATTATTCCGATCAACCGGCTCCTCTCGGCGGAGGCGGCGCGCGCATCGCCTGCGGCGTGGCGGATTAGTTCGGATCGCGGTGGAACGACGCCCCATTGCGAGCATGGCACTGGCGCGTCATTGCGAGGCCATGGCCACTCCGAGCGCAGCGAGGGCGACGCAATCGAGAATGGGCCGCGCCGCGGATGCCCGCGCCACGCATGCGGCAAGGCAAGAGCGGCGCCGATGCGCGCCCGCGCTGCGCAGGCGGTTCGTGCCGCAGGCCTTATGCGGATGCTCTGTCTCACCGCGCCGGCGGGCCGGGACGGGCCGGCAGGCCGGCGCCGCTGCCGGTGGTTGCCGGCGGCGACAACGGCGAGGAGGATGGTGCGGTCGGGTTGGGCGTATTGCTTGCGCTGCGGTCGCCGCTGTTCCAACCGGCGATCAGAATGAACGCGATCAGCACGACCACGGCGATGCCCGCGATCCAGCCCCACATGCGGTCGACGTTACGGTCGCGCCGCACGACGGGATCCTGGAACCGCGCATTGCGGTCGTTCGGATCGTCATAACGCGGATCGGTCATGGCATTCCTCCATCGCTGGGATGCTCCGATCGGATGCAAGGGGGACAACCCGCCCGTCTCGCCAAAGGTTCCTCGGCCACCGCGTTCCCATTGCCGGAACCGACGCGCGGCACGGGGTGCGGAACGATGCTATAGATCGAAAGATCGACGAATCCCCGATCGGCGGCACGAGATTGACTCCTTCAATGCCACTCACGCGCCTTGCCGCCGCCGCGGCACCCCCGCTGTTCGTGCTGCTCTGGAGCACCGGTTTCATCGGCGCCCGGTATGGATTGCCCTATGTCGAACCGCTCACTTTCCTTGCCCTGCGCATGGCGCTCGTGGTCCCGGTCATGGGAGCGATCGCGCTTGCGACGCGCGCGCGTTGGCCGAGCGGCGCCGAGATCGGGCATAGCCTCGCGGCGGGCGCGATGGTGCACGGCGTCTATCTCGGCGGCGTCTTCATCGCCATCGATCAGGGCATACCCGCAGGCATTTCGGCGCTGATCCCCGGCCTGCAGCCGATCCTTACCTCGACCATCGCCAACCGCTGCATGGGCGAACCCGTGACGGCCGAACAATGGCTCGGCCTCGTGCTCGGCCTTGCCGGCGTGGTGCTGGTCTTGCACGACCGCGGCATCGTGCTTTCCGGCTCGCCGCTCGGGTGGGCGGCGAGCCTGATGTCGCTGTGCGGGATCACCCTCGGCACGCTCTACCAGAAGCGCCATTGCGGATCGATCGACTGGCGCGCAGGCAACACGGTGCAATATGCAGGCGCCGGCCTGATGTTCGCGCTTGCCGCCTTCTGTTTCGAAACGCGCGTCGTACGCTGGAGCGGCGAATTGATTTTCGCCCTTCTCTGGCTGGTCTTCATCCTGTCGATTGCGGCGGTGGCGCTGATGTACTGGTTGATCCGCCGCTCGGCGGCGACCCAATTCGCGAGCCTGTTCTACCTCGTGCCCTCCGTCACCGCGCTCATCGCCTTCCTGGTGTTCGGCGAACGGTTGGACGCCCTCTCCGTCGGCGGCATGGGCCTGTGCGCGGTGGGCGTGCTATTGGCGAGTCGCAGCGCGGCGCGGCGCCGGACGGACCCGCCGGCGCGCCGTGGCGGCGACGATTAAGCCGTTAGACCATATGTGGAAATCGCTGCCGTGCCCGAAGGCCCGTGAACCATTATATGGCGAGACGCGACGCAACGGATGCGGTAGCCCTGCGGCGTCCGCCTTCCTAAATAGTATCGACGACGGATTCAAACGATGCTTGGACACACACGGATGACGCGGTCCTGGAAACCAGTTTGCCTTGTCATTGTCTCCATTCTCGCCGTCGTGCCCGGCGTTTTCGGCGCGACGCTGGCGGCGGACAATCCACTCGACGAACTGAACGGTTCCTGGGCCGGGCGCGGCACGATCACGCTGTCGAACGACTCGCGCGAACGCATTGTCTGCCGTGCCACCTATGAAGTGCCGGGCGCGAATTTCCGCCTGGCGTTGAAATGCGCGAGCGACAGCTACAAATTCGATTTCCGCGCCGACGGCGTCTACCAGGGCGGCAGCATCAGCGGCAACTGGTACGAGGAAACCCGCCATGCCGCCGGAACCTTCTCCGGCAGCGCCCGCGCGCACCATATCGAGGCGCGAGCCGAGGGGCAGACCTTCTCGGCCCTGCTCAGCCTCTCCACGCACGGCACGCGGCAATCGATCTCAATTCGGTCCCCGGGGAGTACGCTTTCGGAAGCCACCATCATTCTCAGCCGCCGCGAACGGTGAACGCGCGCGCCGCAGCCGCGCCGCGACCTGATGCAGGAACATCGTGGTCGGCCGCAGGATGGTGAGATCGGCGACCAGCGCCGCGAGCATGGCGAATGCCGATAACCAGCCGAACAGCCTGAGCGAGGGCAGGTCGGAGAACACCGTCATCGCCAGGCCGCAGGCGAGCACGATCGAGGTGAGGATCAAGGCCGGACCGACCAGCACCGTGGCGCGTTGCACCGCGAGTCCGGTATCCTCGTCCGCCTGCTTTTCGAGCCGCAGTCGGTTGAGGAAGTGAATTGTGGCGCTGAGTCCGAGACCGAATGAGACGGTGAGGGCGACGACGCTCGCAAACTGCAAGCCGAGGCCCATGCTCCAGAGCAGCGTTCCGGCGGCGACGATCGGGAATATCGCCGGCAGGAAGCTCACGAGCATGACCAGCACGGATCGGAACGCGACTCCGATAAAGGCGGCGACGAAGACGACCTCGACCGTCAGCATCTGTTCCAGCCGGCCGATCATGGCGGCGCTGTTGCGCGCGGCGATCACCGCCAGTCCGGTCACCGAGATTTTGTAACCGGGATGCATGGCGCGGACGCTGTCGAGGCGGGCGTCGAGCGAATTGATAACGGGCAGCAATTGGCTCGCGTCGACATCGGGAATCCGACCTTCGACCACCACGGCGTCCTGTTTGGCGGAAATGAAGCGCCGCACCAGATATTCGGGCAGCGCATCGACATATTGCTTGAGCGTTGCAACATCGGGCTTGCCGGCTTTTTCCGCAAGCCACCGTCGCAGCGTTTCCAGCGACCAGACATTGCCGACGCCGGCTTGCTCCTCGACGGCTGCGTGCACGGCGGCGATGGTGGCGAGCGTGTCCGCCGAATAGAGCGACTCTCCTGCGGGGAACTCGATCAGCACGTCGATCGGATTGGCGCCGGTCAATTTAACGTCCAGCTGGCTGCTCGCCTTGACGGCCTGGTCACGGTCGGGAACCTGATCGGCAAGCCGGTAGCGCGGCGCGAGATTGAGCGTGACCGCGGCAAGACCGGCCACCAGCAGCACGCTGATCGCGCTGTAGAGCGCGGCGCGATCGACCATGCGCATTGCGATCCAGGCACAGGCTCGACGCAGCAGATTGACCGCGCGATCGCCGCGGGCGGCGCCATGCGCGGGCGCAAGACGTTCCGCCTTGCGCACGAGCAGGACGCCGATGAGCGGTGCCAGGGTCAACACCGCGATCAGGGCGATGATCGTTGCCACCAGCCCCGCTTCCCCGAAGGTGCGGATCAGGTCGGAGCTGGAGAATTGCAGCGCGATGAACGACAGGCCGGCGGTTGCATGAGTGAGCACGCAGGCAGGGCCGACGATCTCGATCGCGCTGCGCATTGCTTCGACCTTGCTCTTTCCGAGCAACATCCAGTCGCGCGCGGCGAAGGTGAGCTGCATGCTGTCGGAAAAACTGATCACCATGATGAGCGGCGTCATCACGTTGAGAAACATGTTGAGCCGGAAATCGAGCCAGCCGAGCGCGCCGAGCGCCAGCAGGATCGCAATCAAGGGAGGTCCCGCGGCCATTGCCATGAACGACACGCGCCGAAAGAACACGATCGCGATCGCGCATCCGATCAAGAAGCCGAGCGCGTTGTAGATCAGCCGGTCACGCTCCACCGCATTGCGGATCTCCAGTTGCATGACCGGAACGCCCGTCAGGTGCGCGGTGAGGCCGGAGCCGGCGAGGTCGTCAGCCGCGGTTTTGCGTATCTCCGCGATCACCGGACGCAGACGGCTGCCCTCGGCCACGCTCGGGTCGAGCGCGAGCACGATCAGCGTGAGCTGGCCGTCGAGCGACAGCAGCTTGCCGCGAATGATCTCGTTCGATTTGACCTTGTCGATGAGCCGTTCGAAGGCCGCTCCCCGGGGAAGGTCCTCCGGGAAAAGCGCCTCGGGAATGCCGCCGTCTTCCGGCGGTTGCCGTGCCGAGAAAATCGAAATGATGCCGCGCGTGCCGTCGATGAGCTGCAGATCCCGGACCAGATCGCGAAGCTGGCCGAGCGGACCCCGCTCGAGCAGCGTCTTGCCCTCGACCACGACCAGCACGTCGTATTCGCTCGAGGGAAAACGGCGGGTGACGGATTCGTATTGCTTGAACTCCGGCGTATCGGACCGGAACAGCTGGCTCAGCGAATCGTCGACCTTGATGCGCTCGACGCCGAAGGCGGCGGCGATGCAGAGGGCGATGAGCACGATGGCCGCGGCGACGGGGAAGCGGAGCGATACGAGGCCGATGCGCTCGATGCCGAGAGCAATGCGGTGATGGTCCCGGCGCGGCGCGGCCGGCACGTGCAGAAGGTCGTAATCCTTTGCCGGTTCGTCCATGGGCCGAGGCGTCCTGCGCTCGCGTCGCGTGCCCCTCCTAAGGGACCCTTTCCCGCGCATGCCGTCAAATGCTTTTATCTAGTCATCCGTCGCGACGCGGCGTCGCCGCCTTGCCTTGCGCGCGGGAACAAGACCGTGCGGTCTCGGCGCTCGTCGCAGGTCGTTGCCTGGGCAGGC
>JADGGK010000108.1 GCA_019689975.1 Pseudolabrys sp.
CGCGGGGCTCGCAATGACGACGCCGTCATTGCGAGGAGCCGCGCAAGCGGCGACGAAGCAATCCCGGCCTTGCGTGCAGCAGGCGCGACACGCGGTCATTGTGGTGCGGCATTCCCGCCGTCATTGCGAGGCGGCGCAAGCCGCCGAAGCAATCCAGTCACAGCCCGTGCCAGATGCTCGATACCCGCATTCGTGGCACTGCCGATTCTGGATTGCTTCGCCCTCGCTATCGCTCGGGCTCGCAATGACGGGGAAGAGGCGCTCGGGCTCGCAATGACGGGGAAAAGGCGCGCGCGATGACGGTTAAAGGTGCGCGGGAGCGCGGCGCTGCCCCGCGTCGCGCCCGCCGTCACGACATGGTCTGCTTGACCGCCGCAACGAGCTGTTTGAGCGTGAAGGGTTTGGCAAGGAACGCATATTGCTCGTCGCTCGGAAGATTTTTGGCGAAGGCCTCTTCCGCGTAGCCAGAAACGAATATGATCTTCACCTGCGGATCGCGCCGACGCAGTTCGCGCAGCAAGGTCGGCCCGTCCATCTCCGGCATCACGACGTCGGAGACGACCAGGTCCACATGGCCGTGCCTGTCCAGCACCTCGATCGCCTCCGCGCCATTGCTCGCCTGAAGTACGGTGTAGCCGCGCGACGCCAATCCGCGTGCATTGAGGGCGCGCAGACCTTCCTCGTCTTCGACGAGCAGGATCGTGCCTTCGCCGGTAAGGTCGGTCACCATGCGCGCGGCCTGTTCGGCCGCGGACAGGGCCTGCGCCACCGCCGGCGGTTCTTCGCCCCGGTTGTCCGTCGCCGGTTGATGACGCGGCAGGAAGACGCGGAACACGGTCGCGCCGGGTTTGGAGTCGGCGTAGACGAATCCGCCCGTCTGCTTGACGATGCCGTAAACGGTCGACAGGCCGAGTCCGGTACCCTTGCCGACCTCCTTGGTCGAGAAGAAGGGCTCGAAAATCTTGTCGATGATTTCCGGCGGAATGCCGACCCCGGTGTCGCTCACCTCGATCAGGACGAAATCGGCGCGCGGAAGCCCCTTATGGCCGAGCCGCGCGCTTTCCTCCGCCGGCACGTTGGCGGTGCGCACGGTGAGCTTGCCCCCGTCGGGCATGGCATCGCGCGCATTGACGGCAAGATTGACGATCACCTGCTCGAGCTGCGAGAGGTCCGCCTTCACCGGCCAGAGATCGCGGCCGTGAATGATCTCAAGCGTGACTTTCTCCCCGATCAGGCGCTTGAGCAGCATTCCGGTGTCGCTCAACACCTCCCCGAGATCGAGCACCTGCGGACGCAACGTCTGCTTGCGCGAGAACGCGAGCAACTGCCGCACCAGCGCCGCGGCACGATTGGCGTTCTGCTTGATCTGCATGATGTCCTTGAAGGAAGGATCCGTCGGCCTATGCGCGTTGAGCAAGAAGTCCGTCGCCATCATGATGGCGGAGAGCACGTTGTTGAAATCGTGCGCGATGCCTCCGGCGAGCTGGCCGACCGCTTCCATCTTCTGTTGTTGCTGGAGCTTGAGCTCGAGGGAGCGCTGCGCCGTCGTCTCCAGCGCATAGACGATCGCCGCTTCGCCATCGCGTTCCTCTTCGTCGACGGCCGAAACGAAGAACGTGGCCCAGCGATCGTCGCGCGCAAGTTCGGCCTCGACCGGCGCGATGTCGCCGTGCCCCTCCCCCGCCTTCGCGATCGCCGCCTCGAGCAGCGGCCGGTCGCGTTCCGACACCACCGACAGAATGGAACGGTCCTCGCCCAGGAGGCGCTCGAAAGCGGAGGCAAAACGCGCATTGCTGCGCGCGATCCGCCCCTCCCTGTCGACGGTGGCAATCGCCATCGGCGTATGCTGGAAGAAGCGCATGAAGCGCACCTCGGCGGTACGGTCGGGACCGTCGCGATCGCGCGCGCGATTGAGTACCAGGGTGCGCGAAGGACCCGGGGTCCCGTCGGCGCCGTAGGCCACCTTGTGATAGAGCCGCGCGGGCACCGGTTTGCCGGTGCGCGTGCGCAGGTCGAGATCGATGATCTCGGTCTTCACCTCGCCCGGGGCGGCGTTGCGCGTGGTGAGAAGCGCCGCGCCTTCGCCGGCCACGATATCGCCGAGCGCCAGCGGGCTCAGTCCGATCTGTGCCAGATCGTGACCGAGCCATTCCGCAAGCGTGGCATTGAGGTAGACGATCTCGCCCTTGGCATCCACCGAGAAAAAACCGGCGGGCGCATGGTCGAGATAGTCGATCGCATATTGCAGTTCCAAAAACGCATTTTCCTGCCGCTCGCGCTCGCGGGTCACATCGGCGATCGACCAAACCGTCATGCCCGCTTCCTGCGGCCCCTCGCCGAGCGGACGCACGCGCAGGCGCAGCCAGCGGCCTCTTTCGCCCGGCCGGCCGGCGATCCGGACCTCCTCCTGGAGACGCCGCCGCTCGCGCGCGGCCTGCAGCAGGCGGTAGATCGATTCCGACACGTCTGGATCGCCGATGAAGACCCGCTCGATGGGACGCGCGTCATTGGCATCGACGGCACCGATCAAATCGAGATAAGCGGCGTTGGCATAGAAGACGCGACCTTTCTGGTCGGTCACGGCGATCGCGTCGAACGCGCCGTCAACCACGCTCTTGAGCAGCGGATGCTGAGGGCCGCGTCCCGACCACCGCAGCAGGCCGGCGGCAAGCGCAAACAGCCCCAGCACGCCGATGCTGCCGAGACCGGCGAGCAGCGCCAGGATGTAATTTCCGGCGCGCGCGCGATCCGCATAGACGAGGCCGAGAGCCGCGACCAATCCCAAGGCGACGAGCAGAACACCCCCGATCGAACCGCCGCGCGGCATGGCCTCACTTCGGTCGAAAGCCGGACGCCGCGGCTGCTCGCCGCTCACCCTCGCCGTTGCCGGCCTGATGCGATCCTCGCCTGCCATCGACGGTCACGACCTGCGGGCCGCTGCACGCCCGCTGTCCCAAGTGCCCGAAGCCGGTGCGGGGAGCAAGGGCCGATCCAAGGGTAATCCCGCCTTAATTGCGCGTCACCGCCCGGCGCAGCCGCATCACATAGCCGATCACCTCGGCCACGGCCTTGTAGTGTTCCGGCGGGATCGCCTGGTCGACCTCTACCGCGGCGTGCAGCGCCCGGGCGAGCGGCGGATTCTCGACCAACGGCACGGAATGTTCCTCCGCCACTTCACGGATCTTCCGCGCCAGCGCGTCGACGCCCTTGGCGACGCAGATCGGCGCTTGCATGCCCCGCTCGTATTGCAGCGCCACCGCATAATGCGTCGGGTTGGTGATCACCACGGTCGCCTTTGGCACCGAGGCGATCATGCGCTTGCGCATGCGGGTCTGGCGGACCTGCTTCATTTTGCTCTTGATGGTGGGGTCACCCTCGGTCTGCTTGAACTCCTCCTTCAGTTCACGCAACGACATCTTCTGCCGTTCGTACCAACGGCGGTATTGAAACAGGTAATCCGCCGCGGCAACCACCGCCAGCATCGCCACCACGGCGCCGATGAGCTTGAGCGCGAGCGACCGGCCGAGCGAAAGGATGGCCGCCGGATCCTCGCGCGTGAGCGCGATCATGCGCGCGCGTTCGGGCCACATGAGCGCGGTGAGCACCGCGCCGACGACGACGAGCTTGGCGATGCCCTTGGCAAAATTAACGAGCGCCTGAACCGAAAACAGCCGCCGCAGACCGGCGGCCGGCGATATTCGCGCGAGCTTGGGCGTCAGCGCGTCATAGGACCACACGAACCGATGTTGGATGAGATTGCCGGCAAGAGCCGCGAGCATCAGCAGGAGAAAGGGAATCGCGAGCGCAACAAGGAGCTCGATGCCGATTTTCTGGAACAGGGTCGGCAGCGCAGGCGCGTCGACGCGGATCTCGTAGGACTTGGCGATCAAGCCGCGCATGGTGGCGGTAAGGCTCGTGCTCGCGCTGCCGGAAAACGCGACGAGAACCAGCGCGGCACCGGCGATCACGAACCAGGTATTGACCTCCTGGCTCTTGACCACGTCGCCGCGCTTGAGAGCTTCCTCGAGACGCTTGTGCGTCGGATCTTCCGTCTTCTCGGTATCGTCCGATTCTTCGGCCATGGGCCTAGCCTCCCGCGAGCCGGCCGAGCACGACCTGCATGTAATCGGTAAAGGAGCCCATCATCGCGCCGAGCACCAACAGGAACAGCAGCAGACCCAACAGGATGGACAGGGGCAGCCCGATGAAGAACACCTGCATCTGCGGCATCAGCCGCGACAAAATACCGAGACCGAGATTGAACAGCAGGCCGAAGGCCAAAAACGGCGCGGCGAGTTGCACGCCGATGCGGAACGCCGTCGTCACGACCTGCGTGACATGCCTCGCGATATCGCCGGAAAACGGCATCTCGCCGGGGCGAAAGATGTCGTAGCTATCGTTGAGCGCGGCGATGGCGAGATAATGCAGGTCGGTGGCGAAGATCAGCGTCACGCCGAGCAGAGTGAGAAAATTGCCGATCAGAACCCCCTGCTGGTTCTGGGTCGGGTCGACGGCCGTCACGAAGCCGAAACCGAGCTGCTGGGCGACGATGGTGCCGGCGATCTGCAGCGCCGACATCGCGAGCCGCGCGGTCAGCCCGAGCACCGCGCCGATGACGATCTCCTGGAACAGGAGCGCGAGGACCGGCGCGAGCGCCTGCATGCCGACGCGATAGGCCTGCTGATGCGCGGGAAGCAGAATGACGGTCAGGACGAGTGCGACGGCGAGCCGCACGCGCGCGGGCAGCGTCTGCTCGCCCACGCCGGGCAGCAGCATGACCATGGTGCCGATGCGCGCGAAAACCAGAAGCAAGGCAACCGCCAGGGCCGGCAGAAATGAAACATCGATCGTCATGCCGCGTCCGTCATCCCCTGCCGTCATGCGCAGACGGCCCGAGCTTTGTGCGCTGTTTCCAACCAACAATCATGCGGACGGCGGCAGCGATCCCGTCGCGAATCATCCGCCGCCGGCGATGCGCGCGGCGATGCGCAGCATCTCCGTGTTGAGTTTCTCGGCCATGAAGGGCAGCGCGACCAGCAGCGACAGGAAGATGGCAAGGATCTTCGGCACGAAGGCGATGGTCATTTCCTGAATCTGCGTCAGCGCCTGCAGCAGCGAAATGGCCACCCCGACCGCGAGGCCCACCAGCATGACGGGGGCGGATACGACGATCAGCGTGAAGATCGCCTCGCGCGCGACGTCGAGAACTTCGGACCCCGTCATGGAACTAGATCGGCATCTTCATGATGTCGTCATAGGCCGCGATCACCTTGTCGCGCACCGCCACGACCGCATCGATCGCGACCTCGGCCTCGGCCACCGCGGTGACCACGTCCACCATGTTTCCCCTGCCGGTGACGAGATCGCGCGCCTTCGCGTCGGCCTTGTGACCCATGTCGGCGACGGTGCCGATCGCCTCCTTGAGCAGGGCGGCGAAACTCGCGGTGTCGGTCGCCGCCGCGCTGGCCGCCGACGAAACGGCGCCGGAGGCGTTCGCGGCCAATCGCGCGGCGGCGGCATAGGCATTGGCGGCGACGAGCGGAGTAGCCATGGCGTGTCCCTTCAGGCCTTGAGAATGTCGATAGTGCGTTGGATCATGCGGCGGGTGGCGGTAATGACATTGACATTCGCTTCATATGACCGCTGCGCCTCGCGCATGTCGGTCATCTCCACCAGCGGATTGACGTTGGGATATTTGACATTGCCGTTCTTGTCGGCGGCAGGATGACCCGGTTCGTATTTGATGTGAAAATCGGAAGGATCGAGCTGCACCCTGCCGAGCTCCACGAGCTGCACGTTGAGCGCACGGTCGACCTCGGTCTGGAACACTGGGATCTTGCGCCGATAGGGATCGGCCCCCGGCTGCGTCGACGTCGAATCGGCGTTGGCGATGTTTTCCGAAATGACGCGCATGCGGCCCGATTGCGCGCGCAACCCGGAGGCGGCAATCGCCAAGGTGCGGAAGAAATCCATGCGCATGCCTCCTTATTTCTTGCCCAGCGCGGTCTTGAGCAGGTTCAGGCTTTGCGTGTAGAGCGCGCTCACGGCCTGGTAGTCCAAGGCGTTGGCGGCCACCTTCATCATCTCGTCCTCGAGACTGACGGCATTGCCCGTCGGGTGGATCTCGTAGCCGCCGGTGCGCGTGGTGCGGAACAGCGTGCCGCCGGTCATGCCGCCGCCGATATGACCGGCATCGGTCACCGCCAGCGACACCTGCGCGGGGGCGAAGGGCGTCGGCGACACCGCGGGACTGAAGTCGGGTTCCGTGAGATCGTGCGGCCGGAAGCCGGGCGTGTCCGCATTGGCCACGTTTTCGGCGAGGACGCGCTGGCGCTCCTGCGCCCATTGCATTCGCATGCGCAGCATCGCGACAATTGGAATATCGCCCAGTCCCATCACGTCCCTCGGCATGACGCTTGCCGCACCCGGCAGACTTTGCCGGGCTTATGGTTAATGGCGGGTAAATGCGCGGACGGGAATGCCGGGCGGGCGTCGGCTGACGCCCCGCAAGGGGCGAAAAATCCGGTTCCCCAGAAACGCCGCTTTGTCCTATTAACATTCTGTTAGGGAACGGGGCGGCACATATTGCCTAGGGAATTAACCATTCGGGCGATTCCCGTCCGGCCGACCCCGGCACGGACCATGGAGAGCATGCATGTTTGATGTCTTCGGCTCGCAGCTGTCGCAGCCGGTTAAGTTCGTCATCGCCTTCGTGGTGGTGCTGGCATTGATCGGACTCACGGCCTGGCTGGTGCGTCGTTTCGGCGCCAGCCGACTCGGGGGCGCGACGCGGGGACGGCAGCCGCGCCTTGCCGTCATCGACGCGGCAAATGTCGACGGCCGCCGGCGCCTGGTGCTGATCCGCCGCGACAATATCGAACACCTGCTGATGATCGGCGGCCCTTCCGACGTCGTGATCGAAGCCAATATCGTGCGCGCCGCCCCGGCGCGCGAAACGGCGCCGGCGCGCGCTCCCGCGCCCGAGGTCGCCGCAAAACCCGCCGCGGACAATGCCTGGCCGCTGCAGCCGCTTGCCGAGACGCCGCCGGTCGCACCGGTGGTGCCGCCGGCCCGCGCGCTGCGCGCCGGCGCGGGCGACGAGCCCTGGCTGCCGCCGGAGCCCGGCGCGCGTCCGCGGCCCGCCGACAGTCTCGGCAGTCTTGCCGCCGATCTCGCGGCCAAGCGTCCTGCGCCCGCGGGCGGCGCGCCGCGCGTCGAACCGGTGCCGGCCGCGTCGCCGCCGCCGACCCCCGCGCAGGCCGACCAGAATCTTGCCGAGATGGCCCAGCAGCTCGAGGCCGCGTTGCGTCGCGGCGCCGGCGCCGAACCGCGTCCGCCGGTGACCGACGCGCTCGCCGTGGCGCCGGCGGCAAAACCGAGCATCGACGCGCGCGCCCCTGTGCGCGAACTCAAGCCGCGTGCCGAACCGCACTTCGACATGCGTCCCGAACCCAAAATCGAGCCGAAAGCGGAGAGCAGGACCGAACCGAAGCTCGACGCGAAGGCGGAGCCGGTCGTCGAGCCGAAACCCGGATCGGGCAAGGCGCTGCTCGACAACCTGGAAGAGGAGATGGCCAGCTTGCTCGGCCGTCCGCTTGGAAAATCGTGATCGGCCGGTCCGGCCGCCGCGTCCGCCCGTGGGCGGTGGCGGCCGGAGTAGCAGGGCTGACCGTCGCGCTGGCGGGTGCCGCCGGGGCGCAGGAGATCAGCGTCAACTTCCCGCAAGGCAGCGGCCTGACCGAGCGCGTGATCCAGCTCATCGCGCTGCTCACCGTGCTCTCGCTCGCGCCCTCCATCCTGGTGATGATGACGTCGTTCACGCGCATCGTCGTGGTGCTGTCGCTGCTGCGGACCGCACTCGGCACCGCAACCGCGCCGCCGAACGCCGTGATCATCTCGCTCGCGCTGTTTCTGACCGCGTTCGTCATGGGACCGGCCCTGCAGAAGGCCTATGACGCCGGCGTGCGGCCGCTGGTGGCCAACGAGATCACGGCCGAACAAGCCTTCGAGCGCGGCTCGCAGCCGCTGCGCGCGTTCATGGAAAAGAACGTGCGCGAGAAGGATCTGAAGCTTTTCGTCGACATGGCGCATGAAGCCGTGCCGGCCAAGCCCGAGGATCTGTCGCTGCGCGTGCTCATTCCCGCCTTCATGATCTCCGAACTCAAACGCGCCTTCGAGATCGGTTTCCTTTTGTTCCTGCCCTTCCTGATCATCGACCTCGTCGTCGCCTCGGTGCTCATGTCGATGGGCATGATGATGCTGCCGCCGGTCGTGGTCTCGTTGCCGTTCAAGCTCATCTTCTTCGTGCTGGTCGACGGCTGGAGTCTCGTCGCCGGCTCGCTGATCCAGAGCTACGGCACCTAGCGCGGATGTCGGCGACGCTGACGCGTCGCGGCGCGCACCCCCCGCGCGCATCATTCCCCGTCAATGCTGAGCCCGCGCGCACCTTTTTCCCGTCATTGCGAGCCCGAGCGAAAGCGAGGGCGAAGCAATCCAGAAACGGCAGGCCCGCGAATGCGGGCATCGGGTCTGTGGCACGGGCTGTGACTGGATT
>JADGGK010000109.1 GCA_019689975.1 Pseudolabrys sp.
CCGTCCGGGGTTATGACCAAGACAGGTGCGCGTGAACCCGGGCCCCCGCCGTTCCTCCGCGGCCCCGGCGGCCCGGATTTCCGCGCAACGCCGAGGAGCGCGAGAGGCTTGATGCACCCTGCGAGCGCGGGAGTCGTGGTTCTGGTCGCGGGGCTGGCGCTGCAGGCGGACGCGGCGGCGGCCGCGGGGGGAAAATTTGCCATCGACGTCGCCCCATGGTCGGGCGGCGCCATTGAGAATGCGCGCACCAAGACGTTCGAGCGCTGCGCCGCGACCCGATCCGCGAACGAGCCGGTGCGGATCACCTTCGCCGTCGACCGCGACTATCGCTGGCACATGGTGCTGGCCGATGCCGATTGGAATTTCATCCGCAACACGCGGCGGAACGTGAAGCTCAGGTTCGACGACGATGAGATCGTCAGCGCCGTCGCGCTCGCGCGCGAGCCGGGTGTGCTCGAACTCGAGACGAACGATCCCGTTTCCCTGTTCGCACAGGTGCGGACGGCGCGGCGCCTGCGCGTGATCATCGGCGGTCTACTGCTCGATTTGCCCCTCGACGGCGCCGTCGAGGTGCTCTCGAGCCTCACGCAATGCGCCCTGCGGTCGGCCAAGGATCGGCGCTATGTGACCTCGGGCGCCGATCTGTTCGACGTCGGCGGCGCCGCCAAGCCGGAGGGCGGCAAGGAAGCGGCCGCGCTGGCGACCAAGATCATCGACTATTCCGGTATCGCCGAGTCGCGGCTCCTGCCCCCGGGTCAGGGCTCATTCGTGCTGCCGGTCGACGCCAACTGGAAGGCCGGTCCCGTGACCGGGGGAGTGACGATCGTCAGGGCCCCGTTGCCCATCGTCCGCATTTCCCAGGCGATCGTTGCCCGCGCGCTCAGCGCATGCAAGGGCGGTTTCTTCTTCATCACCCGCCCGGAGGAGATCAACAAATCGCCGATCGAGCGGGTCTTCACCTCCTGCCATCTGCTCGAATCGACGACGGCCGCGCATCACATCGTCATGCATCGCCCCGAGCTCGGCTATTACGTCGTCTCCGTCGTCGGCGTCGGCAGCTCCTTCATCGGACTGCCGCTCAAGGCCGCCACCGTCTACGAGGCACGCTTGAAAAGCGTGCTCGGCATTGCCGTGGAGAGCCGCGGCGCGGATTGATCCGGCGGGGCCGTCTTGCCAAGGGCGAAGCGGCGTTATGTCATGGCCTCCTCCGCCGCGAGGGCATGCATGCGCGCGATGGTGCTCCGGGGGCCCAATGCCCCGTTCGAGAAGGTCACGCTGCCCGATCCGACGCCGGGCCCGGGCGAAGCGGTCGCCCGGGTCATCACCTGCGGGGCCGGCCTCACCATCCAGCACGTGAAGGCGGGGCGGCGGCGGGCCACGTTCCCGCGCATCATCGGCCATGAGATCACCGGCGAGATCGTCGCGCTCGGCGCCGGCGTTCGCACGCTGAAGGTCGGCGATCCGGTGACCGCTTATTTCTATCTCAACTGCGGCGATTGCCGCGACTGCCTGTCGCAGCGCGAGCCGCTGTGTCCACACAGCGGCGGCAATGTCGGCATCGAATGCGACGGCGGCTATGCCGACTACATCAAGCTGCCGGCGCACATTTTCATCAGATTGCCGGAGGCGCTCGATTATCGGAAGCATCCGGCGGAGATCGGCGTCATCACCGATGCGCTCGCCACGCCGCTCAAGGTGCTCCGCCGCGCCGGCGTCAGGCCCGGCGAGACCGTCGCGGTCCTCGGCGCCGGCGGCGGCGTCGGCATCCATCAGGTCATGATCGCGACCTGGGCGCATGCGCGCGTGATCGCCGTGGACGTGGCGACGGACAAATTCGCGGCCTGCCGCAAAGCCGGCGCGCAGGAGACCGTCGATCCGAACGCGGTCGACCTGGTCGAGGCCCTGCGCGCCCTCACGCACGGGCGCGGCGTGGACGTGGTCATCGACTATGTCTGCACCGCCGCCACGCTCGAGGCGGGCGTCAGGGCGCTCGGCCGCGGCGGCCGGCTCGTCGTCCTGGGCGGGGCGGCGCAGGCCTTCACCGCGCCGGCGCACGACCTGTTGACCAACGAGCAAGCGATTCTCGGCAGCCGCTACGTGACGCGGGCGGAGATCCTGGAGGCCTGCGATCTCGTCGCGCGCGGCGACATTTGGCCGCTGGTCACCGAGATCCGGCCGCTCGAGGAGGCGGAAGCGGTTCACGCGCGGCTCGAACGCGGCGCCGTGACCGGGCGGGCGGTGCTGCAGATTGCCTGAAGGGCCGCGCGGTTGCTCCTGGAACAAGCGCGTGCAAACGTGGTTGACCCGAAAACGACACCGATCACGGCGAAACGATTCGTGCGCCGATGCTCTTTTCGAACGCCCCGGCGATGCCCGTCCGCGTCACGCCCGCCGGTCGGTCGCGGCCGTGCCGGTCGGGGTCGCCTGCACCGGGCGTTCGCAGCGGGCGACGGGCTGCATTCCGCCGCCAACACCGCCAGGATGGGTCGTGGCCTTATGAGACGCGGCATTCCGTCGGACGACGAGGATCGTCGGCCGTGGCTTGAGGCCTTGGCCGGCGTGATCAGGAAATCCGCATGAACATGAATCCTCTGCAGGCGCTCAAGGAGCACGGACAGTCGGTATGGCTCGACTATCTGCGGCGCAGCCTGCTCACCGGCGGCGAGCTTGCGGCCCTGATCGCCGAGGACGGCCTTGCGGGCCTTACCTCGAATCCGTCGATCTTCGAGAAGGCGATCGCCGGCAGCACCGACTACGACGAGGCGCTCGCGGGTCTCCTGCGCGAGGAGGATCGCGACGCCGGGTGGCTCTACGAGCGGCTCGCGGTCGACGACATCCGCATGGCGGCCGATCTGCTGCGGCCGGTCTATATTGCGACGCAGGGACGCGACGGTTTCGTCAGCATCGAGGTCTCCCCGCATCTTGCGGCCGAGACCGAGGCGACCATTGCCGAGGCGCGCCGCCTGTGGCGCGAGATCGGGCGCGAGAACCTGATGATCAAGGTGCCCGCCACCGCGGCCGGTCTTCCCGCCGTCCGCCGGCTCGTCGCCGAAGGGATCAATGTCAACATCACGCTTTTGTTCTCGCGCAAGGTCTACGAGGCCGTGGTCGAGGCCTATCTCGCCGGCCTCGAAGCGCGCGCCGCTGACGGCGGCGACCTGCGCCGGGTCGCGAGCGTTGCGAGCTTCTTCGTCAGTCGCGTCGACACGGCCGTCGATGCGCTGCTCGAGCAGCGGCTGCGCGCGACCGACGAGCCCGTCCGCCGCGCCGCGTTGCAGGACCTTTTCGGCAAGGCCGCGATCGCCAATGCCAAGCTTGCCTACCAGCACTACAGGCAGGTCGTCGGCGGCGAACGATGGCAGCGTCTCGCGCGCGCCGGCGCGCGACCGCAGCGGCTGTTGTGGGCGAGCACCGGGACGAAGAACCCGCGCTACCGCGACGTGCGCTATGTCGAGGAGCTGATCGGTCCGGACACGGTCACGACCCTGCCGCCGGCGACCATGGATGCCTTCCGCCACCACGGGCGCGTGCGCGCAAGTTTGGAAGAGGGTCTTGCGGAGGCGCGCGCGGCGTTGACGGCGCTCGATCAGCTCGGCATCTCGCTCGAAGCGGTCGCCGAAAAGCTCGTCGCCGACGGGGTGCAGCTCTTCGCCGATGCCGCCGACAAGCTCCTCGGCGCGATCGAGCGCAAGCGCCTCGCGCTGCGCGCCGGCGGATTCGATCGCGAGGAGGCCGCATTGCCCGCCGCCGGGCGCGAGACGTTCGACGCGGCGCTCGAGGACTGGCGTCGCGGCGGGAAGGTGCGGCGGCTGTGGCGGCGCGACGCGAGCCTGTGGACCGGTGCCGACGAGAGCCGCTGGCTCGGCTGGCTCGACATCGCCGAAGATCGACTCGCCCATCTCGCCCCGCTCGCGGCCCTCGCCCACGACGTCAAGCGCGAGGGATTCGCGCATGTGGTGCTGCTCGGCATGGGCGGATCGAGTCTCGCGCCGGAGGTGCTCGCGCGGACCATCGGCGCGGCCCCGGACTATCCGCACCTTCACGTCGTCGATTCCACCGATCCCGCCGAGATCCGCGCGGTCGAGGCCGCGATCGACCTCGCGCGCACGCTGTTCATCGTCGCGAGCAAATCGGGCACGACGCTCGAGCCTTTGCTGTTCCAGCAATATTTCTTCGCGCGCACCGCCGAACGCGTCGGCCGCGCGCGAGTCGGCCGGCAATTCATCGCCATCACCGATCCGGGCTCGCCGCTGCAGGAGCAGGCCGAGCGGGAACATTTCCGCGAGGTCTATCACGGCCTGCCCAGCATCGGCGGCCGCTATTCGGCGCTGTCGAACTTCGGCCTGGTACCGGCGGCGGCAATCGGTATCGACGTCGCGCGCCTGCTCGAGACCGCGGAAGCGATGGCGCTCGCCTGCCATGCGAGCGTGCCGCCGGCCGACAATCCGGGCGCGCGGCTCGGACTCATCCTCGGCACGCTGGCGCAGACGGGACGCGACAAGGTGACGGTCGTTGCCTCTCCGGGCCTTGCCGCTTTCGGCGCCTGGCTCGAGCAGCTCATCGCCGAGTCGACCGGCAAGAACGGGCGCGGCCTCATCCCCGTCGACGGCGAGCCGCTCGGCCCGCCCGAGGCCTATGGCGAGGACCGCGTCTTCGTCTATCTGCGGCTGGAGGGCGGCGCCGATCCGCAGCACGACGCGGCGATGAAGGAGCTTGCGGCGGCCGGGCAGCCGGTGGTGCGCATCGCCGTCGCCGACGTCTATCATCTCGGGCAGGAGTTCTTTCGCTGGGAAATGGCGGTCGCGGTCGCGGGATCGGTATTGGGCATCAACCCCTTCGACCAGCCCGACGTCGAGGCGAGCAAGGTCAAGACCCGCGCGCTCATGCAGGCTTTCGAGGCGAACGGGACGCTGCCGCCGGAACGACCCTTCTTCGAGGCGGAGGGCATCCGTCTGTTTGCCGCTCCCGGACAGCAGGAGGCGCTCGCCGCGGCCAAGGGCGGTTCGCTGGCCGCGCATCTCAAGGCGCATCTCGCCCGGCTCGGCCGCGGCGATTACGCGGCGCTGCTCGCTTATGTCGCGCGCGATCCCGCGCACGCGGCAAGCCTGCAGCGCATCAGGCGCAGCATTCGCGACGCCAAACGGGTTGCCACCTGTCTCGGTTTCGGCCCCCGCTTTCTGCACTCGACCGGGCAGATCTACAAAGGGGGTCCCAATACCGGCGTGTTCATCCACATCACCTGCGACGACGCGGCGGATCTTCCGCTCCCCGGCCGCCGGTACGGATTCGGCGTCGTCAAGGCGGCGCAGGCGCGCGGCGATTTCGCGGTCCTGGCCGCACGCGGCCGGCGGGTCTTGCGCGTCCATCTCGGCGCCGATGTCGCGGCAGGCCTGGCGCGACTCGAATCGGCCGTCGCGGAGGCGGTGAGGTGAGCGGAAAGGAGCGGACGATGCAGCTCGGCGTGGTCGGCTTGGGCCGCATGGGCGGCAATATCGTGCGTCGTCTCATGCGCGCGGGCCATCGCTGCGTGGTCTACGACCGGGATCCGGCGGCCGTGGCCGCGCTCGAGAAGGAGGGCGCCGCCGCCGCCGCCAGCCTCGCCGCGCTGGTGGCGGGGCTTGCGCCGCCGCGCGCGGTGTGGGTGATGCTCCCCGCCGGCGAGGCGACCGAACGCACGGTCATGGATCTCGCCGCGGCGATGCAGGCGGGCGACATCATCGTCGACGGCGGCAACAGCTTCTTCAAGGATGCGATCCGGCGCGCCGAGGCGCTGCGGCCGCGCGGCATCCGCTATCTCGATGTCGGCACCAGCGGCGGCATCTGGGGCCTCGAGCGCGGCTATTGCCTGATGATCGGCGGCGACGAACAAACGGTCGCCCATCTCGATCCGATCTTTGCCGCGCTGGCGCCCGGCGCCGGCGCGGCCGCGCCCACGCCCGGGCGCGCCGGGCGCGATCCGCGCGCCGAGCGCGGCTATGTCCACTGCGGACCGTCGGGGGCCGGCCATTTCGTGAAGATGGTCCACAACGGCATCGAATACGGTCTCATGCAGGCCTATGCCGAGGGTTTCGACATCCTGCGCAACGCCGCCGCGGCGGCCCTGCCCGAGGCGCAGCGCTATCGGCTCAATCTGCCGGACATTGCCGAGGCCTGGCGGCGCGGCAGCGTGATCGCCTCCTGGCTGCTCGATCTCACGGCGATGGCGCTCGCCGAGGACGAGGAATTGGCGGCTTATTCCGGTGTCGTGTCGGATTCGGGCGAGGGCCGCTGGACCGTCATGGCGGCGCTGGAGGAGGCGGTGCCGATCCAGGTGCTGTCGGCGGCGCTTTACGCCCGCTTCCGCTCGCGCACGGCGCACAGTTTCGCCGACCGGCTGCTGTCGGCGATGCGCAACAAGTTCGGCGGCCATGTCGAGCCGGCAGGCGGCGCCTCCCATGAGTGAGCCGGCAGCCGTGTCCCGCGCGGCGGCGGTCGCGCCGGCGCCTCCCGCGATCCTGGTGGTGTTCGGCGCCGCCGGCGACCTCGCGCGGCGCCTGCTCGTCCCGGCGCTTTGCAATCTCGCGCGCGCCGGCCTGTTGTCCGAACGGTTCGCGGTGATCGGCGTCGCGCGCCAGGATCTCGACGAGGAGGGATTCCGCCGCAGCCTGGCGAGGAGCGCGCGCGAGTCCGCTAAGGACACGGCCGCTCAGGACGCTTGCGCGCCGGACGTCTGGCCGTGGCTCTCGCGCCGGCTCTACTATGTGCGCGGCGATTTCAACGCGCCGGACACTTATGAACGGATCGCGCGCCGCCTGCGGGAGGTGGCGGCCCAGCACCGCACCGGCGGCAACGTGCTGTTCTATCTGGCGACGCCCCCCGGTCTGTTCGCCGCCGTCGCCCGCCGTCTCGGCGCGGCAGGCCTCGTGCGCCAGGAGAACGGCTGGTGGCGGCGGCTGATCATCGAGAAGCCGTTCGGGACCGATCTTGCCTCGGCGCAGGCCCTCAATCGCGATCTTCTCGCCGTGCTGGGCGAAGACCAGATCTTCCGCATCGACCACTATCTCGGCAAGGAGACGGTGCAGAACATCATGGTGCTCCGCTTCGCCAACGGGCTGTTCGAACCGCTGTGGAACCGCGACCACGTCGATCACGTCCAGATCACCGTGGCGGAGACGGTGGAGGTCGGCCGTCGCGGCCGCTTCTACGACGCCACGGGAGCGCTGCGCGACATGGTTCCCAACCACCTGTTCCAGCTCTTGTCGCTTGCCGCGATGGAGCCGCCGAGCTGCTTCAACGCCGCGGCCGTGCGCGCCGAAAAAGCCAAGGTGCTCGACGCCGTGCACCGCCTGACGCCGACCGACGTCCGCCGTGACGTCGTGCGCGGCCAGTACGGGGCGGGCATCGTCGAGGGCAAAGCGGTCAAGGCCTATCGCGATGCGCCCGACGTGGCGCCGTCCTCGCGGACCGAGACCTATGTCGCCATGAAGCTGATGATCGACAACTGGCGCTGGGCGGGCGTGCCGTTCTATCTGCGCACCGGCAAGGCGCTGGCACGGCGGCGCACCGAGGTCGTCATCCAGTTCAAGCAGGCGCCGCTCTCGCTCTTCCGCGACACTCCGGTCGAGCGGCTGACGGCCAACGACCTCGTGCTCCACATCCAGCCCGACGAAGGCGCCTCGCTGCGCTTCAACGCCAAGATCCCCGGTCCGAGCGTGCGTGCCGACGGCGTCGAGATGACGTTCAATTACCGCGATTATTTCCGCAGCGCGCCGAACACCGGTTACGAGACGCTGATCTACGATTGCATGATCGGCGACGCCGTGCTGTTCAATCGAGCCGAGGACATCGAGGCCGGCTGGCGCGTGGTGCAGCCCGTGCTCGACGCGTGGGCCGAGGATCCCGATGCCGCGCTGCCCATCTATCCGGCCGGAAGCACCGGGCCGCCGGAGGCCGAGGCTCTGCTCGGCCGCGACGGCCGGCGCTGGCGCGCGCTGTAGCCCGGCCAGGCGTTCCGGCCGCCGGCGCCGCGCGCGCTCATTGCGGCGTGCCATTTCCGCCGTCATTGCGAGGCGGCGCATGGTACGCCGCGTCCCGACGCCGTCATTGCGAGGAGCCCCGAAGGGGCGACGTCACCCGCCGCCGTCATTGCGAGGAGCCGCGCCAGCGGCGACGAAGCAATCCAGACCGTGCCATGCCGCAGGCACAGCGTGCGCATCGGGGCACGGCATCTCCGCCGTCATGTATGGACGGTCCCCGTTAGGCAAGGAGAATTTTGCGGCTTGGGCATGAAGTCTGGAGCGGTCATGTATTCGGCCTG
>JADGGK010000110.1 GCA_019689975.1 Pseudolabrys sp.
TCCAGAAACGGCGGTGCCGCGATGCGGGGCATTGTGTCTGTGGCACCGGTAGTGACTGGATTGCTTCGGCGGCTTGCGCCGCCTCGCAATGACGGCGGAGACGCCGCCGCGTAATGACGGTGGTGAGCCACGTCGTCCCTTCGCGGTTTCTCGCCATGACGGGGTCGGGTCACGTCGCCGCTTGCGCGGCTCCGCGCCATGACGGCGGAGAGGCCGGGCCACGACGGATGGGCGTCGTGCCTGCGGCGCGGTCAGGGCCGACGCGGCTTGCCCTTCGGCGCGAGCGGCAGCCGCCCGGCGATCACGCGCGGCTTGAAGCGGCTCGCGCCGTCGCCTGGCGCGCGCGTCGGCTTTTCCGGCACGAGCGCGATGCGCGGCGCGCCGGCGGCGTCGACATAGCGCGCCGCGAACCTGTGCAGCCCGATATGGGTCACGGCCTGGTCGGCGCGCGCCCAGATCTCGCCTTCGCACAGCGCGTGCCAGCGATGGCAGAAGGCGAAGTCGTTGACCAGGAGCTGGCCGTCGACCGCGATATTGTCGAAGGCGCGGATCATGCGGGCAAGCCCGGCGGAGAGCGGGGAGGCGCTCCGTTCCGTCGGCTCGCTCACCTGCGGCAGCCGCTCGAGCAGCGTCGCGATCGCCTCGCGCTTGATCAGCATGACGCCGGTGCCGCAGGCCGCGACCTCCAGGAAGCCCTGCTGCCGCCGCGGCGGCCGCCCGCGCAGGGGCCGCACGATGAAATCATGCGCGCGCGCGATGGCGCGCGCCTCGGATTCCACCTTCGCCGCCGCAACGAGCCGCCTCAGATCGATCTGGCGCTTGGTATAGAGGACGCCGACGACCGGCTTGTCGAAGGCGATCATGTCGAGGACGAGCCGCGGCTCGAAGCCCATGTCGGCATCGACGAAAAGGAGGTGACTGCTGTCGCTCTTGTCGTACCAGTGCGTGAGCAGATAGTTGCGCGCCTCGTTGACGTGGGCATAGGACACCGCGAGGTGCCGCATCGTCCATCGGCGCTCGTGCATGGCGCGCTGCAGCTGCAGCAGGCTCTGCACATAGGGCGTGTAGAAGACCTCGCCGAAGGCGGGCGTGGCGACGGTAACGGAGATCGCGGCCATGTGTTCCCACGCGAATCGCGTGCCCCCCGGATTTCCATGGTGCCGTCATTCGCCGCCGCCGCGCAACCGTCCGGCCGCGACCACCGTCGCCGGGCCTTGGCGGGTCACAGCGCGAGCGGAAGGAGCGAGCCGCGGCCCGCCGCAACGTCGCCCGGCGCATCCGCGCCGGAAGATCCGGCGCCGAGTCCCGTCGCCCCCTCCTGGTCCGGCGACCCGGCATAGGGCGCCGCGAACAGTTTGACGCCCTCGGCGTCGAGGGCGAACAGCGGCGCGAGCGAACGCGCGTCGCGTTCCTCGAGCAGCATCGACGTGCGATTGTCGAGGATCAGCCAGCGCCCGTCGCTCCGCACGGCGAGCACGGCATGATCGAGTCCCGCGACGTGATCGTGCACCAGCAGCACGCGCAGGTCGCGCGCCGGCGTGCCGGCCGCGACCAGCGTCGCGTATTTGGCGATCGCGTAATCCTCGCAGTCGCCGAGGCCGGTGTCGAGCGAGCCCTTGCCTTCGGCGTCGACCGGCGCGGACCAGCGGTCGGGCACGCCCCATTGCGCGACATCGGCGATATAGCGGATGGCCGCGTTGATCCGGCGGTTGACGAATTCGATCCGCGCGCGGCCGGCGAGCGTTGCCGCCTGCGCCACGATGTCGAGGAAACGCGTTTCGCCGGCGCTGCAGCGGCCATGATCGGCACGACAGCGCGCCAGCGCCGGCGCTTCCGCGTCCAGCTGGGCCTCGACGGCGCGCCACTTGACCCACAACGGACCTTCCGGCGCCTTGAAGGCGAACAGCCCGAACGGTTCGCCGCCGCGCGACATGGGCGAGCCCGGCGCGCCGGCGTCGATGTCGCGCGTGGTCGGTTCGACCGCGGCAAGCCGCAGGCCAGGCGGGCGGGCGGCGCCCGCCCGCGCTCCTGCGAGCACCTCGTTGATGGTGAAGAAGCGGGCCGGCCCGCGCCGGGCGGGCAGGGGCGAATGCGGCGGCTGCGGCGGCGGCGCGACAGATTGAACGCGCGGCGGCATTCCGATCTCCGCGAGCGCGATCCGCTCGCCGAGATCGCGCGCGGTGCGGTCGGCGCCGGCGGCGGTTGCCCGCTCGGTCGCCGCGCCGCGCAACGACGGCGCGACCGCCTCCGCCTCCGCGCGCGGCGGCGCGGAGGCGGGCATGACGTCGGCGGCGAAAGCGACGCTCCGCTCCTCGCTCGCCGCCGGCACCGCGAGGCGCGGCGCGGCGAGCGGTTCCGGAGACGCGCGCTCCCACAGATCGGCGGGCAGGAGGCCGGCGAGGAGCGCAAGGCTCATCGCGATCCCGCGCCCCTCGGCAAGCGTGACCATGTTCGACGCCCCGGTCGGTCGGGGCGTCCATCGGCGCGTCGTCTCCGCCGCAGCGGAGGAACCGGCGCGCCAAACTCGCCCCGTGTTCTTGTTCCGGGGCGAGACCTAGCCGCGGGTCGGCTTCGGGCCGGTTAAGTCGCGGCGCAAGCCGCGGCCTTTATTGGCGGGTGGGTGAAGGGCGCGCTAGCGGGGCCGGTCGCATTTGGTTCAAATGCCGACGATCCTGCTTAGCGTTCCCTTAAGGCTTCCTCGCGCAGCAGCCGCGCGGGCTTGATGAGATAGTCGAGCACGGTCTTCTGGCCGGTGAGCACCTCGACGGTCGCGATCATGCCGGGGATGATCGGCAGCGGATGCTCGGCGCTGCCGAGATAGTTCTTCTCGGTGCGCACGATGACGCGATAGAAAGTCTGCGGCTTGTTGTCGCCCTTTTCGGCCTTCTCTTCGATCGTGTCGGCGCTGATGCGCTCGACCTTGGCCTTGAGCGAGCCGTAGATCGTCGGCTCATAGGCGGTGATCTTCACGACCGCGTCCTGTCCCGGCCGGATGAAGGCGATGTCCTGCGGGCGGATGCGGCCTTCCACCAGCAGCGTGTCCTCGAGTGGCACGATATCCATGATGTCGGCGCCCGGCTGCACCACCGCGCCTATGGTCGTGACGTTGATCTTGTTGACGATGCCGTAGACCGGCGCTCTGAGTTCGGCGCGCTGCACGCGATCCCGCGCCGATTTGAGGGTCTCGTCGATGACCTTGATCTGTCCGCTCAGGTCCGCGGCCTGCCGTTGCAGCCGCAGCAGCTCGATCTCGGGAACGACCTTCTGTCGGTACAGATTCGTGGTCAGCTCCACCTCGCGGTCGAGCAGTTTGAGGCTTGCCGCCGCGGCGTCGCGCTTGGCCTGCAGCTCGCCGAGATCCGCTCGGAACTTGGTGTCGTCGATCTGCACGACGACCTGGCCCTCTTTGACGGTCTCGCCCTCCTGCACCAGGATGGCCTTGATGATCCCGCCTTCGAGCGACTGCACGACCTGCATCTGGCGCGACGGGATCACGCGGCCGGCGCCGCGTTTGACTTCGTCGAGCACGGCGTAATGCGCCCAGACTCCGCCGCTGACGAGCAGCGCGATGGAGGCGAGGAGCAGAAGGCGCGCCGTGCGCGGCGTGCGCAGCGTCACCGCGGCCCGCACGTCGTTGGCGAATGCGAAATCAGAGTGCCGCATTGGTCTTGCTTTCGGTTGTCGCCGCGGCGGACGGCGCTGCCGTTGCCGCCGTCTTGGCGGCGTTGCCGCGCAGCAGCGCGAGAACCTTGTCGCGCGGGCCGTCGGCGACGAGCTTTCCCTGTTCGAACAACAGCAGCCGGTCGACGAAGGACAGCAGCGAGGGCCGATGCGTGGAGACGAGGATGGTCAGATTCCCGGCCGCCAGCGCCTTCAGCCGATTGAGAAAATCGGCTTCGCTGCGAACGTCGAAATGCGCGGTCGGCTCGTCAAGGAACAGGATCTTCGGCTGCCGCAGCAGCACGCGGGCAAGCCCGATCGCCTGCTTCTGCCCGCCGGACAGGCTGCGGCCGCCTTCGGCAATCGGCATGTCGTAGCCGAGCGGGTGCCCGGCGACGAAGGCTTCGACGCCGGCGAGCCGTGCGGCGGTGAGGATTTCTTCGTCCGTCGCGTGCGGTTTTCCGAGCGCGATGTTGTCGCGCAGCTTGCCGTAGAAGAGGTCCGTGTCCTGCAGCACGAAGCCCACGCCGCTGCGCAGATCCGCCGGATCGTATTGCCGGATGTCGATCGCGTCGACGAGCACGCGGCCCTCGTCGGGCTCGAAGAAGCCGGCGAGCAGACGTCCCACCGTGGTCTTGCCGGACCCGATGCGGCCGATGATCCCGACGCGTTCGCCGGGCGCGACGCGGAACGACACTTTTTCCAGCGCGTTCACGGTGCCGCCGGGGTAGCGAAAGGTCACGTTGTCAAACGCGAGCGAGCCGGCCTCGACGCGGCGGGCCACATAGGTGCGGTGCGGCGGGCGCTCCCGTTCGAGCGCCATCACGCGGTTGAGCGCCTTGAACGACACCAGGGTCTGCGTCGCTTTGGTGATCACCGCGGCGATGCCGGAAATCGGCGCGAGCACGCGCCCCGACAACATGGCGGAGGCGACCAGGGCGCCGACCGACAGTTCGCCGTCGAGGATGAGGAACACGCCGAGCACGATCATGCAGACGTAGTTGATCTGCTGCGCGGTGCTGGCGCTGGTCAGGGCGAGCGAAGCCCAGAAATGCACGTCCTCGCCGGTGCGGGCGGTTGCCGCAACCGACCGCTCCCACAGCATCTGCATGCGGCCCTCGGCGCCGGTGGCGCGGACGGTCTCGATGCCGGCGAGCGACTCGACGAGAACCCCGTGGCGCGCGGCCGACTCGGCCTGCAGCCGGCGCATGGCGCGCTCGAGCGGGAACTGCAGCGCGATGCCGACGATGATCATCAGCGGGAACATGATCACCGGAACCCAGGCGAGCGGCCCGGCGATGACGAACAGAACGGCGATGAACAAGGCCGCGAATAACAAGTCGGTGACGGAAACGACGGTCCCGGAGGTGAAGAATTCCTTGACCGACTCGAACTCGCGCATCTGGTTGGCGAGGATACCGACGGAAGCCGGCCGGTGCGCCATCTTGATCGCGAGCACGTGCTCGAAGATGTCGGAGGCCAGCGCGACGTCCAGCTTCTTGCCGGTCATGTCGACGATGCGGCTGCGTACGGTGCGGATGACGAAATCGAATATGATCGCAATCGCCATGCCGATCGCCAGCGCGACGAGCGAGGGGATCGCCCCGTTCGGGATGACCCGGTCGTACACGCTCATGACGAAAAGCGGGCTGGCGAGCGCCAGCAGATTGATGATCAGCGCCGAGAGCGCGACGTGGCTGTAATTGACCCAGAACCGTCGCGCCACCGACCAAAACCAGTGGCGCCGCGGCAGGTCGCCGGCCGCGACCGCGCGTGGATTGGTCTCGGCAACGGGACGCACGAAGAAGGCATAGCCGAGATAATCCCTGGCAAGCGTGCGCAGCGGCACGGTCTCACGGCGCTGCGCGCAGGGTTCGAGGATGGTTGCATTCTTGCGGTCGACGGCGAGCAGGATCCGCGTCGTGCCGTCGCGCATGGTAAGAACCGCGGGAAGCACCAGCGCGGGGATGTCCGAGAGCCTGCGCTTGACGGCCTCGGCTTCGAGGCCGGCCCGGCGGGCGGCGCGATCGAACAGCGCCGGGGTGAGCCGGCCGTCGAGAATGGGCAGATTCGCCAGCAACGCATCGCGACTGACGGCGCGGCCGTGATGGGCGGCAAGAAACAGCAGCGCGTCGGCGAGCGGGTCCTGGGCCTGCGCCTGGTGCGGCTCCCGCACATCCGCGGCAACATCCGCCTCTGCTCTGGTGACGGCTTGGACGTTCAAGGCCTAGGGTCCGTTCAGCGTCGACGATGTCATGGCCTCGACGCCCGCGCCGGCGTCGGCCGCATCCGCATTGCAGATACATCAAATGTGGCGCGTTGTTCTGTCGTTGTCCGGCAAAATTGCGTTAAACTTAAAAGCTAATCGTAAACCGCCTGGCGGAAGACCGCGACCCCGAAAAGCAGGGCCTGGCGGGCGCGCCAGGCCGCAATCAATCGATCCGGTTGCTCGCGAGCGGCCACGCTGGCATCCCGACCATCCGGTCCGGCGCGACGGCCTGCGGCGCAAAACCGAGCGCGGAATTGAATGGCGCCGTCGACAGCGCGCTCCAGCGTTCCGCAAAGGAATGCGCGGCCGGGGGCCGCGGCGGCTCGGCCGGCCGCTCGCCGCCGACGACCGGAACGGTCGGCCGCCCCGCGACGTTCAACGGTTCCGAGCCGGGATGCGGCAGGTGGAACATGACCGGCGGCAGCTTGGTCGGGATAAGGCCGAAGCTCGCCGGCACCAAGGGTTCCGCGTCGACCGGATGCGGCGCCCGCACATAGTCGAGCAGCTTGCCCATGGCGGCGAGCAGCTGGTAGTCGGCGAAGACCGCCACGCCGCGCGCCGATTCCAGCGACACCTGCGCGTTGAACAGCTGGTTTTCCGCATTCAGCAGGTCGATGAGCGAGCGTTGGCCGAGGTCGTATTCCTTGGAATAGGCGTCGATCACCTTGCGGTCCGAGGCGATCTGACTCTGCAGCTGGGCAATGCGCTGCGCGGTAATGGTCCGCGCATTCCAGGCCTTGTCGACCGACTCATAGGCGTCGCGCTGCAGGCGCGCGTGCGCCATGGTGGCCTGAGTGTAACGCTCGGCCGCCTCGACGCGCTTCCAGCTGTCGATGCCGCCGCGGAAGATGTCCCACGACGCGACGACCTGCACGCTTTCCTGCGAGTAATGGCCGAAGAAGTTATCGGCATTGTTGCCTTCGGTGAAACGCCCCTCGAGCGAGACATTGGGCATGAAGGCGCCGGCGGTGGAATGGAATCCATATTTGGCCGCGTCGACGTCGCCCTGCGCCGCCTTGATCGTCGGATTGTCGGTCAGCGTGACCGCAAGCACCTGGTCCTTCGAGGGCGGCAGTCCCGGAAGGCGGCCAACGCCCCTCAGGTTCACGGGCTCGATGCCGACGACCTTGCGGAATTTGGCGCGCGCGTCCTCCAGGCTGCGGCGGAATTCCGTCAGCGCGGCTTCGGCGGCGTCTACGCGTTCGCGGGTCTGCTCGAGATCGCCTTGGCCGGCCCGGCCGCCCTGAAACCGCTGCTGCACGTTGGACAGGATTTTCCGATGCGCCTGGACATTCTCCTGCGCCAGCGCGACGAGCCGCATATAGCGCACGACGTCGATATAGGCTTCCGCCGCATCGAGCGCGGTGAGCTCGCTGCGCTCATGCACGCGCGCCGCGGCGGCGTCCACGCGCGCGGCCTGACGCCAGATCTCATTGATCGAGGTGAATCCGTCGAACAGCAATTGCCGCACGACCAGGGAGCCCTTGGATCCGGGCAACCACGAATCGTTGCCGAGCGGCGGCGGCGTGACGTCGCGCTGATTGGTGCGCACCGGGCCGGCCTGCGCTTCCAGACGCACCTGCGGCAGCAGCGTGCCTTGGTTCTGGCGCAGTTCGGCTTCGGTCGCGCGCCGATTTGCCGATGCCTCGCCGACGGCGGGATTGGTCTGCACCGCCATCTGGATCGCGCTGTTGATGGTGAGAGGCTCCGACCGCGCGCCGGCCGCGCCGAACGTCGCTACAGCACCCGTCACTATTAAACAAAAGGAACGAAAGCGACGCACGGCCCCCACTGGCACCCCCATAACGATGAAATAAAAATTAGCGAAATTCCCGTCGTCCACGCGCTACTTTATACACTGTGCGGCCTGGTTCCAATGCCAATCGACTCGGAATCCCAACCTTTGTGGCACCCGCGCCACAGTCCGCGCCGGCCCCCCGCGGCCTCGGATGGGCGCGGGAGGCCGCCGCTGCCGGCCGCAAAGTCATTGGTTTGACTACGATTTTTGGGTGCAAAAGGCCGCGGCACCAGCTTGACGCGAACCCGGCCGGGGCGGCAGGCCTTGGATCGCGCGGCGGGGGCGGGCAGGGCCGCCCCGGGCGAGAAAAGGATTTCCGGTCTTCCCGTCCGGGGTTATGACCAAGACAGGTGCGCGTGAACCCGGGCCCCCGCCGTTCCTCCGCGGCCCCGGCGGCCCGGATTTCCGCGCAACGCCGAGGAGC
>JADGGK010000034.1 GCA_019689975.1 Pseudolabrys sp.
CGGGGCTTCTTCTGCGGGTACCGTCATTATCTTCCCCGCCGAAAGGGCTTTACAACCCTAGGGCCTTCATCACCCACGCGGCATGGCTGGATCAGGCTTGCGCCCATTGTCCAATATTCCCCACTGCTGCCTCCCGTAGGAGTCTGGGCCGTGTCTCAGTCCCAGTGAGGCTGATCATCCTCTCAGACCAGCTACCGATCGTTGCCTTGGTGAGCCGTTACCCCACCAACTAGCTAATCGGACGCGGGCCGCTCCTTCGGCGATAAATCTTTCCCCGTAAGGGCGTATCCGGTATTAGCCCAAGTTTCCCTGAGTTATTCCGAACCGAAGGGCACGTTCCCACGTGTTACTCTCCCGTCCGCCGCTGACGTATTGCTACGCCCGCTCGACTTGCATGTGTTAGGCCTGCCGCCAGCGTTCGCTCTGAGCCAGGATCAAACTCTCAAGTTGGATGAGAACTTTTCCCGGCTGGTCGTTTGCGCTTGACGAGGTCCACCCGCTGATCGCGCGAGGCGACCAGTGGTGCACCTTGAAACGTAAAGACCGCCGAAGTCTCTTTCCGTGGCCGCCGCCCCGGGGCGCGTCGATAGCGCGACCCATGGCTGCAGCCCGCAAGGACTCCGCCGTCCACGTTTCCCTTTCTTCCTATTCACTTGTCAAACAGCCGGGACCATCGCTGACCCCGCCCCGGGCGGCTGCCCAGAGCCGGCGAAACTCCATGCATCCGAAGACCGTCGGATGCTTGGTTCACTGTGCCAGTGAGGAGCTTCACAGGCGCGCTGTCGCGCCGTAGGCGGACGGCGCGCCGGAGGGCGTATATAGGCTTCGCCCCCGAACATTGTCAACTGCAAAGCCGGCGGAGCCGCCGTTTCCGAAGGACTTTTTTCTGTTTTGCGCCCGCCCACGGCCGCGCGCGACCCGGGGCGGACGCGCGACGTCGCCGCGCCGCACTGAGGCCATATTCGTGTTTCGTCCTAGCGCCGCAGGTTGAGGGATGGAATCGCAGCCTGGCGGGGGGCAATCCGCACCCTCCGCTTCCCATCGTCAAGTAGCCGATCGTAGCGCCGCGATTGACGGCCTAGTGATCAAACGGCATCGTTCGACCCGGGTTCCGGGTCTGCCGCGACAAGGGGACTACGGTTGCGATACGCCACCGTCGACGACGTAGCGCAGGGGACGCGAGCTTGGTCCATTCACGGCCGCACGGCACCAACCGATCGACGCTGACCGAGCCGATCGAGCTTGGCGAGGAACCTCCCCTTTCCGTTGACGGCGGCACGGGCGGCCTGGTGGATCGCCGCCGGGTCTCGGTGCAATGGCTCGCGGGAACCATCCTGACCGCATTGTGCGGCGCCGCGCTCATGGGCGGCGCCGTTTTCACGTCGCTCGATGGGGAGACGAATTTTGCCTCGCTGCCGGAACGGGTCGAAGTGGCCTTGCGCGGTGCGCTCGGCTTCGGCGCCGACCGGTTTGCGCCGCACAAGAGCAATCGCCTGCCCATGGCGGACGAACCGAATTTCGCGCGCCAGGTGATCCGCGTTTCGACGATTTCGCGGGTGGGCAACCACGAAGTTGTGCGGGTGCGGCCCTTCATCCGCATCAGCGGGAACCTCGCCCTCACGGTTTCCGAACTTTCCGCCAACATCCCGCCTTACAACCCGCAGCGCATGCTTGCCGAATCCGCGCCGGCCGGCGAAGCCTCGCCTGACGAAGCCGCAGCCCCGGAGCCCGACGCGGAGGTGGCGTTCGTGACCCGCGATCTTGCCCCCCTGCTGCCGCACCTGAAGATCGCGCTTTTGACGCCCGACGACGAGGTCATTTCGCGGGTGCGTGACGCGGCCGCGTGGCTCGCCAAAGCCGCCACTCGCGGCCCCGTTGCGCCCGATGTCACGGGAATCAGACTGGCCTATGCCGGCGTCAACGGCGGCAGCGACCCCTATGCCGGGTTCGAGGCGCGCATCGTGCCCGAAAATGTCACGTTGCTGCCCAAGACGACCAACAAGACCACGGGAGGCAATCCGCTCGGTGAACGCGTGATCCTCGTCAAGAAAGGCGATACGGCCGCAAGCCTGTTGCGCGAGCTCGGGGCGACGGCCGAGGACATCAACGCGATCACCAGCATGCTCGGCCCCTACGGACGCGACGGCGGTCTCAAGGAGGGACAGAAGCTGCGCGTGTTGCTCACGCCGGTGCCGAATTCCCAGCGCATGCAGCCGGCGCGGGTCATCGTCGCCGATGACGTCGCCATCGAGGCCGTGGCGGCCCTGTCGGATACCGGGAAATATGTGGCGGTCGATCCGCGGAACGTCGACAACGAGGTGACCGAAGCGACCGAGGATTCCGGCAACAAAACCGTCACCACCGGCGTCACGCTCTACCAGAGCGTCTACGAAACCGCCTTGCGCAACAATGTCCCGCGCCCGATCATCGAAGACCTCATCCGCATCTACTCGTTCGACGTCGACTTCGAGCGCAAGGTGCAGCCGGGCGATTTCTTCGAGGTGCTCTACGCCGGCAACGAAGACGCGCCCACGGCCGATAACCGCAACGAAATCCTTTATGCGGCACTCACCGTCGGCGGCGAAACCAAAAAACTCTACCGCTTCCAATCCCCCGACGACGGGCTGGTGGACTATTACGACGAGAGCGGGAAAAGCGCAAAGAAGTTCCTGGTCCGCAAACCGGTGCTTGCCGGCGTGATGCGCTCGGGCTTCGGCCTGCGCAGCCATCCCTTGCTCGGCTACGTGAAGATGCATACCGGCGTCGACTGGGCCGGACCGCCGGGAACGCCGATCTATGCCGCGGGCAATGGCGTGATCGAAAAGGAGGGCTGGGAGTCGGGCTATGGCAAGTTCATCCTGATCCGTCACAATAACGGCTACGAGACCGCCTATGGCCATATGAGCGCTTACGCGCGCGGCATCCACGAAGGCGATCACGTCCGGCAGGGCCAGGTGATCGGCTTCATGGGTTCGACCGGTCTGTCCACGGGTTCGCATCTCCACTTCGAGATCCGCATCAACGGACGTTTCGTGGACCCGATGCGAATCAAGCTGCCGCGCGGCCGCGAGCTGCACGGCGCCGAGCTCGCCGCGTTCGAACAGCAGCGCGAACGACTCGATAGCATTGTCGCGCGTCAGCCGGCGCGCGTCGCCTCGAACGCGGCCGGCAATACCCGCTAGCGTAGATTCCGAACGGATTATCGGCGCCGTCGTTGCGTTGACCTCCCGCGGGGCGACGCAAGCCGGCGCCGGCATGGCGAGGCGGCGCAGCCGCCGAGGCAATCCAGACCCGAGGGCGCACGGGCTCGCGGGCACAATCCGGTCCTTGCCGCGCCGTGCCTCATGCCCAAATACCCGAGGCGTGCAATGGCGGCGCTGCCGCCCGGAGCGCTTCGCCCTCGCTTCGCTCGGGCTCGCCATGACGAGCCGATATCACCGAAATCCGATCTCGCAATCCCGGCTCGCCGAAACGCGGTTTACGCCGCGGCGGCCATTCTCCCGTTGAAGGTAAGGCCGAGCCGATCGCCGGAAATCTTGACGGTGTTGCCGTCCTTGATCTGGCCGGCGAGTATCATCTCGGCCAGCGGATCCTGCACCGACTTTTGGATGACCCGCTTCAAGGGGCGGGCGCCATAGGCCGGATCCCAGCCTTTCTCCGCGAGCCATTCGCGCGCGCTCGGCTCGAGCTCGAGCACGATCTTGCGTTCGTCGAGCAGCTTTTGCAGGCGCGCGATCTGGATGTCGACGATGCGACTCATTTCGGCCTTCTTGAGACGGTGGAACAGGATGATTTCGTCCACGCGGTTCAAGAACTCGGGACGAAACGCCGCGCGAACCACCGCCATGACCTGGTCCTTGACCGCGTCGGTATCCTGGCCCTCCGGCTGATTGACGAGAAAATCCGCGCCGAGATTTGAGGTCATCACGATCAGCGTGTTGCGGAAGTCGACCGTATGGCCCTGTCCGTCCGTCAACCGGCCGTCGTCGAGCACCTGCAGCAACACGTTGAACACGTCTGGATGCGCCTTCTCGATCTCGTCGAAAAGCACGACCTGATAGGGCCGACGCCGGACCGCCTCGGTGAGCGCGCCGCCCTCCTCGTAACCCACGTAACCCGGGGGCGCGCCGATCAGACGCGCCACGGCGTGCTTCTCCATGTATTCCGACATGTCGATACGGATGAGCGCGCTCTCGTCGTCGAACAGGAACTCCGCAAGCGCCTTGCAGAGCTCGGTCTTGCCGACGCCCGTGGGTCCGAGGAACATGAACGAACCGATCGGCCGATTGGGATCCTGCAGACCGGCACGCGCGCGACGAACTGCCGTTGCAACCGCGTGGACCGCTTCTTGCTGACCGACCACTCGCTTGGCCAGTTCGTCCTCCATGCGCAGCAGCTTTTCCTTCTCGCCCTCGAGCATCTTGTCGACCGGCACGCCGGTCCAGCGCGACACCACCTGCGCGATATGGTCGGCCGTCACGGTCTCCTCGACCATCGCGCCCCTTCCCTGAGCCTCCGCGGTCTCGATCGTCCTAAGCTTTTTCTCCAGCTCGGGAATGCGACCATAGGCCAGTTCGCCGGCGCGCTGAAATTCGCCGCGCCGCTGCGCGGCGGCAAGCTCGGCCCGCAGCTGATCGAGCTCCGTCTTGAGCTTCTGCGCCTCGGACAGTTTCTCCTTTTCCGCCTTCCAGCGGCTGGTGAGATCAGCCGAGCGCTTTTCCAATTCTTCGAGCTCGGCCTCGAGACGCCTGAGCCGCTCCCGCGAACCCGGATCGCTTTCCTTTTTGAGCGCCTCCTGTTCGATCTTGAGGCGCACGATTTCGCGGTCGATGGAATCAAGCTCTTCCGGCTTGGAATCGACCTGCATCTTCAGCCGCGCTGCCGCCTCGTCGACGAGATCGATCGCCTTGTCGGGCAGAAAACGGTCGGTGATATAGCGATGCGAGAGCGTCGCCGCGGCAACGATTGCGCTGTCGGCAATGCGCACGCCGTGATGCTGCTCGTACTTGTCCTTGAGGCCGCGCAAGATCGAGATCGTGTCCTCCACGGACGGCTCTTCCACATAAATTGGCTGGAATCGCCGTGCCAGCGCCGGATCCTTTTCGACGTGCTTCTTGTATTCGTCGAGGGTCGTTGCACCGATGCAATGCAGCTCGCCACGCGCAAGCGCGGGCTTGAGCAGATTGGAAGCGTCCATCGCCCCGTCGGCCCTTCCGGCGCCGACCAGCGTGTGCATCTCGTCGATGAACAGCACATAGGCGCCGGCGGCACCGGACACTTCCTGCAGGACGGCTTTCAGCCGCTCCTCGAACTCGCCCCGGTATTTGGCGCCGGCGATCAGTGCGCCCATGTCGAGTGCGAGCAGCTTCTTGTCGGCGAGACTCTCCGGTACGTCACCATTGACGATGCGCTGCGCAAGGCCTTCCACGATCGCGGTCTTGCCGACGCCCGGCTCCCCGATCAGCACCGGGTTGTTCTTCGTGCGACGGGAAAGGACCTGGATGGTGCGGCGGATTTCCTCATCGCGGCCGATCACCGGGTCGATCTTGCCCTCGCGCGCTGCCTGGGTGAGATCGCGGGCATATTTCTTGAGTGCGTCATAGGCATTCTCGGCCGATGCCGAATCGGCCGTCCGGCCCTTGCGCAGGGCGTTGATCGCGGCATTGAGGTTCTGCGGCGTCACGCCCGCCCGGGCGAGAATTTTTCCCGCCTCGCTGTCCCGCTCCAGCGCCAACGCGAGCAGGAGGCGCTCGACGGTGACAAAACTGTCGCCCGCTTTTTCTCCCGCTCTTTCGGCCGCGTCGAAGACGCGTGCCAGGGAGGGATCGAGATAAATCTGCCCGGCTCCGCTGCCGCTGACCCTGGGTCTTTTGGCGAGCGCCGCTTCGACCTCCCGCAGGGCCTGGCGCGAATTTCCGCCGGAACGATCGATGAGGCCCGCCGCCAGCCCTTCCGGGTCGTCGAGCAGAACCTTCAGCAGATGTTCGGGCGAGAATTGCTGGTGGCCTTCCCGAAGGGCCAACGACTGGGCGGACTGCACGAAGCCGCGCGCGCGGTCGGTATATTTTTCGAAATTCATCGGTCTGCTCCCTCGGCCCGTTGTGGCGCCGCGAACGGCGAACCCCCTCAAGGCGGTTCGCCTGGGTCATATATTGGATGGAATTTTGCCGTTTGTAGACCCCGGCGGCCTGATAGATATAGGGCGACAAAGGGAGCCGTCCGTTAACGGCCGCCAGCCATGGCCGCTTCGCACGCCACGATCCGCTCGCTCTACCGCTATCCGGTCAAGGGCCTGTCGCCGCAGCCGCTCGAGCGCGCCACCCTGTTGCCCGGCGAGACCATTCCTGCCGACCGCCTTTATGCCATCGAGAACGGGCCGACCGGCTTCGATCCGGCGGCGCCGACCTACCTCCCCAAACACCGCTTTCTGATGCTCATGCGCAACGAGCGCCTTGCCGCGCTGCGCACCGATTTCGAGACGACCACCCATGTGCTGACGATCAGGCTGGCCGACCGCGAAGCCGTCCGTGCCGATCTGCGCAGCGCGGAGGGACGCGCCGCCGTGGAGCGCTTCTTCGCTTCTTATTGCGCCGACGAATTGCGCGGCCCGCCAAAAGTGCTGTTCGGCAACGGCCACAGTTTCTCCGATGTGGCGCAGAAGGTGGTCTCGATCATCAATCTTGCGTCGGTCGCGGCGATCGAGCGCGCGGTCGGGGTCGCCGTCGATCCGCTGCGTTTCCGCGGCAATATCTATGTCACCGGTTGGCCGGCATGGTACGAATTCGAGTTGCTCGATCGTGAGATCGCCGTGGGCCCGGCGCGGCTCAAGGTGGTCAAGCGTATTCAGCGTTGCGCCGCCACCAATGTCGATCCCGCAACCGGTCGGCGTGACCTTGACATCCCGCAAACGCTGCAGCGAGTGTTCAAACACGGCGACTGCGGCGTCTACGCGCGCGTCCTCGCGCGTGGCGAGATCGCACGCGGCGACGCGATAGGCATCGAGACCGGATTGCGGTGATAGGGACCCGTCATTGCCGGCCCGAGCGCAAGCGAGGGCGACGCAATCCAGAATTGGCCGCGGTACACTGAGCGCGCGCCGCGCACGTGGCAAGACAGGGCCTGGATTGCTTCGTCGCCCCCTCCGGAGCTTCTCGCGATGACGGGCTTTCCTCCCCGTGATTGCGAGCGAAGCGGAGCAATCCGGTATTGATCCGACCCCGGATTGCTCCGTCGCCTCTTGCAGGTCTCCGCGCAATGACGGGGTTGGCTCACGTCGTCCCTTGCGCGAGTCCGCTTGATCCTGCGCGCCGCGCATTGCTGCACGACGCGCTCCGCCGAACCATGGGACGGGTCACTTGCCCGGCATCACATAGGCGATGATGCGACCGCGCGGATAGACCGCCTCGGCGACCGTCCGGTTATGATTACCGGAAATGATGATCGGGTTCCCGTTGGCGTCGACGCCGGAAACCACCCCGACATGACCGCCATGTCGGCGCCCCATGACGGCGATGGCGCCGACCTGGGGTCCCGGGATGCGATGGCCGTAGTGCAGATAGCCGAGCGCGAGATTGCCTCCGCCGGGATAGCCTGCATCGCGCAGGATCTTATCCATGAAGGCGCCGCACCACAGCGTGCGGCGACCGGTCGGATTGGTGCCGAGATATCGGCGCGCGTCGGCCACGAGCGCATTGCCGGTCACGGCATCGAACATCGGGGTCGCGGTCTGCGCCGCCGTCGCGCGTTCGTTACGCCGCATGCGCCGCGCAACCGACCGCTTGCCGGTCCGGCCTGCCCATTCGGCACGTTCAAAAAGCCGCCGCTGGTTGGTCTCCGCGCTCGTCGTCGCGACGTCCGTCCCCGTCATGCGCGTTTTTTCGAGGTGTCGGTAATGGAGATGGTGATGGCGGTGATGATGGACCGGCCGGGCCGAAGCCGGCGCGCTCAATCCGGCGATCACCGCTGCGCCGGCCAGGATGGCGGCGCGTTTGGTCTTAAGTCGCATGAGCTTCTAGTCCCCTTTGTCAAGCAATATGGATGCGGCCGATAGAAACGGCAGCATCACGCGACGCCTACACGGCGGTCGAGGGTGGCATTTTCATGAATATTGCCGGATATGGGCCAAAATGCATAGCAGCTATTCGCCGTTAAGACATGTGGCAATTTGCGTCCGCCATTGAGAAAAGCACGAAAACTGGCCACAACCAAGCCTATACAGCTGCACTACAGCCAAATACTGCGATCCGAACGGGGCGTGCGAACCGAGCGGGCCGCCGCGGCCTGCGCCCCCTTTGACGGGCGCCGACGCAGCCCTTGCCGGCGGTCAGCCTTTGCGACTCAGCAAAAAAACCGCCTGTTCCCCGAAAAGGTTCCAGAACCACCAGGGCGCGTTGAAGCGCAGCGGCGCGCCCCAGGCATTGAGCGCCACCGCCTTTTCCATCCTGGCGCCGATGGCCGTGCAGAGCTGGCGAAAATCCTTGATCGTGCAATGGTGGATATTCGGGGTGTCGTACCAGCTATAGGGCAGCATGTCGGTGCGCGGCATCTGGCCGGCGAACAGCAGCTGCAGGCGCACGGACCAGTGGCCGAAATTCGGAAACGAGACGATCGCACGTCGACCGATGCGCAGCATGTGTTCGAGGACCACGCGCGGATGGCGCGTTGCCTGCAGGGTCTGCGACAGGATCACATAGTCGAATGCGTCGTCGGGATAGTCGGCAAGGTCGGTATCGGCATCGCCTTGCACCACCGCGAGCCCCTTGGCCACGCACTGATTGACGCCCTCGCGCGACAACTCGATGCCCCGGCCGTCGACTCCGCGCGTCTCGGCGAGCAGGCGCAGCAGTTCTCCGTCGCCGCAACCGACATCGAGCACGCGCGCGCCAGGCTCGACCATCTCCGCCACCACCACCAGATCGACGCGTGCGCCGCTACCGTTGCGCGCAATATCGGCACCGCCGAATTCCGAGCCGCCGCGGCGAAGCATTCTCATCTCTTTCGTGACAAGCCGCGCGCCTGTCCCACGCCGTCGAGAAAGCCGCGCACGATGGCGAACAGTTCCGGCTCATCAAGCAGGAACGCGTCGTGACCCTTGTCCGTGGCGATCTCGGCAAAGGAGACGCGTGCGCCGGCGGCATTGAGCGCGTGCACGATGGCGCGCGACTCCGACGTCGGGAACAGCCAATCGCTGGTGAACGAGATCACGCAGAAGCGGGTTGGCGTGTTCTTGAACGCATTCGCGACAAAACCATCATAGTCCGCGGCAAGATCAAAATAATCCATCGCCCGCGTGAGATAGAGATAGGAATTGGCATCGAAACGCTCGACGAAGGAAATGCCCTGGTGACGCAGATAGGATTCAACCTCGAAGTCGGCATCGAACGAGAACGTCGGATTGGCACGATCCTGGAATCGGCGCCCGAACTTGCGATGCAATGCCGCATCCGAGAGATAGGTTATATGCGCGCCCATGCGCGCCACAGCGAGCCCACGGCGCGGATTTGTGCCTTCAAGCAGGTAGCGCCCGCCACGCCATTCGGGATCGGCCATGATCGCCTGGCGGCCGACTTCGTGGAAGGCAATGTTCTGTGCCGAATGTCGCGTCGCGCAGGCGATCGGCAAGGCGGAGAAGACCCGCTGCGGATAGCTCGCCGCCCATTGCAGCACCTGCATTCCGCCCATTGAGCCGCCGGCCACCGAGAACAGCGACTCGATGCCCAGATAATCGAGCAACATGGCCTGCGCCCGCACCATGTCGCGAATCGTGATGACCGGAAAATCGAGCCCCCACGGCTTGCCGGTTGCCGGATTGGTCGAGGAAGGGCCCGTCGAGCCCATGCAGGCGCCAATCACGTTGGGACAAATGACGAAATAACGTTCCGTATCGATCGGCTTACCGGGTCCCACCATGGTCTCCCACCATCCCGGCTTCTTGGTCACCGGATGGCGGCTGGCCACATGTTGATCTCCCGTGAGCGCATGACAGATCAGCACCGCATTCGAGCGGTCGGCGTTGAGGGTGCCGTAGGTCTTGTAAGCAATCTGAAACGGACTAAGGGTCACGCCGGCGTCGAGCTGCAGCGGCTTGTCGGCACCAAAACGGGCCACCTCGGAATCACGCGGATGATCCGCCTCGCTGGCCGGCGCCTCGCGCGCAATCCCTGTTGTTGCCTCAGCCATATTGCCTCTCGGCGGCTCCGCCCGACCGTTCCCGGCCGCTAAACGGCCTGTTTCCGGTATTTCCCGGCGTCCTCTGCCGCTTACGTAGACCTACGTGCCGAACTGTCAATGTTTTCTTTGATTTCGCCGCGCCGCCCACCTATCAATCTGCCCATGAGCAAGTTCGCCGGAACGCCCACCCTGGCCGATCTCCGCAAGGAGATCGACCGCATCGACGAAGCGCTGCACCGCCTGCTGATGGAGCGCGGAGAGATCATCGACCGTCTGATCGCGGTCAAGAAAAGCCAGGAATCCGGATTTGCCTTCCGTCCCGCGCGGGAGGCGGAGATGATGCGCCGGCTCGTCGAGCGCCACAGGGGCACCCTGCCGCTCGATACGGTCGAGAGTATCTGGCGCGTCATCATCGCCACGTTCACCTACGTCCAGGCGCCATTCTCGGTCCACGCGGACCTGTCGGCCGGCGACGCTTTGATGCGCGACTCGGCGCGTTTCCACTTCGGATTTACCGTGCCGTTCGTCCCGCATATGGGCGCCTCGAGCGTTGTCGCCGCGGTCTCCGAGTCGAGCGGCGATCTCGGTCTGGTGCCGGCCGTTGCAATCGCCGGAGCCGGCGCATGGTGGAGCGCGCTCGAATTCGATACTGCTCCCAAGATCATCGCTCGCCTTCCTTTCGTCGAGCGACCGGACCACCCGGCGGCGCTGCCGGTCTTCGTGATATCGCGCGTCGCGCCAGAGGCCATGGCAACGGAAGCCGCAGTTTGGAGCATACGCGTCGCCGGCTGGGGCGCGGCTGCCGCCCAGGCCCTTTCCGCGCTCGCCGACTTCATCGCTGTCCCCGACCGCGCCTTCGATGGTGCGGCGCTGCTGGTCACGCTGCCCGACGGCGCGCCGCTCGAGACGATCGGCAAGGCCCTGGTCGAGGCCGGCGCCAGCATACGCTCCTCGACTCTCGTCGGCAGCCACGCAAGACGCTATACGGTGACGGCCGCAAGGCCCTGAACGCTTACGGTAGACCATGGCCCGACCCCAACCACGTCCCGGCGTGCTCGACATCGCCCCCTACGTGCCGGGCAAGAGCAAGGCCCCCGGCGTCGCCAGGGTGTTCAAGCTTTCCTCCAACGAGAGCCCGCTCGGACCAAGTCCCAAGGCGGTTGCCGCCTACAAGGCGGCGGCGGCGCGACTCGAGGAATATCCCGACGGGGCGGTGAGCGAATTGCGCGCGGCGATCGGGCGCGCCTTCGGCCTCGATCCGGAACGCATCATATGCGGTGCCGGCTCGGACGATCTGCTCAATCTTCTCACGCACGCCTACCTGCGCGACGGCGACGAAGTGATCCATACCGAACACGGGTTCCTGATGTATCCGATCTACGCGCTGGGACATGGCGGCAAGCCGGTGGCCGTGCGCGAGAAGGACTTGACGGCCGACGTCGACGCAATCCTCGCGGCGGTGACCGCGCGGACGCGCATCGTATTTCTCGCCAACCCAAACAACCCGACCGGCACCTACGTGCCATTCAGCGAGGTCAAGCGGCTGCATCGAGGCCTTCCGGAACACGCGATCCTGGTGCTCGACGCGGCCTATGCCGAATATGTTCAGCGCAACGACTACGAGTCGGGTATCGAACTCGTCGCGACGTCGGAGAACGTCGTCATGTGCCGTACCTTCTCCAAGATCCATGGACTGGCGGCGCTGCGGCTTGGTTGGCTATACGGGCCCGGGCATATCGTCGACGCGCTCAATCGCGTGCGCGGGCCGTTCAACGTCAATACGCCGGCGATGAAGGCGGGCGTCGCGGCGATCGAGGACGCGGCGCACGTCGAAATGTCGATCGCACACAACACGCGCTGGCTTTCCTGGCTCACCCGGGAAATCGGCGGGCTCGGTTTGAAGGTGACGCCAAGCGTGGCGAATTTCCTGCTCATTCATTTTCCCGAGACCAGCGGTCGCACTGCCGTCGACGCAGACGATTTCCTGACCCGACGCGGATTGATTCTCCGCCGGGTCGCCGGCTACGGCCTGCCCAACGCCTTGCGCCTGACGGTCGGTACCGAGGAGGCCAACCGATTGGTGGTGCAGGCGCTCAAGGACTTCCTGGGGCAGGCCGCGTGAACGCATCGCCGACCCTGTTCAATCGTCTGGCGCTGATCGGCGTCGGCCTGATCGGCTCGTCGATCGCGCGCGCGGCGAGAGCACAGCATGCGGCGCGTTCGATCGTGGCGACGGCACGCTCGCCGCAAACGCGCCGGCGTGTCGCGGAACTGGGGCTTGCCGATCAGGTGGTGGAAACCAACGCGGCCGCGGTAGAGGGCGCCGATCTCGTCATCGTCTGCGTTCCGGTGGGTGCCTGCGGCGAGGTCGCGCGCGAAATCGGTCCGCACCTTGCGGCCGGCGCGATCGTTTCCGACGTCGGCTCGGTCAAGGCTTCGGTGGTGCGCGACATGGCACCGCATCTGCCGCCGCACGCGCATTTCGTGCCCGCCCACCCGGTGGCCGGCACGGAATATTCCGGTCCCGACGCGGGATTCGCGGAATTGTTCGTCAACCGCTGGTGCATCCTGACGCCGCCGGAGGGCGCCGACGCCGGCGCGGTAGACAGGCTTGCCGCCTTCTGGCGGCTGCTCGGCGCCAATGTCGAAGTCATGAGCGCCGATCATCACGATATGGTGCTGGCCATCACCAGTCATCTGCCGCATCTCATCGCCTACACCATCGTCGGGACCGCGGACGAGTTGCAGACGGTGACGCGGTCGGAAGTGCTCAAATTCTCGGCCGGTGGATTTCGCGACTTCACCCGCATCGCCGCCTCCGATCCCACCATGTGGCGAGATATATTCCTGGCCAATAAGGACGCGGTGCTGGAAATGCTCGGTCGCTTCAACGAGGATGTTTCCGTGCTGACCAAGGCGATCCGCAAGGGCGACGGCGAGGCGCTGTTCGCGCATTTCACCCGCACGCGCGCAATCCGCAAAGGGATCGTCGATATCGGTCAGGATTCGCCGGCACCCGATTTCGGTCGCCCGCATCCGGGCCTGCCGGCCTCCCCGCTGCCGAAACCCTATGCGGCGGAGGATTGACGCGACGGAATCGGCACCGCCTGAGCGAGAAGCCCCGCAAGGGACGACGCCGCAATCCAGACCCGGTCGACCAATTCCGGATTGCTTCGTCCTCACTTTGCTCGGGCTTGCAATGATGAGGGTCGGTTGCATCGACATCAGCATTTGCAGGTTGCTTGCAAACGGAACCGGGCTCCCGATCCGAGTCTCATTCGGTCCCGCCGCGATCTAAATGGCGTTCACGATCAAACCGGGTTTTCGGCAAACCGCTAGAACAGCGTCGGCGTCACGCCCAGGGGGATCGGCCCCAAAAATACCGCGCCGTCGTCGAAGCGCAGCGGTATGGCGATTGCGGGGCGGCCTTCCAAGGTCGCCGGTCGGCCCAGCATGTTGATTCCGAGCGCGAGATTAGCGCCCGCTTGCCGGCGCGCCACGTCCCCCAAGCCCGGGGCGAGGCGGTTGAGCGCGCCGGCGAGTTTTTCCATATGCGGGGAATCCTGCACCATCCGCGCGGCGCCGATCGCGTCGAGAAAAGACTCGAGTCCGGCAATCGTCATCTGCAACTCGCCTTGCAGACGACCGTCCCCGTTCAGCGTCAGGGCGCCGCTGCCGGCCGCGAGCGTCTGCCCCTGCCTCACGCGCATCTCGGCGATCTCGATCCGTCCGCCGGCCGAGCGGATCTCGCGCAAGCGCGCGGCCCAGGATTTGGGCGTGAAATCCTTCAAGCCGTACAACACCGCGCGCAATTCGCCGTCGATCGGCTGCGCGGCCGCCGGCGAGAGTTCCGGTGCCACCGCCTGGCGCGCGCGTAGCACGATTTCGATCACCGGGCGGTCGGCCACCGAGCCGTCCGCCAACCTGCCATGCAATTCGATGCGCTCGGCGCGCAGGAGCGGTCGACGCGACCCGTTCTCGACGCGGTCGAGCAGCGGAGCCTCGATCACCAGCGAGCCGCGCTCGGGCGCTGACGGAGTGCCGCGCAGACTCGATTGCGCGGACCTCCAGCGGACCACGAATTGCGACGGCCGACCCGGATCGGTGATCGTGAGTGGTCCCGTGAATTCGCTGATCAACAGCGTCGGATCGTAGATCTGCGTCGCGACCAGGATCCGCGCGGTCTTGATCTCGAACGGCACGGCCTCGTCGCGCAAGACAGCCGAAGCCTGCCGGCAGTCGACCTCGATGCGGAAGGGATAGCCGCCGAGGGTTTGCGATCCGCAGCGATAGAGCCGCCCCGCGGCGGCCTCGCGCTCGCGCCAGCCGTCGATCGCCGCCTGCGCCCGGCGGGCGGAGTAGGCCCAGAACCAGGACCAGCCGCCGATCAGCGCGAGCACCAGCACGACCACGACCGCATAGCGCCGGCGGGTGCGCGACCGCATCGGCACCGGATGGCGGGGTACGGAAGTCATGGCCGTCAATCACAAGGGAATGCGGCGTTTCTGCGCCAAAGCATCGCCCCTTTGGGGCCGCTTGCACAAGCCGCGGCCGCCTGTTACGTCGCAGGCCCCCATGATCAGCTCGGTCGAAGACAACGGCGAAGACTTCTGGGTGTTCGCTTACGGATCCTTGATGTGGCGACCGGGCTTCGACTACCTCGAGCGACGGCAGGCGCGGCTCATTGGCGCGCATCGTGCGCTGTGCGTCTACTCCTTCGTCCATCGCGGCACGCCGGAAAAACCCGGCCTTGTTCTCGGTCTCGACCGCGGCGGCAATTGCCGCGGCATTGCCTATCGCGTCGCGGGCGCAAAGCGTGCTGCCACCATCGCCTACCTGCGTGGCCGCGAACAGGTCACCTTGGTCTACCGGGAGGTCTGGCGCACGATATGGCTCGACGACGACCCGCGGCAGCGGGTGCAGGCATTGTGTTACGTCGTCGATCGAGGCCATCGTCAATATGCGGGGGATCTCCCGCTCGATCGCCAACTCCATCTCGTGCGCCAGGGCCACGGCCGCTCCGGCAACAACCGCGATTACGTGCTCGCCACGGTCAAAGAGATCGAGGCGCAAGGCTATCGCGACGAACGGTTGCATCTTTTGGCCGAACGGCTGAAAGGCGTCCGCGAATCCGGAAGCTGAACCACCTCGGTACCGGCGTCGCCCGACTGGCGTGACGCTCGACCCGGCGCGGCGCCGGCTTGCGCCTGTCGGACGGGCGGCGCTACGGCCCGGCGGCGTCCTTGGCCTCCTTGATCAGCCGGGCGGTCGCCGTCTCGATCGCGTCTTGCAGGCGCGTGAGAAACGCATCCCTATCGAGGCCCGGTGCGATGGGATCGAGCACTTGCACCAGAATCCTGCCCGGCCGGCGCAATAGCGAGCGCCGCGGCCAGAACAGTCCGGAGTTAAGGGCAATCGGGACGCAGGGCACGCCCTGCGCGAGATAGAGCTGCGCCACACCGGGTTTGTAGCGCGGCTCCTCGCCCGGCGCGCGGCGCGTGCCTTCCGGAAAAATCACCAACTGTCGCCCCCGGGACAGCTCTCTGTGCGCACGGGCGGTCATCGCCTTCAGCGCCGCAAGGCCGGCACGACGATCGACCGGAACCATCCCGGCCTTGATGGTGAACCAGCCAAAAACCGGGATCCATTGCAGCTCGCGCTTGATGATGAAGGTCGGATTGTCGAACAGCGGCAGCAGCGCAAAGGTCTCCCATGCCGATTGGTGCTTGGCCGCGACGATGATCGGACCGGTCGGGATCTTCTCCACGCCGCGAATCTCATAGTCGAGGCCGGCGATCACGCGCAGCATCGTGCGGCTGACGCGTCCCCAGGCCTTGGCGATCGCGATGATGACGCGATAGGGAAGCACGAATGCGGGCAGCGCCGCGATCAGCCAGACGCCGGTATTGAGGTAGAACAATGCATTGAACAGAAGCGAACGCAGCAGGATCACGGGACGCCAATCCTCTATACCGCGGTATCGGGATCGAGGCGAAAACGCATCAGCGCGAACAGATATTTAAGGTATTCCGCCGTCAAGAGCCGCACGGTGTCGGCGTTCGTCCACCAGCTCTCGTTCTTCATGTGCTCCGAGATCACCGGATAGGGAATCAGCGTGACGTCGGGAAGCTGGTGACGGAGCTCGACCATGGCACGCGGCATATGCCAGTTCGACGTCACCACGATCAACGAGTTGAAATTGTGCGCGTGCGCCCAGCGTCTGGCCTCGACGGCATTGCCGAAGGTGTTGAGCGCCGAGCGGTCGAGATCGATGCAGCACTTGAAATATTTGGCGTAAAGCGGCGTCACGCGGGCAATCTCGCGCGAGCTGGTACCGGGATGGACACCCGAGATCAGCAAGCGTTTGCCGCGCTCGGCCGCGAGCAGTTCGATGGCGTCGGGAATGCGGGCGGCGGCACCCGTCAAAACCACGATGCCGTCGGCCTTGCGATCGAGCTGTATCTCCTCGGTCGCAATCTGGCCCACGAACCAGAAAAAGCCGCCGAGCAGCAACACCAGCGCGACCGCGCCGGCGAACATTGCAGCAATGCCGATCCAGCGGGCAATCGCGGCAAACATGTCAGTCGATCTGCTCCAGCGTGCGATTGACCGTCTGGCGTGACGTGAGCGCGGTGACCACGGCAATCAACACGATTTGCCCGAGCACCGCGACATAGCCCCAGATCCCGATCGCAAAGGAGCCGAACAGCGCCGCGGTTTCCGCCGCGTGGGCGCTGCCCGAGAACCAACGACTGAGCACACCGGCCAAGGCGAAAACGATGATCGCCGCGCCGCCACCGACCGCGCCGCCCTGCAGACCGAGCAGCAGAAAATGCCGTTGGAAATGGCTGGCGATGTAACCGTTTTTGGCGCCGACAAAGTGGAGCACCTCGATCACGGGCTTGTTGACCGCCATCGCGCCCTTGGTCGCAAAGGCGACGGACAGAACGGTCGCCGCGATCATCAGCGCCAGGATCGCGATTCCGATCGCCACCGCGCCGCCGGCCATGGCACGCATGCGTTCGATCCAGCCGCGATGATCGTCGAGCACGGCACCGGGCACCTGTTCGGCGAGCATGCGACGCAGTTGCGGAATGTCGGGAGCCGCACCCGGCGCGATCTTGACCACGATCAGGCGTGGAACCGGCAGCTCGTCGAGCGTGAGCCCGCTTCCGAGCCAAGGCTCCAGCAGCCGCGTCGATTCCTCCTTGCTGTAGGGCCTGACCTCGGCAATGCCGGCAAAGGCGCGCGCCACCGATGCCGCTTTGGCGGTCAGCGCGTCGACGTTCCGTCCCGGCGCGGGAATGATCTGGATCGTCACCTCGCGGGCGATGTCGGCCTGCCATTCGTGCGCCGACGAGCTGATGAGGATCACCGCGCCCGTCGTCAGCGAGACGAGGAATGTCATGATCGCCACGACCGCGATCAGCGCCCGGCCGGAGATCGACTGCCGCGGCACCAGCGCGTTCTCAAAACGCGGCGGCGTTGCGCCGAATTGGGCTACGTCGAGCCCCGCCATGGCCACTCCCCGATCAGATCAATCATAAACGTGCAACCGGCCTTCGTGCAGCACCAACCGCCGCGCATCGTACTGATCCATCAAGGCAATGTCGTGAGTGGCAATGACGACCGTCGTGCCCGATTTGTTGAGTTCGATGAACAGCCGCAGCAACCGTTGCGCGAGCGAGGGATCGACATTGCCGGTCGGCTCGTCGGCGAGCAATAATTCGGGTCGCGCGATCACCGCGCGCGCAATGGCGGCGCGCTGTTTTTCCCCGCCGGAAAGCACGGGCGGCAGGGCGAAGATGCGTTCACCGAGCCCGACCCAGCGCAGCAGTTCCATCACTTCCGCGCGGTAGCTTGCTTCCGGCCGCCCCATGACCCGCAGCGGCAGCGCGACGTTTTCATAAGTGGTCATGTGATCGAGCAGACGAAAATCCTGGAACACGATCCCGATGCGCCGGCGCAGCGTGGCGATGGCATCCTTCGACAGCGTCGCCACGTCGTGCCCGAACTGCGTGATCAATCCGCGTGTCGGCTTGAGCGAAAGGAAGAGCAGGCGCAGCAGCGAGGTCTTGCCGGCCCCGGAAGGGCCGGTGAGGAACTGGAAGGAACGCGGCTCGATGCGGAACGAGAGGTCACGCAACACCTCCGGCCCGAGCCCATAGCGCAAGCCCACATTCTCGAATCGGACCACGCCCGTCTCCCACCTATCCCCTTGGAACCCGCCACGCGGCTTCGGATGCAGGCGGCGGAGCGGCTCGCCGCGGAATCCCGCGCCGCCCACTCCACGCCCCGACGCAGGCCGAATGACACGGTTTTACAGCATTATCTCGCCGTGGCCAGCGGCGCGATGCCGGCGTAAGGCCCGGCAGGCGGCTGTTGCGGCGCGGGCATGGTTTCCGATCCGTTAACGGTCCGATGCTAGTTTGGCGCGGCAACGGGAGAACCTTGGCCGATGCTGATCGTCTGCCCGGGCTGCGCCACGTCCTACAGGATCGACGCCGCAGCGCTCGGTCCGGTCGGCCGAACCGTGCGGTGCGCACGGTGCCGGTCGACCTGGTTCGCGGCCGCGGCGGTGGCGGCGCTGTCGACGACGCAGGAGCTCGCCGCCGACAACATGCCTTCCGACCAGCCGGCGGAGCGACGGCAAACCGACGCCGCCCCGACGGAGGATGCCGCGTCCCCCGAGCCGATGCACGAAGCTTCCTCCCACTCCGCGGGCGAAGCCATGGCGGCGGCGAGTGCTCCGGAGGATGCGCTCGCCCAACCGCAGCAAGAGCACGAGGCCGCCGCCCGCGCCGCCGAACCGGCAGCCGCGCCGATCGTCGAGGCGCCGCCGCTGGTGCCGGCCGCGGGCGCCGCCTCGCCTGCCGGCGACCCGCAAGCGGAGCCCGCGGACATCGAGAGCTTCGCCGCGCGCCGCGAACGGCTGCAGGCGCGACGCCGGCAGAGGCGACGCGCCTCACGCTGGATGGCCGCGCTGCTCGTGCTGTTCGCCCTCAATGTCGCGCTCGTCAGCGGCCGCGAGGATGTCGTGCGCTACCTGCCGCAAACCGCGCCATTCTTCGCCGCGCTGGGCCTGCCGGTCAATCTGCGCCATCTCGCCTTCCAGAACATGCGCGTGGTGCGCGAAGTCGAGCAGGGCATTCCCGTGCTCGCGGTCGAAGGCACGATCGTCAGCACCAGCGATGGACCGGTCGCGGTGCCGCGCCTGCGATTTGCCGCCCGTAACGCCGCGGGTCAGGAGATCTATACCTGGGCCTTGCAGCCGGACCGCAATATCCTCAAGCCCGGCGAGACGCTCGCCTTCGTCAGTCGGCTTGCCTCGCCGCCAAAAGAGGTCCGCGACGTGGCAGTACGCTTCTTCACCGCCCGCGACGCCGTGGCGGAGTGACGGCGTCCCCGCGCCGCCTGGACGCAGCGCGCTCGCCAGGAACGAAGCCCGTGGCGCGCGCTGCCGCGCAATCAGAATCCCTTGAGCAGACGTTCGATATAGTCGAGCTCGAGCTGCGGACGGAAGCTTTCGCCCAGGCGCCGGCGCAGCTCCTCGAGGATTCGGCGGGCGCGCTGGGCATCGATCTCGCCCGGGACCTTCACCGAGGAATCGCCGTCGAGGTCGCGCCCGCGCAGGGGCCGACCGAGCGGGTCGGTGTCGTTCTCCGCCCGCGGCCGCGGCCCCCCGGGCCGGCCATTCGGGCCCGGACCATAGCCGTTGTCCTGCATGGCCTGCGCCAGGCCCTGCGCGCCCTTGCGCATGGCGTCGAGCGCCTTGCCCTGGCTGTCGACGGCGTCGTCGGCATCGCCTTCGCCCAACGCGCTTTCCGCGTTGCCCATCGCCGCGTCGGCTTCGCCGAGCTGATCCATCTCGTTGCCGCCCTGTTCAGCCTGTTCGCCCGGCTGCTTCTGCCCCGGCGTGAGGCCGTGCTGACGCAGCTGATCGAGCAGCTTCTTCAATCGCTCGCGCAGCGCCTGCTGATCCTGCTTGAGGTCGCCGAGCCGCTGGCGGCGCTGGTCGCCGGGCGCACGATCGCGACGCATGTCCTGACCCTGCTTGAACGTCTTATCGCGCAGCTGCTGCTGCTTGCGGATCATGTCGCCGAGCTCGTCGAGCGCGGAATTCATGTCATCGCCGAGATCGTCGCCGGCATTGGGTTGCGCGAGCTGCAGGTTCTCCAGCATCGATTGCAACTGTTCGAGCAGCCGCTGTGCCGCCTCCTTGTTGCCGGAACGGGCCAAGCGCTCGATGCGATCGAGCATCGACTGCAAGTCCCGCTGACTGAGCACGCGCGTGTTGGGATCGAGGGGACGGGCAAGCTGTTCGGGGCTCTTTTTCAACTGCTCCGCAAGCGCCTGCAGGAAACGGTCCATCGCGGCGCGCAGATCGTCCATCAATTTCCTGAGTTCTTCGTCGCTTGCGCCGCGTTCGAGGGCCTGACGAAGCGCGTCTTGCGCCGCCCGCAATGCCTGTTCCGCCTGCGCGATGTTGCCGTCCTCGATTTGCGTCGCCATCTCCCAGAGCCGGGCGACGACCTCGCGCAACTGGTCGTCGCTTCGGGCATGCTTGAGGTCGTAATAGATCGACCGCAAGCCGAGATAGACACCCGCGTCGAGAGAAAACTTCTCCGGCGCCATCGCGAGCGCGTCGAGCGCGGTAAGCACCAGCGGCTTGGCGTTGGCGTCGAACGCGAGCAGACGCCGTTGCTCGATCAGCGCGCGGGCAAGCGGCTTGGCGAAAACGCGCGCCGGCAACTGGAATTGGTGAGGCTCGCTCCTGCCTTCGTTGCCCACCTCGTCATGCGCGACCAGCGTCATCACCACGTCGGCGCCGGCCCAGGGATGCTCGGTGAGATCGTGAATGGTCTGCGCCGCGCCGCCGCGCGTGCGTGCCTGCGGAAGCGACAGCGGAAAATTGGGCGGCCCGAAGAGAGGATGCGCGTTGGGCTTGGCCGATTCCTCATCCTTCAGCGTAAATGTCGCCTGCGCGTCGGTCACGCCATAGTCGTCCGCCACCCGGTAGTCGAGCCGCAGGGCGCCGCGTGCCTGGCGTTCGGGCTCGCGGATCAACTCGATGCTCGGCGCGCGATCGGGGATCGCCGTGAAGCGCCAGCCCAGTGCGCCGCCCGCGCCATGAACCGTCGCGGCGCCGTCGCTCCTGATGACGAACCGGTGCTCCTCGCTCCCTTGCGGCACCTCTGCCGTCGGTGCCGGCGGCGCGTCTTCCACGCCGCCGTCATGCGCGATTTTGACATGCACGCCGCTGGCGCGGATCACCAGTTGGCTGCCCGCCGGCACCGCAACCGGTTCGGAGGAGGCCGGCGGCGCCGACGCGCCGGGGTGGAGGCCGGGCAGGAGGATCGGCGCACGGCCGGTATAGACCGGCGGCGTGATCCAGGCGTCGATGCGGAAATTGGCCGGCGCCACCACGCCGCTCCAGTCGAATGCGGCGAGGACGCGCTTCCAGCGTTCCCCAGCCGCGGCAAAGAACGTCGTGACCACCAGCAACAGCACGAGTGCGCGCAGCGCCAGGGGGTCGCGCAAAGGCAGCATCGGTCGCGGCCAGCCGGCCTTGAACTTGCGGGCCGAGGTCAGCGCACGTTCGACATGGGCCCGCCAAAGGGCCTGCGCGACCGGGTCCTCGCCGTTGGTGGCAATGCGGTCCGCGATCGCGGTGGCGGGCCGATGCGCCTCGCCGCTGCCGCGATCGAGACGGCGCAGGCCCTCGCTGACGCTCGGAAGCCGCAGGCGGATCAGCGGAATGGCGGCAACTAATGTGACCAGCGCGAAGACGCCGAGGCCCACGGCGCGGCCGAGCGGCGGCAGCGCGGTCCACAGGCCGGCCCAGGAAAAGGCCAGGAACAGGCCGAGCGCGTTGGCGAGCGCGGCGAGCGCCGGCCACAGCCGCTCCCACAGCAGACTGCCGCGCGCACGCGCCACCGCGCGCGCCAGCAGGGCGCCGACATGCGCCTCGTGGGGAGTGCCATGGCTCGGTTCGTCCAAGAGCGGCTCCGTCGCTTGCCGGCTTGAGAGAATCTCCGGCCGACCCACACGCTAACACGCGGTCACATCCCGGGCCACGCGCCAAGCTGCCAATATGGACCGCGAGGACCGCGCCGGCACGCTATCGAGCGCGCTTAATCGGTCGGATTAATGGCAGGTTCCGCCATCCGGACGTCAACCCCCGACCCGGCACCGGGAGATCGCCGCCAGACGTCGGAAATTGCGAGGGAATTCCTCAAGCCGCGCACCGGGAACCGGAAATACGGTTGCCGAGCCTTTGCGGTGACCTGGCATTCACCGATGTTCGCTGTGGGCGCGGTCGCGCGGCATGATCGCGCCGAATGTGTCGAACCTGATTGCAGCCTCCGCCGCCCGCACCGAGGGCGGAGCCGAGGCGGCGGCCGCCGGCGCGAACGGGCTCTTCGTGTGTCCCCGCCCCGGGCCGCCGCTTCGAGACGGGATCAACCGAGCCAAGGGGGAAGACGGTCGAGCGCGATCAACTGATCCACGTCGAGTCGCGGCCGCACGAGCGCCCATTCGGCGCCTTTCACCAGCACCTCGGGAACCAAGGCGCGCGTGTTGTACGTGCCGGCCTGGACGGCGCCATAGGCGCCCGCGGACATCACGGCGAGCAGATCGCCCGACTTGGGCTCCGGCATGTCGCGCTCGAGCGCGAGAAAATCGCCGCTTTCGCAAACAGGGCCGACCACGTCGGCCCTAAATCGCGTCTTTTCGCGCACCGCCGCGCATACCGGCCAGATCTCGTGATGCGCGTCGTAGAGCGTCGGACGAATGAGGTCGTTCATTGCCGCGTCGACCACGACGAAATTCTTCGCCTCGCCCCGTTTCACGAACAGCACCCGCGTGACCAGCACGCCGGCATTGCCGACGATCAGCCGGCCTGGCTCGAAGATCAGCCGGCAATGCAAGTCGCGCGTCGCTTGCTTGACCACGGCGGCATATTGCTGCGGGTTGGGCGGCGGCTCGCTGTCATCGCGATAAGGGATACCCAGGCCGCCGCCAAGGTCGATATGCGAGATTCGGTGACCGTCAGCACGCAATGCGCGCACGAAATCGGCGAGCAGGGTAAAAGCATCGCCAAAAGGGTCGAGCGCGGTGATCTGACTGCCGATGTGCATGTCGACCCCCACGATCTCGATCCCCGCGAGCCGCGCAGCATGGGCATAGATCTCGCGTGCGCGACTGATCGGGATACCGAACTTGTTCTCGGCCTTTCCGGTTGCGATCTTGGCGTGCGTGCCGGCGTCGATATCGGGATTGACGCGCACTGCGATCGGAGCCTTGCGGCCCTTCGATTCGGCAATTGCGCCGAGCATCTCGAGCTCCGGTTCCGATTCGACGTTGATACAGAGAATACCCATGTCGAGCGCCGCGGCGAGCTCGGCCGCGGTCTTACCGATGCCGGAGAACATGATCTTGTCGGGCGCGATACCGGCCAGACGCGCCCGCTTGAGCTCGCCGCCGGAGACGACGTCGGCGCCCGCGCCGAGCCGCGCCAGCGTCGCAACCACCGCCTGGTTCGAATTCGCCTTCATGGCGTAGCAAACGAGCGCGTCGACGTCGGCGAAGGCATCGGCGAAGACCCTGTAGTGGCGCTCGAGCGTCGCGGTCGAGTAGCAGTAGAACGGCGTACCGACGCGCTCGGCGAGCGCGTCGAGCGCGACCAGTTCGGCGCTCAGCACGCCGTTGCGATAGGCGAAATGATGCATGGCGTGCTTGTCAGTTCAGGATATCGTCGAGGAAAATGTGCTTCTTCTCGCCTTTAGGGACGGGAAGCCGCCCGCTGGACGAGGATCCCCCGAGCAGGTTGGACGGCCTTGCTTCCGGCAATGCCTCCTGCCGGTTGGCGGCCGCGGTCTGCTGCTCGCCCGCCGCCGCGGCGGCCGGAGGGGGATCGAGCGGACCCTTGCGACCGCATGCCGCAAGCGTCAGCGCGACGAGCGCGCCCGCGAGCGCGAGGCGAACCGGCGGACGATCAAGAACGTTCATGTTCCGACCATAGCAAATCGGGGCCGCCAAGTCAGGATCGAGTCAGGATCAAGTCAGGATTTCTCCGCCGCGAGGCGACGCAGCCACTTGCGTGCCTGTGCCCGGACGTTCTTGGGGGCGGTACCGCCGAAACTGGTACGACTCCTCACCGATCTGTCCACCGACAGCACGCTGAAAACATCCTCGCCGATGCGAGGCTCGATTTCGCGCAGCCTGGCGAGCGGCATTCGATGCAGCGGCAGGCCGGCCTGTTCCGCCGCCGCGACGATGCGGCCGGTGATGCGATGCGCCTGGCGAAACGGCAGGCCGAGGGTTCGCACCAGCCAATCGGCAAGATCGGTCGCCGCGGCATAGCCGGCGCCGGCCGCCTTTTTCATCCGCCCCGCGTCGGGCGTGAGGTCGGCAATCATGCCGGTCATGGCGGCAAGCGCGAGCGAGAGCGCGGCGAGCGCATCCATGGTGCCCGGCTTGTCCTCCTGCAGGTCCTTGGCATAGGCGAGCGGCAACCCCTTCATCACGATGAGCATGGCATCGAGCGCACCGATGATGCGGCCGGACTTGGCGCGGACCAGTTCCGCGGCGTCCGGGTTGCGCTTCTGCGGCATGATCGAGGAGCCGGTGGTGAATGCATCGGAAAGTTTGATGAAGCCCACGAGCGGCGAGGACCAGACGACGATCTCGTCGGCAAGCCGCGACAGGTGCACGGCGGTGATCGCCGCGGCGGCGAGCGTCTCCATGACGAAGTCGCGATCGGAGACGGCATCGAGCGAATTGGCCATCGGCCGATCGAAGCCCAACGCCTGCGCCGTGGCGTCGCGATCGACGGGAAACGAGGTGCCCGCAAGCGCGCAGGCGCCGAGAGGCGACTCGTTGAGGCGCCTGCGCGCGTCGGCGAAGCGGCCGCGGTCGCGCGCCGCCATCTCCACATAAGCGAGCAGGTGATGGCCGAACGTGATCGGCTGAGCGGGCTGGAGATGGGTGAGTCCCGGCATGACGGTGCCGGCATGCTCGAGGGCCTTTTCGGCGAGCGTGCGCTGAAAGGTCGCAAGCGCGGCATCGATCCTGTCGATCTCCTCGCGCATCCAAAGGCGGAAGTCCGTCGCCACCTGATCGTTGCGCGAACGCGCGGTATGCAGCCGGCCGGCCGGATCGCCGATCAGCTCGGCGAGCCTGCTTTCGACGTTCATATGGATGTCTTCGAGCGCACGCTTGAACGAGAACTTGCCAGCCTCGATCTCCGAGAGGATGGCATCCAGCCCGTCGGTGATCTTTCTTGCATCGTCCGCCGTAATGATGCCCTGCTTGGCGAGCATCGCGGCATGGGCCTTGGAAGCGGCGATGTCCTGGCGGTAGAGATGACGGTCGATATCGATGGAGGTGTTGATCTCCTCCATCACGACGCCGGGACCCGACGCGAACCGTCCGCCCCACATCGTATTGCTCATGGCTGAACCTTCGGAATCTCGCCTTCCATGACCGAAAATCCTGCCAGAAGCTTTGCCCTAAAGCGGCTCGCCATGGTGCTGGCGGGCGGCGCGGCCGGCGTGATCGTCGGACTGGCCGGGGTATACGGGATTGCGACCCTCACGCGCAATGCGGGCGCCGATCCCGCCTGCCGCGCGGCCGTCGTACGGGCCGCCAAGGCCGCACCCTTCGCGCGGGGCGAGGTCGCCGCGGTCAGGCTGGCGACGACGCCGCGCAAGCTTCCCGATCTCGCCTTCCACGATGCCGCGGGCAAAGGCGTAAGCCTCGCCGATTGGCGCGGCAAGACCGTCTTGCTCAATCTGTGGGCGACCTGGTGCGTGCCCTGCCGCAAGGAAATGCCGACGCTCGATGCCCTGGAACAAAGGCTCGGCGGGCCGGATTTCGAAGTGGTGGCGGTGAACATCGATACCCGCGATGCGGACAAGCCCAAGGCCTTCCTGAACGAGATCGGCGTCAGGCGGCTGCGCTACTTTAGTGATGCGAGCGCGAAGGTTTTCCAGGACCTCAAGGCGATCGGCCTCGCCTTCGGCATGCCCACCACGGTGCTGATCGACGCGCGCGGCTGCGAAATCGGCAGCATCGCCGGTCCGGCCGACTGGTCGAGCGACGATGCCGCAAAGCTCATAGGCGCCGTCCTGGGCCGTGATGCCAGCGGGTTGCGAGCGGATTGAATTCGGCGCCGTCACGCGAGAAGGCCGGAGGGGGCGATGAAGCAATCCAGCGTGAGACTATCAATAAACCGTACCGCCCTCGCTATGCACGGGCTCGCGATGACGGGCCAATTCTCGATTGCCTCGCTGCACTCACACTGACGGTTCGCAATCGCCGAAATCGGCTCTACGATGAGGGTGAGGAGGAATCGCTGACGTAGCCGACCCCGTAGGGAAGCTTGGTCACCGGATCGAGTCGTAAACCGGTGGTGATGTCGATCATGGTGCCGTCGCGCAGCGTCAGAATGTTGGAACTCATGTCGACGGTCACGCTCATGTCGGTGGTGATGACGCCGTTCGTTCCCGAGCTGCCGCTGATGGCGTTCTGTGCCTCGTCGAGCGTTGCCATCGTCTGATCGAGCTTCTGCTGCTGTGCCTCCTGCAGACGCAAGAGCGCCTGGCGCGCATAGATGTCATCGAGGCTCGCGAGCTGATTCTGCATAGTGCTTGCAAGCAGATTGGCAAAGGCCGATGCCTGCCTCGTGCCGGCGGTCGACGGCGGCGTGAATGACTGGGAAATCCAGTCGCTGGGAGCACTGTTGATGCTGCTGTAGGCCGCGCCGAGCCAAGTGGCGGCCGCGGCATCGCCGATCGACGACATCGCCGCTCTCCGTGCCGCGGCAGGCTAGAGATCATAGGTTAACAAAATCTGTCGGGCCGTCGCGCAATCGCCGCGCGTCGCGGACGGGGGCGCTCGCCGCCGCGCGGCCGGTTTTGCTTCGGCTCGGGTTGGCGACGGATCGAGCGCTGCGGCTCGCATGGGGACGCTCGCGCGCACCGACGCCTTTCGCTCTCCCGGCGACCTCGTGACCACAATTCATCGTGATGCCGATGGCGGTGCCTGCGGCCTGCACCGCTGTTGACGTCATCCCGGCAGCGGGACGATGCGAAATGGCGGCGGGGGTTTTGCCAAGCCCGGCCTGGCCGGGCACGCAACCGCGGCACGCTGTGACGCCGGAATGGGCCTGCCGTGCGCGGTCCCGATCACCGCGTCGGCACCGGCTTCTCGCCGCGATAGTCGTAGAAGCCGCGCTGGGTTTTGCGGCCGAGCCATCCCGCTTCGACATATTTCACCAGCAGCGGACAGGGTCGATATTTGGAATCGGCAAGACCCTCATAGAGCACCTGCATCACCGACAAGCAGGTGTCGAGACCGATGAAATCGGCAAGTTCGAGCGGGCCCATCGGATGGTGGGCGCCGAGCCGCATGGCCGTGTCGATCGACTCGACATTGCCGACGCCTTCGTAGAGCGTGTAGATCGCCTCGTTGATCATCGGCAATAGGATGCGATTGACGATAAAGGCGGGGAAGTCCTCTGCCACCGCGATGGTCTTGCCGAGCCGAGTGACGAAGGCTTTTGCAGTCTCGAAAGTCGCGTCGTCGGTGGCGATCCCGCGAATGAGTTCGACGAGTTCCATCAACGGCACCGGGTTCATGAAATGGATGCCGATGAAGCGCTCGGGGCGGTCGGTAGACGCGGCAAGTCGCGTGATCGATATCGAGGAGGTATTGGTCGCGATGATAGCTTCCGGCTTCAGCGACGCGCATAGCTCCGCGAAAATCTTGCGCTTGATATCCTCCTTCTCGGTCGCGGTCTCGATGACGATATCGCAGTGCGCAAGCGCCTCGTATTTCTCGGCCGGCTTTATCAGCGCGAGCGCGTTCTTGCGCTGCTCTTCGGTGATCGTTTTCTTCGCGACCTGACGCGCCATGTTGCCGTTGATCGTCGCCATGCCGGCCTTGATTCGGTCGCTGGAAATGTCGTTCAGCAGCACCGTAAAGCCGGCAAGCGCGCAGACATGGGCGATGCCATTGCCCATCTGCCCTGCGCCGATCACTCCGACAGTCTCTATCTTGGCTACCATTGTTCTTGTCCGGTCGTTGCGAAGACCCAGGCCTTCGGGCATGGTTTCGGCTCTAGCCCGCACATTCTTCTTACGACGAACCTGCGCACGGCTCCATCGGTACGGACACGGCCCACCCGAGAAAATTCCGGTCGCCTCGTCGAGAGAAGCAAACCGCGGGAAATTGCCGCGCGCCCCGTGTTTCTCGACCCGGCGATCCCGCCCACCTTACTCCTTGTCGGCGCTCGATTCGATCTCCCCGCACCATGCTTCTAGCGCTTAACCTTATCGAGCTCGCTCGCCAGTTCCGGCAGGGCAGTGTAGAGGTCTGCCACCAGACCGTAATCCGCCACCTGGAAGATCGGGGCATCCTCGTCCTTGTTGATCGCAACAATCACCTTGGAGTCTTTCATCCCCGCAAGATGCTGTATGGCGCCGGAAATGCCTACGGCAATGTAAAGCTCGGGCGCCACCACTTTGCCGGTTTGCCCCACCTGCCAGTCGTTCGGCGCATAGCCGGCATCGACCGCTGCGCGCGACGCTCCCACCGCCGCACCGAGCTTGTCGGCGATCGGTTCGATATATTTCGTGAAGTTTTCGCGGCTTTGCAATGCGCGACCGCCGGAGATGACGATCCTGGCCGAGGTCAGCTCCGGCCGGTCCGATTTCGACAGCTCCTCGCCGATGAAGACGGAAAGCCCGGGATCTGCCGGCGGCGCGACGCTTTCAATGCTTGCGGATCCACCCGAACCGGTCGCGGGAAAGGTCGACGTGCGCACCGTGATGACTTTCTTGGCATCGGTCGATTTGACCGTCTGGATGGCATTGCCGGCATAGATCGGCCGCTCGAAAGTGTCGGGCGCAACGACCCGCGTGATATCGGAAACCTGCATCACGTCGAGCAGGGCCGCCACGCGCGGCATGACGTTCTTGCCGCTCGTCGTGGCCGGCGCGACGAAAGCGTCGTAATCGGCGGCGAGCGAAACGATCAGCGCGGCCACCGGCTCCGCCAGCATGTGCTCGTAAGGTGCGGCGTCGGCAATCAGCACTTTCTTGACGCCGTCGAGCCTGGCGGCGGCCTCGGCCGCCGGCCTGCAGTCCTTTCCGGCGACCAGCACGTGCACGTCGGCGCCAAGCGCCTTCGCGGCGGTAAGCGCCTTGTTGGTCGCATCCTTGAGCGACCTGTTGTCGTGCTCGGCAAGAAGGAGCGTCGTCATGGCCGATTCCGTCCATCATCCCTGGGTGCGGCGCGGCGGACGGGCGCGGTCGGTGATTTGCTGCCGGCATCGCGGCGCGGCGCGCATTGCGCGGGATGCGCGCGGTTCGTCGGCCGGATCGCCATCACAACACCCCCGCTTCGTCCCTGAGCTTGGCGACGAGTTCGGCGACGGAACTCACCTTGACGCCGGATTTGCGTCCCGGCGGTTCGCTCGTCTTGAGGATTTCCAAGCGCGGCCGGATATCGACGCCGAATGCTTCGGGCGTTTTTTCTTCGATCGTCTTTTTCTTCGCTTTCATGATGTTGGGGAGCGACGCATAGCGCGGTTCATTGAGCCGAAGGTCGGTTGTCACCACGGCGGGCATCGTGAGCTTGACGGACTGCAGGCCGCCGTCGACCTCGCGCGTGACCGTCAGGCCGTCGCCGTCCAGAACCAGTTTCGAGGCAAAGGTCCCCTGCGGCCAGTTGAGCAGGGCGGCGAGCATCTGGCCGGTCTGGTTGCAGTCGTCATCGATCGCCTGCTTGCCCATGATGACGAGGCGGGGCTGCTCGGCCTCCACCAGGGCCTTCAAAATCTTGGCCACCGCGAGCGGCTCTACCGCCGCATCGGTCTTCACCAGGATGCCGCGGTCGGCGCCCATCGCAAGCGCGGTGCGAATGGTTTCCGAGGCCTGGGCCGGACCGATCGAAACCGCCACGATCTCGCTCGCCTTGCCGGATTCCTTCAGGCGGATCGCCTCCTCGACGGCGATCTCGTCGAAGGGATTCATCGCCATCTTCACATTGGCAAGTTCGACGCCGGAGCCGTCGGGCTTGACGCGGACCTTGACGTTGAAGTCGACAACCCGCTTCACGGGCACGAGGATTTTCATGATTCCCATCCGGGACGAGAGACTTTAACAGCGGGCCGCAAGCTAAAGGCGGGGCAAGCGGCATGTCAACGTTCGCGCGGCAACGCAACGCCGGGAACGGCCGCGCGCGGAAGACCCGGATCAGCGATGGCGGAGCCGAAAAACGCAGCACCATGCGTGCCATGCGGCGTTCAGCGGTTCTGTCCTGGCACCCAAAGCACGTCGCGCTTTCCGTTGTCGTTGGCGTAGCGTGCGGCAACGAACAGATAATCCGACAGACGGTTCACGTATTTCAGCGCCGCGGCCGAGACGTCCTCATCGGGTTGATCGCGCAATTTTACCATGATGCGTTCGGCGCGCCGGCACACCGTGCGCGCCAGATGCAGATAGGCCGACGCCGCGCTGCCGCCGGGCAGGATAAACGATCGCAGCGGCTCCAACCCGGCGTTGAGGCGATCGATCTCGCCTTCCAACCATGTCACCTGTGCTTCGGTGGCCGTCAGGCGCGCCCCGCCTGGGCCCTTTTCAGCAAGACAAAGATCGGCTTCGACGTCGAACAGGTCATTCTGAATGCGTGCGAGCGCCGCATCGAGCATCTTGTCATGGCCGGTGTGGAGCCGCGCAAGGCCGATGACGGCGTTGACTTCGTCGATCGTTCCATAGGCGGCGACGCGCAGATCGTATTTCTTGCGCCGCGCGCCGGAGCCGAGCGACGTCGTGCCGTCGTCGCCCGTGCGCGTATAGATGCGGTTGAGCACCACCATAAGTGTCCGCAGCTCTTTCTCGCTCGCGACAACCCTATCCCAAATGCTCCTGGCGCAGGACCGCGAATGGCTCGCTTCCGGCCATTGCCGCATCCGCCGCCATGATGCCGAGGCCGCTCGCCGCCGGGCCGCGACGGGTCTCAACGTCCCATGGCCCAGATGGTGATCATGATCAACACGATGGCGACGAATTGCAGCAGCACGCGCAGGCGCATGAGCTGCTGCGACCGGTTGGGCGAGCCCCCGCGCATCATGTTGACGAGGCCGAGACAAAGGACCGCGGCCACCGCAAGGACCGCGGCCGGCACGACGGTGTGCGCCATGAAGGAAGACATGCGTCGCCTTCTATCATCAAGCCTTCCGGCCGACCAGAACCACAGGTTGGATCTTGCCAATTTACTCAACTTACGGTAGCGTTCCGGCTGCGTACCGGTAAGACTGCGACGCCCTGGCGGGGGTCGGGCGATGGCGTGGGGGGCTGCGGCGGCG
>JADGGK010000006.1 GCA_019689975.1 Pseudolabrys sp.
CCCGGGCAAGGAACACCGGGGGCGATCAGAAGCTCACCACGATAGCCGTCACGATGATCATGGTCTCGGTCGGCATTACTGCCGCAGTCAATTGATTTTCACATCGCGAAAACCGTGCGAACTCGGCTGCGTCGCTCTTCCTGCGGCGGGGATCGTCTCGGGTTTCATGTTCTGCGTCGCGTTTCTTTTCATGAGCGTGCCGCTGCGACTCAATTTGTGATGGAACCGAGGGCGTTCCGCGCGCTTATGCCGCAGACTCGCCGGAGTTCGCCCTTCAAACGCCACATCCTGCATCCATCCACGAAATCTCCCGCAAACATCGGAGCCGATATGATTTGCAAGAAAAGATTTGCCGCCGTCCTGCTTGCGGTCGCGGTTCCGGCAAGTCTCGCCGCCCAGCCCCGCGAGCGTGTTCGCCACGACGCCAACGGCAATCTCGATGCTCTCATCGCCAAGCACGCGGCCGCCAACAACCTGCCGGAAAGCCTTGTGCGCCGGGTGATTGCGCGCGAGAGCCGCGGCAATCCCCGGGTCGTCAGTCACGGAAATTACGGGCTGATGCAGATCAAGTTGGCTACTGCCCGCGCGATGGGTTATCGCGGCAGCGCCGCCGGTCTGCTCGATGCCGACACGAACATGACCTATGCGGTGAAATACCTTGCCGGCGCCTATCGCGTTGCCGGAGGGAATGCCGATCGCGCGGTACATTATTATGCACGAGGCTATTATTACGCCGCCAAGCGCAAAGGGCTTGCCAAGCTCGCCGCCGGAAATGAAACACTCGCTTTCGCCTCCGCGCCGAACGCGGTCTCGAACCATGGCGTCGGTGCCCGCCAGGATGTGTCGGCCATGAAAGCGAAGCTCGCAAAGGCCCGCGAGTCGACCGGCGGCGTGAGCTCGGCCTCGAATCCTTATACCGGCAAACTCGATTATTACTGAGCGCCGCGCCGCGGCCGCGCCGCCGTTGTCCGCGCGGCGGCGGGGGCGTTCGACGCATCGCCGCGCGCCTTGTTCTCGGCGGACGAACCGAAGAGAGCTTCGAACAGATTGAACTTGTGCGGCTCGTATGTGGGAGCCCCGCGTGGGCGCGATGACATTGCGGACCGCGCGTGGCGCGGATGACGCGCGCGATGTTGCTGCTGCGTATGAGCGGACACGCCCCGCTCTGCGCCGCGCGCCCTCCGCCCGGTTGCCGGCGGAATTGCCGCAGGCGCAACGGATGGCAGCTCGTCTGTTGCTACGGCTATGACGGGCTCGCCGTCAGGTATCGACGCGAGCGCCCGCTCCGGCGTCGTGGTCGTGGAGATCGCCGGCGACGTCGCGGCCGCAGCCTCCGGCCCGAGATCCGCCCCACTCGCCGGGGACGCGACGGGCGAGTCGGGCAGCGCACGCAGGCGCTCAAGTTCTTCGGCGCGGCGCAGGGCGGCATGCACGAGCCACTGCCGCCATTCCGGATGAACGGAACGATCCACCAGCGGACCCAGCGCGCCGGCCGTCAGGGTTAGTGTGTGCGACGACCAGCCGGGCGGGGAGCTCGGGACCGCGAGCCATGTGACGATCGCGAGGAAAACGCCGCCCGCAGGGATGATGCGCAAGATCGGCAGCATCACTTGTGCATAACTGAGTCGCCGCCTTTGCGAAACCTGGTCCTGTCGCCTGCGCCGGCCTGTCGCCGGAACGACAGGATGCTCGTGCGGCCAAGGCGGTGACAAGGCGGCGACCGATTGCTAGGAAACATCCGCACTTGGCGCTGAGGGGGAACGCTCATGTTCAAGAAGCCTGCCTGTCCCGTGATCGCCATCGAGGAGCATTATTGGGATCCCGAGCTTTCCAAGCATTTCGTCGGTCCGGAAGCGGCGCGCGGCAGCGAAACCGACGAACGCCTTTACGATCTGGGTAGCCTGCGGCTCAGGGAGATGGATGAGGCCGGCATCGACGTTCAAGTATTGTCGCACGGAGCACCCTCGACGCAGAAACTTCCGGTCGAGATCGCTGCCGAGCTCACCCGGAGCGTCAATGACCGGCTGGCGGGGATATGCGCCGCCAATCCCGCGCGTTTCGCGGCCTTTGCGGCGCTGCCGACCGCCGATCCCGCGGCGGCGGCTGACGAGCTCGAGCGGACCGTCCGTACGTACGGCTTCAAGGGCGCGATGGTGCACGGCATGGCCAACGGAGAATTTCTTGATTTGAAGAAGTACTGGCCCATCTACGAGCGGGCCGAGAAGCTCGACGTTCCGATCTATTTTCACCCCTCGCTGCCGAACCCGACGGTCACCGAAATCTATTATCAGGATTACGCGAAGGACTTCCCGCTGGTGGTGCGGCCAGCCTGGGGTTACACGGTTGAAACGGCGACGCAGGCGATCCGCCTTGTGCTATCGGGGGTGTTCGAGAAATATCCAAAGCTGAAAATCATACTCGGCCATTTCGGCGAGACGCTGCCGTTTCTGGTCTGGCGCATCGATGCGTCACTCAAGCGGCCCGGACAGAAACCGCTGAGTTTCCGCGACATCTTCTGCAACAATTTCTACGTCACCACGAGCGGCTTCTTTTCCAATCCGGCGCTGCTGTGCTGCGTCATGGAAATGGGCGTCGATCACATTCTGTTCGCGGTCGATTGGCCCTTTGTCATGAACCCGCCGGCAATCGAATGGATGCGGAGCGTGCCGCTATCGGACGAAGACAAGGCAAAGATCCTCTCCGGCAATGCGAAGCGGTTGCTGAGGATGTGATCATTCGATCGCATGCTGCCGAAAATAATCGAGGTCCTCGGCGGACGGCGTCCATTCGGGGTGCCCGCGCCAATTGCGGATGCGCGCACGTAGATCCGTGCCGTAACGGACGCGGAACAGCAGCGTGCGACCGGTGCCGTTTTCAAACTCATGCAGTTCACCCGGGGGATGCACGACGAAGGTGCCGGGCGCGACCGCGAAGGTCTCCTGCGGCGTCCGCATGACTCCACCGCCCGAGAAGCAGAAATAGATTTCTGTCGCTCCCGGATGACAGTGGTGGGGGCTGATCTGGCCGGGTTCCCAGCAAGCCACCGCGACGTCGCCTCCCGCGACGGTACCGAGAATTTTTTCGATGTGACGCGCAGGATCCCATTCTTGCTCGTGCAAGAGGTTGAAGGCATACATGGCGACTCCTCCCACTGACCTCCGAGACGACCGCAAGGAGCGGCATGTGCCTGAGGCGATTGCGCATCCGCCCAATGCATTGATACAAGACGGCAACTGCGGGGCCCGTAGCTCAATTGGTCAGAGCCGACCGCTCATAACGGTCTGGTTGGAGGTTCGAGCCCTCCCGGGCCCACCAGCTTGCCGTCCTATCGGTCGGCAAGCCCGGCCGCCTCGTCGCGCACGCTCGTGTCAATCAGTGACGCGACCGGCACCGTCTTCGGCACGACCCCCGCTTTCTTGAACAGCTGCTGCATCCAGTCGATCCGATCGGTCGGGATCGGTAGCGTCGCGTCGATCAGTTTCTCCTCCCGTACCTGCTCGGCGATGAACTGGGCGCGCTTGTCGTCGGGTTTGGCGTGGGTCAGCTCCACGGCGATCTTGGTCGCCTCGTCAGGGTGAGCGAGCGCATACTTATAGGCGTCCATCTCGGCCGCGATGAAACGCACCAGTTGGTCTCGCTTGTGGGCGATCACTTTGTCGGTCGTGGCCACGCAAAGACGGAGAAACTTCGGCACGGCGGTCGTGGCTTTCATCAGCACATGAATATTGGAGGGCATGATCGCCTCGAATTCGTTCGATACGACGGCCGCGTCGGTTATGCCGGCGACAAGCGACTTGTAGCGATCGAGGTCGGCACCTTGCGTCGCGAATTTCACTTCGGACGCATTGACACCCGCCGAGTCGAGCATGCCGCGAAACAGGAGATCGGGCAGCGAGCCGGGAGAGGAGATCGCGACGGTCTTGCCCTTGAGATCGGCCGGAGTCTTGATTTCCGCCTTGGCAAGCACGACCTGCGGCATGCCAGGCCAGGTGCAGCCGACAATCTTGACACCGGCACCCCGAATGCCGGCGACGATCGACTCGGCGGCACCCATATCGACGCTGTCGATCTCGCCGGCGATCAGCGCTTTCATGAGCGTGGCACCGGCCTTCACCTGGAACAGCTCGACCTTGAGCCCCCGTTTGGCGGCAAAACCACCTTTGTCGACCATGGCGATGAAGCCGGAATCGCTCTTTGCTTCGAGAATGCCGTGCTTCCAGACCTGCTCCTGCGCGAGCGCGGGGCAGAAACTCCAGCCAAGCGCAAGGGCACCAAGGGCAAGCGGTTTCATCGGGATCATGCGCGATTTCCTTCCTGCCAGGAGCGTCACGGGTCGTGCGGTCAGATGCGGTACTCACCGCCGCGCTTATACCCCTGGTCCACGCTCAGGAACAGTTGTTCGAGTGTCAGGCGTTTCTTGATCAGGCCTTGCTCGTAAGAATAGCCTATGAGCGTCTCGAGATTCTTTCGGTTTCGCTCGGTGAGGCCGTACTCCCAGGGGTCAGGCCCCAGCTCCCTCTCCTGCTCCTCCCAGGCGGCACGGTACCACGCGAGCGGCACGATCCGCGGATTGGCCATACGTTTCATCGCGAGTTGCTTCGATGCATCGAACGCACGGAACAGATTGATCGCAAGCCAGGAATGCCGTTCGACCAGCCGTTGGCGGATACCGAGCACGTGCATGATCGGAAAAATTCCGGTACGCCGATAATAGGCTATTTCCTCCGCTTTGTGATCGGGGAACAGCCTGGCCACTCGAGGATCTCTGGCGAGAAACGGTTTGATAAGATCGGAATGGAGCACGGCGTCGAGTTCGCCTTCCGCCAACATGACCTCCACCGATCGATCGCGCGGAAGCAGCGTATACCTGACGTTTGCCGGCAGTTCCACGTCGATGTCGTTGTTGAGTTCGGCGACCCACTCGATGCTGGTAAGCGGCACGCCGTATTCATGCTGAAGGATACCGCGCATCCACAAAACCGCGCTCGTCATCAGAGTCTTGACGCCGATACGACGGCCTGCGAGGTCGGCCGGTTTGTTGATGCCTTTTTGCGTATTGATGAATATGAAGCCGTGGCGGAAGCGGCGATGCAGGAAGACCGGTATCGCATATACCGGCAGGTTGTGGTCGCGTGCGGCGAGATAGGAAGAGCTCGAAACCTCGGCCACATCGAATTCACCATTGCGCAGGAAACGCCAATGCCGGGTGGCCGAGTCCATATCGGTGAGGATCGTCAGATCCACACCGTCGACCTCCACCTTGCCCTCGATCAAGGGGCGGACTAGCTCATAGTCGCCGCACGCCAATGTCAGGGGAAGCTTCTTCGGCATCGACGCCTCGCTCCGGCGGAGTTCGGGCCTGTTTTAGTGTCCGATCGCCATTTTTGCCAGCCGAGACGGATCGTCCGGCAATCGGTTCCCGCGCCATACAATGTGCAGATCCGGCCGCACCAGCAATAGGTCGTAGCCATAGACGTCGCGCGGCCGTTCATCCGAAAGGACGAGCTCGGTGTAGGGTGCCCCGTGGCGAGCGAAAGCCGCTGCCAGCGGCTCGGAGTCGGCTGCGGTACGACCGAGCCGAAGCAGCGTAAAACCGTCGCCGATGCGATCATGCAAGGCTGTTCCATCCGCAAGCCAGACATGGGGCAGCCGCGCGCCGGGCCAGGTGGTGGGCACGTACCGCATGAATTCATCGGGAGGCCCTTCGCCGGGCTCAGGCCAGATGATCGGCGATCCTCGATAGCGGTACCCAAGTTCGGCGCCGATCATCTCGTTACTTTTGCGCTGTTCGACATCGGCAATCGCCGCAAGACGGGCGCGCGTCGCCGCGCCTTCGGGCGTCTTGTCGCGGATATTGGGTTGCCACGCGTTGCGCCACGCACGGCGACCGCGCGCGGCTTGGCGCGACGCCTCGACGTTACGCGCGCCGACCTGCCGCCGCTCGATCTCATACGAGGCGAGCAGGTTCGGTCCGCCCCAGCCCTTGAGCGTGGCCGCAAGCTTCCAGGCAAGGTCGATCGCGTCACCGACGCCGCTGTTCATTCCCAGTCCGCCGGTGGGAATGACAAGATGCACCGCATCGCCAGCGAGAAACACGCGGCCTCTGCCATAATTGTCGGCCAACAACAGATTCTGCCGCCACGGTGCACAGTAAAGCATTTCGTAGCGGACCGGCATCGCGACCGTCGTTTCGAACATGACCTTCATGTGCTCGTCGCTATCGACCACGGAATGAAGAGTGAAATGCCGTGTCGAATCTTGCACGATCAGGAATGTCGAACGGTCGTCCGCAACATGATAGTGCCGACCTTTGCCGATCGGAATCCGTTCAAATAGGTCGTCGCAGCGGTAGAGCGCCTGCCGCAATTGCATGATATTGGCTTCGCCGGCGAGTTTTATGCCGAGTTTGCGCCGTACCGTGCTGGCGCCGCCGTCGCAGCCGACAAGATAGGCTGCCCGCAATGTCTGCGTTCTGCCGGCCTGTTCGACGCGGGCGGTCACGCCGGTCTTGTCCTGAACGACGTCGAGAAATTCACAACCGTAGCGGACATCCACATTAGACATCGACTCGGCGACGGACTTGAGTAGCGGTTCCAACGTGTATTGTGAGATGAGCTGATATGGCTCGCGTGGCATCGAGCCATCCTCACAAGCGGCAATTTGAGCCTCGGCCTGTGCCACCGAAGGGTATGGCAGATGCAGAAGCGGCGGTTCGACGAGGGACGTGACAATAAAAACGTCCATCGGACAGTCGCGGGGGAAGCCGGCATCCCGCACCTTTTGTGCGATACCGAGCCGACGATAGATTTCCATCGTCCGCGCGTTGCACCGCTCCATCTTGGGCAGGAACTGCGGTTCTTCCTTCCGCTCGACAAGGACGCAGCGGACTCCGCGCCGTCCCAGCGCGATGGCGAGCGTCAAGCCGACCGGACCGGCACCAACGACGACAACCTGCGTGTCCATCATTTGCGGATTTTGGTTTCAAGCCGTTTTGCGAGCCGCGCCAGATCGACCACAACGCGCTCGTGTGTTCCTGTGCCGATTTCCTCGATCTCGTCACGGGCGCTGACCTTGAATTCAATGCGTCGGCCGTCGACTTTGGTCACTTCCGCTTCCGCCGTGATGTGCTGACCGGCGGGTGTCGCGGCCAGATGACGGATATTGACCTGGGTGCCGACCGCGCTCTCCCCGGCGTCGAGATAATCTCGAACCGCATTGAGCGCGGCGTTTTCCATGGCGGCAACCATCATCGGCGTGGCGAAGACAGGCGGCAGCGCCGCGTCCTTAAACTGGTTGGCGAGATGCGCGGGTGTCACTCGCAGGCTGAAGAGCCCCTTTGCTCCGACGGGGATGGGTCGCATGTGTCACGCCTCCGCGCCTTTGACCTGGCTGATCGCCGGGGCGAGGGCCATCAGGATGATGCCGCAGCAGGCGATCGGCAGGAAGGCCAACGCCGGAACTCCGCTCACGTCCCACATCATGCCGCTGATGACCGGAACGATGACGGCGCAGCTATAGCTGATGGTAAACATCGCCGCGGTCACCCGGTGAACGTCATCGGGGGGCGCAAGCAGCGGCGGCAGGGCAAGAACGAGAATGAGGACGCCGGCGGCGGTAAAACCCAACAGCGTTGTCGCCGCGACCACCACCGGGCCCGAACCGAATACGACCCCGATGATGGCTACGATGCAAAACGCCCCGCAAGCGACGAAAGGCCAGACCTTGAGTTCGAGGCGTCTGGCGAAGGCGAGCAGCAGAAACGAGGCCGGCAATTGCCCCAGGTTCAAGCCCGTAAGCGAAGGATTGATCCAGCGGTAGAGATCATGGCTTGCCAGATAGTCGGGCAGGAAAGCGTTGCTGGCGAAATACATGGCATTGACGCTGCCGAGCATGATGCCGAGCCTCCAGATCAACGGGCTTCGCCAGTCCGGCCACCAGCGTCGGTGGAGCGGAGTGACGCCGTTCTGTGTCGTCTGTCGCGGTGTCAGGATCACGACCAGCAGCGCAATCGCCGCAACAGGGGCGCTCCAGAATGCGAAGCCCCATTGCCAATCGCCGACGAGCGGCAAAACGAGCGGCAGCATCGACGCCACGGGCAGAATTTCACCGATGAGCAGTCCATTGGTATAGACCGCGGTGGCAAAACCGATGCGGGTCGGCGCCCATGCGCGCACTGCCGGCGGCATCGTTACCTGCATGATCGCGACACCGGCGCCCATCATGATCGTTGTGGCATAGAGCCAATAGACGTTCGGCAAGCCGCCGCGCAGCGCGCCGCCCAGCGCGTTGAGCGCAAGTCCGACGATCATGGCGCTACGCACGCCGAGGCGTGCGATCAGGAGGGCGCCCGGAACGGCGGCGAAAGCGAAAAGCATCGACGGAAGTCCCGTGAGGATGCCAATCTGGGTTGCATTGAGCGCAAGCTCATCGTGGATGAGCGGGATGACCGGCGGCACTGCGAGAATCGTCAATCTCAAGGCGACGCCGATGAGCCAGAGCAATACCAGCGCAGTCGGCAGCGCGGGCCGGATAGTGCCGCTAGAGGGTGCGCGCATGGACGGTTTGTCGATCACGAAAGGTACGGCGCGTCGCAGTCGCGACGCAGGTCTTGACTAGCAAATTTCGCATCGAGAGAGAAATTCCGGCCGCTGATGGATCCCATGCAGGCGCAAGGCGCCCGCTGCGTTCCTATCGCCGCATGGGAGGGGCCGGATTGACGCCGGGTTTAAGTCGGCAGCGGCTTTCCCTTGGTCTCGGGCAGCAGAGGTGCGACGGCGACCGATATAGTCTGCGAGAACGCCGCCGACGAAGCCGCCGACGCCCCAGCCAAGCAGCGTGATGCCGATAACGGTTCCGGCAAGGGCCGGGATCTGCCCGTGTTGCGATGGGTCGAGAAGCTGATGCAGGGCGACCCCGACCGTCAGGATCAACGCGTATGTCTCGTAGCCGTCGAACATCCAGCCGATGTTCGACGCGATCATCGTCTTCCACTGGTTCGCGTCGAGGCCTCGATACCACGGCCTTGACCTTGTCATAGCGGCCATTGACATGGTTCCCTCCCTGAAAGTCGCGGTCTTTGCTGCGTCGTTTCAACCCCGCTTGCTCTTGCGTGCGGCGAGCTTGACCGCCTGCAAAATTTCTGGATACGCCCCGCAGCGGCACAGATTGCCCGAGAGATAGTCCTTGATCTCGTCGTCGCTCGGCTGCGGATTTGTGGCGAGCAGGGATTTGGCCGAAAGAATGAAGCCCGGTGTGCAGTAACCGCACTGGAATGCCCCGCATTCGATGAAGGCCTCCTGCACCGGGTCGAGCCGGTCCGGTTCTCCGAGGTGTTCGATCGTGACGATGTCGGCACCGTCGGCAAATGCCGCAAGATAAAGACAACCGGAAACCGGCTTGCCGTCGAGCAGCACGGTGCAGCATCCGCAAAGCCCCTGGCCGCAGCTCTCGCGCGCACCGGTCAATTCGAATTGCGCCTGCAGCATCTCGATCAGCGTATGATGCGATGCCACTTCGGCCGATACGGCACGGCCGTTCAGCCTGAAATGAATCGTACGGGTGGTAGCGCTGATCACGACTATTCATGTCCTGTTCGTTGGGCCGCGTGTGACCATCGCTTTCGCGGCACCGTGCCCGTGGCAGATCTCATCGTCGATCCTCGATCGGCATGCCGGCTTTGGCGCGTAGCGCACGGAAAATGGCCTCCGGCGTCAGCGGCAGTTCGGTAATTCGCACGCCCACTGCGTCGTCGATGGCGTTAGCGATCGCCGGTGACACGTTGAAAGTCGCCAATTCGCCCACGCCCTTGGCCCCGAAGGGTCCGTTCGATTGCCAAGCCTCGACGATCTCGTTTTCCATCGGCGGTATGTCGTGAATGCCGGGGATCCTGTAATCGGCAAGCGAGGCGTTGACGACCTGCCCCCCATCAAGATGCATCTTTTCGACCAGGGTGAAGCCGAGCTGCATGGTTGCGGCGCCCGAAAGTTGCGTTTCCACAATCTTCGGATTGATCGGGTTGCCCACATCGGCAACGTTAATCAGCCGCAGGATACGTAACCGGCCTGTCGGTATCGATTTCGACCTCGGCCGCCGAGCCGGCGGCCATCCAGAATGGCGTCGCGTTAGGCGTCTGCCCTGTCTGTGTGAATAAGCGTCCGGTCGCCGTCGTCATCGAGTCGCGCCCGGGCCGTCGCCGTCAGCCGCCCGACCACGCCGAGCGGCGTCCCCTCGACGCGCGCCTCGATTTCATGCGGCGGCACAAGTCTGGTCATCTCGACGCCGATCTTGAATGTGAAGCGCATGTAGGCGATGCGGGTCGTGAAGGTGGCGCGATATCGCGCACCGTCGACGGCGGCAAGCTCTTGCACTCCCTCGATGCAGGAAGCGAAGAATCGCGCGTCGCTCAGCCGCTGAAAAACCTGGTCGCGCGACGCCTCAACACCCAGTTTGCCTTCGATGTTCATGGTCCGGACCCGTGCGCGCGAAAAGTGCAGCGGGGCGCGATGGTTCGCAAAGGTGATCCGGCCTGGCAATGCGTACATCAGCCGGGGTGAACGATTTTGACTTTCACGATGTGCAAACACCGTCCATCAACGGGCACGGATCAACCCGCCTGCGCGCCTAAGAGACGGCGGACAAGGGTGGCAAGCGACTCGGTCAGTGCGTCAAAGCGCAGGCCGGCAATGCCGAAGGCACGCGCCGCCTCCATATCGGCGTCGGTGTCGCCGATGAGCACGCTGCGGGCCCGGTCGATCGCGAAATCCCGTGCCGCCCGTTCGAGCAGGCCAATGCCCGGTTTGCGGCAGCGGCAGGCAACGGCGTAGGCGGCAACGGTGCCTTCAGGGTGATGCGGACAATAGTAGAAGGCATCGACGCGTGCGCCGTTGCGCGCGAGCTCTTCGCGCATGTAGGCGTGCAGCTCCTTTACCGCGGTTTCGTCATAAAAACCGCGCGCGACGCCGGATTGGTTGGTGACCACGATGACCAGGTAGCCCGCGGTATTGAGCAGCCGGACGGCTTCCGCGGCGCCCGCGTTCCATGTGATCTGATCCGGCCTGTGGACATAACCATGGTCGACATTGAGGACCCCGTCGCGGTCGAGAAAAGCGGCGGGCCGTGCGGCGTTCGAAGCAGCGCTGATCGTGGCCATCAGTCCGAAAGTTTATATGGCGCCCGCGCCGGATTGGCCAGTACGCTCGGAGGGTCGATCATGCCCTTGCGTCTGCGGTCTGAAGGCCTTGCCGGTTCGAACCGGAAGTCTCGCGGCGCATGATCAGCGGGAGTCATGATGATGAGTCTGTTTATTTGTACCGCCTGCGGCACGCAGTACCCCGAGAGCGCCGAACCGCCCGCACAATGTGCGATCTGCGAGGAAGAGAGGCAATACGTCCCGCCCGGCGGACAGACCTGGACAACGCTGGCGGTCCTCGCGCGGTCGCATTTCAACAGCTATCGCACCTACGAGTCGGGAGTTCTGGGCGTCGGCACACAGCCGCCATTCGCGATCGGTCAGCGTGCGCTGCTGCTACAGACAACGGGCGGCAATGTACTTTGGGATTGCATCGCGCTCATCGATCCGGCGACGGTGGCGGTGATCAACGGCCTCGGAGGACTCACAGCGATTGCCATCTCCCACCCGCATTTCTATACCACCATGGTGGAATGGGCGCACGCATTCGCTTGTCCGATCTATCTGCATGCTGCCGATCGGGCCTGGATCATGCGACCGGATCCGGCAATCAAGCTGTGGCAAGGTGACAGTCTCCGTCTTTGGGACGGAGTGACGCTCGTCCGGTGCGGAGGGCATTTCGAGGGCGGGACGGTGTTGCATTGGGCCGAAGGAGCGAACGGTCGTGGCGTCGTGTGCGCAGGCGACATTCTCACCGTCACCACCGATCGCAAATGGCTTTCCTTCATGCGCAGCTATCCGAATTTCATCCCCCTCTCGAAAGCGGCGGTCGAGCACATTGGCGCGGCGCTGGAGCCGTTTTCATTCGAGACGATATACGGGCATTACTTCGATCGCGTCATCCTCACCAATGGCAAGGATGTTCTCAGGCGATCGATCGAACGATACGTCGCTGCGATCGAGGGTCGAAGGGGCTATTAGCGGTCATCCGGACTATCCGCCGACAAGCGCGATCCGATTTTGCGAGCATGCCTCGTTGCTCCTCGAATCGAGACCTTTGCAAGGCACGAGGCGCGGACGCGGATCCGGTCATGGCATTGGCAGGCCGGCCCATGGGAGACGTCAACTCGCCGAGCGGGGCCGAATAGCCTACCACGGAGCGGACATGCCGCGGTCGTTGGCGGCCTTCCTTATCCTGCGCCGAGCGAGGCGATGGAAGGCGTTCACTCGCGTCCGCTGCCGCCTTTTCCGCCGATTTGTTTGAGCTTGGCCAGCACGGCGTTGACGTCGAGCTCTTCGCTCGCTTTCTTGTCTGCCACGCTGGCGGAGGTGGCCTCTGCCGTCTCTTTTCGCGCAGTCGTCTCGGCGGCGGGCAGCAAGGTTGCGCCCGCATCCGCCGGAGCCGGTTTCTCCTTGTTGGCACGCTGAACTTCCAGATCGAGATCGGTCTGCGTGCAGAGTCCGAGGGTAACCGGATCCATGGGAGTGAGATTCGCCGAGTTCCAGTGCGTGCGATCACGTATCGAGGCGATGGTGGACTTGGTCGTGCCGACCAGTCGCATAATTGCGCTATCACGCAGCTCGGGATGGTTGCGCACCAACCAAAGGATGGCATTTGGCCGATCCTGCCGCCGCGACACCGGGGTATAGCGCGGCCCTTTTCTGCGTTGGGAGGCCGGCAGCGCGACCTTGGGCGGCGTCAGCTTCAGCCGCACGTCAGGATTGGCCTCCGCCTCGGCGATTTGCTCGCGGGTGAGCTGGCCGGTCTGGATCGGGTCAAGACCCTTGATTCCCTGCGCCGCGTCGCCGTCTGCGATCGCTTTCACCTCGAGCGGATGTAGCTTGCAGAAATCCGCAACCTGGTCGAAGGTCAAAGCGGTGTTCTCCAGCAACCAGACGGCGGTCGCCTTCGGCATCAAAGGTGCTGCACCGGCCATGGAAAAACCTCCTCACCGCTTCGCCCGATCAATGGGGGCAAAGCACGGATCATCGGCGATGATCGGAAAACGCGGAGAATATAGGCACTTGCCCGCGCGGGCGCAACCATCGCGTCTTGACAGACGCGGCCGACGCGTCCCATGTCGGGGCGTGCGCGACCCCACGCCCACCCCCGAGGAGATCAATGGCCGATAAGCCCGCCCTAAAAGTGCTGCTCTGCTCGCCGCGTGGATTTTGCGCCGGTGTGGTGCGCGCCATAGAAACCGTGGAACGGGCGCTCGCCCTGTACGGCCCGCCGGTCTATGTCCGGCACGAAATCGTCCATAATCGCTATGTGGTCGACAGTCTGCGCGCCAAAGGGGCCATTTTTGTCGAAGATCTCGCCGAGGTTCCCGACGGAGACGCGCCGGTGGTGTTTTCCGCGCATGGGGTGCCACGCATGGTTCCCGAAGAGGCCGCACGGCGGAAACTTTTTACCCTCGATGCGACCTGTCCGCTGGTCACCAAGGTGCACCGAGAGGCCGAAATTCATTTCCGACGCGGGCGGGAGATCGTGCTGATTGGTCATGCAGGCCATCCGGAAGTGGTCGGCACGCTGGGTCAATTACCGGCGGGTGCAATCACCCTGGTGCAGTCGCTTGCCGAAGCAGAGAGTTTCACCCCGCGTGATCCCGATAATCTGGCATTCGTGACCCAGACCACCCTTTCGGTGCAGGACACGGCGGAAATCGTCGACCGTCTCAAAGCCCGCTTCCCGGCTATTGTCGGCCCTCATAAGGAAGACATCTGCTATGCCACGACCAATCGACAGGAGGCGGTACGCAAGGTCGCACCGATGGTGGATGCGATGATCGTAGTCGGCTCGCCAAACTCGTCTAATTCGCAACGGCTGAGGGAGGTGGCGGTTCGGGCCGGATGCCCGTATGCCGTGCTGGTTGAGCGAGCGGCCGATATCGATTGGGGCTTCTTCAGCGGAATCGCAACCCTCGGCGTCACGGCGGGCGCGTCGGCGCCGGAAGTCCTGGTCGAGGAGGTGATCGACGCGTTCGCCGCCAAATTTGCCGTCGACGTCGAGACCGTCTTTGGTGTCGAGGAACGAATGTTCTTTCCGTTGCCGCGTCCTTTGCGCGAGGAGCAACCGGCTGAGTGATTTTCGATGGCCGTCTATACCGACGTCACGGCGGAGGATCTTGCGCAATTTCTTGCCGACTACGATCTGGGCGATCTGCTTTCGTACAAAGGTATTGCCGAGGGTGTTGAGAATTCCAACTTCGTATTGCATACCCGTGCGGGCAGTTTCATTCTCACGCTTTACGAAAAGCGCGTGGCCGAAAAAGATCTGCCGTTTTTCCTTACGTTGATGGAATATCTGGCTGCACGGGGGATCACTTGCCCGCAGCCGGTAAAGAACAAAAAGGGTGGCGTGCTCGGTCGCGTGGCCGGTCGGCCGGCCGCCATCGTTACGTTTCTCGACGGTCTATGGGTCCGGCGCCCGAACCCCGGTCACTGCGCGGCCGTGGGTGAAGCGCTTGCACGATTGCACCGTGTCGGCAGCGACTTCCCTCTTCAGCGTGTCAATGCCCTGTCAATCGCAAGTTGGCGTGCGTTGTACGAGCAGGTCAAGGATCGCAGCGATGACGTGCGGCCGGGGCTCGGCACCGAGATCGCTTATGAGCTCGACGCCCTCGAAAACGAGTGGCCGCGCGATCTGCCGAGCGGAATCATCCACGCGGATCTGTTTCCCGATAACGTCTTTTTTCTCGGCGATACGTTGTCGGGACTGATCGATTTCTACTTTGCGTGCACCGACATGCTTGCCTATGATGTCGCGATTTGCCTCAACGCCTGGTGCTTCGAATCGGATCATTCTTACAACGTCACCAAAGGCCGGGCGCTGCTCAGGGCCTACGAGAAGGTGCGCGGGCTGTCGCAGTCCGAACATCGGGCATTGCCTATACTGGCGCGCGGCGCTGCCGTGCGTTTTCTATTGACACGGCTGGTCGATTGGCTGGCGGTGCCGGACGGGGCTCTGGTCAAGCCGAAGGATCCGCTCGAATATTATCGGAAACTGCGTTTTCATCAGTCGGTGAGAAGTGCGGCAAATTACGGCTTTGCCTCATGACGAGGGAGCATGTGGTCATCCATACCGACGGCGCATGCTCGGGTAACCCCGGCCCGGGTGGTTGGGGCGCGATTCTCGTCTCAGGCCGCCATAGGAAGGAGCTCAAGGGCGGCGAGGCGATGACGACCAATAATCGGATGGAATTGATGGCGGCGATTTCGGCGCTGGAAGCGCTCAAACGTCCCTGTGTCGTCGATCTCTACACGGACAGCGAATATCTCAAGAAAGGCATTACCGACTGGATCCAGGCGTGGAAGCGTAACGGCTGGCGCACGGCAAGCAAGGAACCGGTCAAGAATGCCGAATTATGGAAACGCCTCGATGCGGCGCTCGCTCCCCATCAGGTGCGGTGGCGCTGGGTGAAAGGGCACGCCGGCAACGCCATGAACGAACGGGCCGATCAACTTGCGCGCGAGGGCATGCTGGCCGTGCGCGCCGGCACCAAGGGCGCCTTAGGTGCGACGTAGATAGGCGATCTTACTGACGTCGTCGCCAATGACGGTGGTCAGAGCTGCGCCAGCAGCGCCTGGCCGCTGGAGATCTCGCATTTGCCCGGCGCATCCTCGACATTGAGTTTCTTCACCACGCCATCCTCGACCAGCATGGAATAGCGCTTGGAACGCAGCCCGAGGCCATTGCCGGAGCCGTCGAAGGCCATGTCGATCGCTTTGGCGAACTCGCCGTTGCCGTCGGCAAGAAATTCGATCTTGTCGCCCGCATTGCTCGCCTTTCGCCAGGCGTCCATGACGAACACGTCGTTCACGCCCGTGACGGCAACGGCCTGCACTCCCTTCGCCTTGAGGGCATCAATGTTGTTGAGAAAGCTAGGCAGATGTAGATTGTTGCAGGTCGGCGTGAAAGCGCCCGGAACGGCGAACAGTGCAACCTTGCGACCTTTGAATATATCGTCGGTGGTTTTCCAGGCGGGGCCCTCCGCGGTCATGACGCGAAATTTTGCGGCGGGCAAGCGATCACCGACCTTGATGGGCATGGCTATCCTCGTGCTGTCTGAACAGAGCCTTCATGCTCGGGCTCGGGTTGCTAATTACCGCCTCGGGCGGAATTAGTCGAGACGGGTTTTGATCTCATAGGCGCGTTGGCCGGCGACGACCGTAAAGGTGAGTTCGAAGGGCCCCTTGTTTGGGTCGACGCCGGGCGGCAGACCGTCGAGCGCGAAAGTGAAATGCTCAAATCCGTCTTGCGTGTCGTGCACGGGTGTGGGGATCGGCAGTGCCCATTCCGGCGTCGGTCCTTCGGCGAAAAGCTGTACCGGACGATCCGGCGCCTTGAGCGCGACGGCGATCAAGGGTTTTGCCCCGCCGCTGACCCGGCGCAGGGTAAGACCCAGGGCCGCAGCGGCGACCGGCTGCGGCACCCGCGCCTCGGCGGCGGTCAGCGCGGCATTCTCCGAATCGCCGCTCCGCCCCAAGGTGAGTTCGGCGCTGCCTTCCACCGGCAGGCAGAGCTTCTCGCACACGGCATAATCGACCTTCACGCGCAGTGTGACCGGCTGGCGCGGGTCTTTGGCGGTGACGTCGACGGGAAAGACGACACTGCCTTCGTAGCCGAGCGTTTGGCCGGTCTCGTCACTGAACAGGTGCGGTGCCGGGAAGCGGACCTTGGCTGCGGCGAGGTTGGATGAGCCGGAAAAATCGAATCGGGGCGGCACACCCGAATCCCCCGGATAACGCCAATAGGTGTGCCAGCCCGGTTCCATTCTGATCTCGATGCCGGCACGCAAATTGGCCGAGTCGCCCGCGGCGGGGCCGGCGATCAAGCGGAAGCCCGAGTGCAGATCGTTGACCCAGCGCGACGAATCAGCCGCATGGGCGGGCTGGAAGGCCGGCAACGAGACCGCTAGGGTCACGACGACGCCCGACGCGACTTTTCGCAGGGCCCCTTTTTTCCACATGGCGCGACCGTGTACCGGGTTCGCTGGTACGGCGCCATTGAATTCGTCGTGAGCGGTGCACGACGCCGAGAACGACGATTTTGCCACAATTCCCGTTTCCAATAGAATGGCGGGTATTCGCTCATCCGTTCGGGTTGTCGTTTGCAAGGGCGAGTCGATTGGATAACCTTCCGCTATGAAGCTCACCGGACACAGAATCGACCGGCCGGCAAACCACGGCTACCTCGACGGGCAGATGCTGATTGCCATGCCGACGATGGCCGATGAGAGATTCTCGCGCAGCTTGGTCTATATCTGCGCGCATTCCAGCGAGGGGGCCATGGGCATCGTGGTCAATCAGCCGGCGCCGAACATCAGGTTCCCTGATTTGCTGGTACAGCTCGAAGTCATTCCGGCCAGTGAGCGTATCCAGTTGCCCACACGCGTCGAAGAGGTGCGCGTGCTGCGAGGAGGTCCTGTCGAAACCGGACGCGGTTTCGTCCTGCACTCGGCCGATTTTTTCATTGAAAATTCGACCTTGCCGATCGACGAGGGAATCTGTCTGACCGCCACGCTCGAGATTCTTAAAGCGATCGCCCGGGGCAACGGGCCGTCGAACGCGGTGCTCGCGCTCGGCTACGCGGGTTGGGCGCCGGGTCAGCTCGAGCACGAGATCCAGCAGAATGGCTGGTTGCATTGTGCGGCCGATCCGGATCTCATCTTCGGTGCCGATATCGAAGGGAAGTACGAACGGGCATTGCGCAAGATCGGAATCGATATCAGCATGCTCTCGACCGACGCCGGTCACGCCTAACGCTTGGTTGCACAGGCAACCCAGAACGGCGCCTTGTCGGAGAACACGATATCGGCGAAGCCGGCCGCGCGGAGCATCGAAGCTATCTCGGTCTGCGTGAAACGCCGCTCGAGTCGCGTGCAGAAGCGATCGAAGGCATCGGTACGCATCACATAGAATGCACGCTGCCGGTAGTAGGCGAGCGGCCAGGAGCGCGGCAACGATCCGATACGTTCGAGCAGCGCTGCAAGGCGCGCGAGAGGCCAATAGACGAACAGTGCAATCAAATACGTCGCAATCCGCTGTACCGCAAACGGCGCGCGGGAAAGAAGAAAGCGTCCGATTTCCGAGATTTTCCAGAGCCAGCGATAGACAGGCGAACGATTGTCGAACGCGTAGTAGAGATAGAGAAGAAAGGGCGCGCCGGATTTTAGCTTGGCAGCGATATCGCAGATGGCCTTGGCGGTATCCGGCACGTGATGCAGCACGCCGAGCGCATAGGCAAAATCGAGAGAGGCATCAGGGAACGGCAGTGCCGAGACCGACGCGGCGTGAAAGCGAACGTTTTCCGCGTTTGCCAGATTGGCGCGGGCCACCGCGAGCGCCAGCGGCGACGGATCAATCACGTGCAGCTCGCCGACGCGCGGGGCGACCAGTACGGCCCAGCGCCCGCTTCCGCACCCGATGTCCGCCCCGACGCTTCCGGCTGGCAGCGTTTCCCAAGGGAAAATCCCGAAATACGCGTCGAACATCGCCCGCCGATCGGCCTCGCTGAACGCGGGCGGCGATTGCGTAAACATCCCCCATTCGCGGCCGAAGCCATCGATCGTCGCTTGGTCGGCGTTGCGCGTCTCGCTCATCATTGCTCAGCGCGCGATCTCAAAACGCTCGCCGGCAAGCAACGCGCGCGCCTCCTCCGGCGACATGGGCTCACCGAATGCAAAGCCCTGAGCGTATTCGCAACCGAGTTGATACAATTCCACCGCATCGGAATCGGTTTCGGCGCCTTCCGCCACCACCTCCATGCCCAGATCGTGGGCGAGCGCAATGATCGATCGTAGAATGACCGGCCGCTTGCCGGTCGCGGTTGTGCGTACGAAGGACTGGTCGATCTTGATGGTATCGAAGGGAAAACGCTGCAGGTAAGCGAGCGAGGAATGGCCAGTGCCGAAATCATCGAGCGATAATCCCGCGCCAAGCTCCTTGATACGCGCAAGGATTTGCGCCGAATGTTCGGGGTTTTCCATCACCAGAGATTCGGTAATTTCGAGCTTGAAGGTCCCGCGCAACAGCGTCGTGCGCGCCATGATGCTGCGCAAGTCCTGTATAAGATCGTGTCGCAGCAGTTGTCGTGAGGAAACGTTCACGCTGGCGAAAATCGGGTCGCGACCGCGGTTGGCCGCTTGCCAAGTGGCGAGCTGGCGCGCCGTGCGCTCCAGCACGAGAAGACCGAGATCGACGATCAGGCCGATCTCTTCGGCTATGGAAATGAATTCCGCAGGTGACAGGCGGCCTAGCCTGGGATGGTCCCAACGCGCAAGCGCTTCGAAGCCGGCGACAGCTCGATCCTCCAACCGCACGATCGGCTGATAAATCACCTTGATCTCCTGCCGTTCGATCGCTCGGCGCAATTCCGATTCGAGCATCAAACGGTCCGTCTTACGCGCGCGCATGGAAGGCTTGAAGATCTCAATGCGGTCGCCGCCGACGCGCTTGGCGTGGTACATGGCGAGCTCGGCGTTCTTGAGAATCTCATCCGCGCGGTGAGACTCATTGTCGGCCAGCGCAAGGCCGATCGATGCGGTGAGAAAGATTTCGCGGTTGTTGAACGCGATTGGCGCGCGCAACGTGCGCCGTAACGATTCCGCAAATGCCACGATGCGGGCCGGCTCCTTTTCGGAAATCAGTATCAAGGCAAACTGATCCCCTGCCAACCGCGCCAAGGTATCTTGTGGTTTAAGTAGGCGCGAGAGTCTACGTGCGGCCGCAAGCAGGATCGAGTCGCCGACAGCGATTCCAACCGAATCATTCACCTGCTTGAAACGATCAATATCTATTACCAGCACCGAAGGCTTGAGTTGAGGGTCGGAGCGGGCGAAAGCGAATGCGGCCTCCATCCGATCGAGAAACAATTGGCGATTCGGGAGACCGGTAAGATTATCGTGAACCGCATCAAACAAGAGGCGCTCTTCGGCATGCTTCATTTCGGTCACGTCGGTGAGAGTGCCAACGACACGTACCACCTCGCCGTCGGATCCGACCACCGGACGCGCCTTGAGCGCGAACCAAAGATATTGGCCGTCGCCGGCTCGCAAGCGGAAATGCTGCGCAAGCCGTCCGCGGCGCTGCTCCACAATGCCGTCGAGCGCGGCGCGGAAGCGATCGCGGTCGAGAGGGTGTAATATGTCCAGCCATCCGGCGGCTGGCCCTTCGAGCGTTCCGCGCCTGACATTGAGCAGGTGTTCGGTTTCAGGGCTGGTGTAGACTTTGTCGGCCGACACATCCCAATCCCAGATCATGTCGCCGGCGCCCGTCAGGGCGAGCGCCCGCCGCTCGACGTCGGAGACGATGCCGTGCGTTATGCCGCCGGCAAAAGCATGCTGCATAACGGTAAATCCGATCAGCATCACGATCAGTACGAGGCCGCCAAGGAGCGCGGGGGCGATGATGTCGTTGGTGACCGCGCCGGTAACGGCAAGGCCGGTCGCGAAGGTCCAGACGACCAACAGGAGCCACGTGGGAATGAGCAATACCGCGCGATCGAATCCGTGCGTCGACAGATAGATCACCACCGCGAAACCGACGATCGCGATTCCCGCAAATGAGATGCGCGCGATGCCGGAGGCGATCGCCGGCTCGAACAAAGCCACGCCAATGAGCGCTCCCAGCGCGGTCAGCCATGCGGCGGTGACATGCGCGTAACGGACGTGCCACCGCGAGAGGTTCAGATAGGCAAACAGGAAGACGAGCAGGGTCGCGGCAAGAATGGCCTCGCCGCACGCGCGCCAGACGCGCTCCGCGGCGGGCGAAATGTCGAAAACCTTGCCCCAGAACCCGAAATCGATCCCGATATAAACCAGTACGGCCCAGCCGAGCGCGGCCGCGGCGGGAAACATCATGGAGCCTTTGACGACGAACAGGATGGTCAGGAACAATGCCAGCAGGCCGGCGATTCCGATGACAATGCCGTAATAAAGCGTAAACGAGTTGATCTTGTCCTTGTAGGCGTCGGGATCCCACAAATATAGCTGGGGGAGTTTGTCCGTGCGCAATTCCGCGACGAAGGTGATGACCGAGCCCGGATCAAGCGTGACGCGGAAGATGTCCGACGTGTTGTTTGCCTCCCGCACCGGCCGGTCACCCGACGACGGCGTTATGGTGACGATCCGCGAAAGTCCGAGATCGGGCCAGAATAAGCCCGAACCAACCATGCGATAATGCGGAGCGACGATCAGACGATCGATCTGCTGATCACTGGTGTTGGTGAGGGCGAACACGGCCCAATGGGTGCCGCCGTCGCGCGCGTGCACTTCAATGCGGTGCACGATGCCGTCGGGACCTGGTGCCGTCGATACCTGGATGCGGTCGGTGGAAGTCGTCTGCAGTTCGGTTGCATTGGTAAGATCGATTGCCTTGACGTCGAGACGGATGTTGACCGCTTCGACGGCGCGCGCGGCCGGCCCCGCCGAGACAACGAAGGCGAGCGCAAGCGCAGCAATCGCCGCACAGCGTTGCACCAGCAATCCAAATCCCCCGTCTTGTAACGCGCCACCGCGACCGAATAGCACTCCGCGCGTTTTTTGTTAGTGGTGTTCTCGGCCGACATTACGCCGATTTCGCGGCTTCCGGCATGCTGTCCGAGACCGCAAAGCTTCGGCAAGTGCGATAATTTTATTCATCGAATCAAACAGTTAGCACGATCTTGCCGATGTGGCTGCTGGTCTCCATCAGCTGATGAGCGTCGGCCGCCTCCCTGAGGGCAAAGGTTTTGTAGATCACCGGCTTCACCTTTCCCGCAGCGATCAGCGGGAGCACGTTCTGTTCGATGGCGCGCGCGATTGCCGCCTTGTCCGTTATCGATCGCGAGCGCAGCGTCGAGCCCGTGTGATGGAGCCGTTTGAGCATGATACGGCGGAAATCAACCGTCGCTTTGGAGCTCCCGAGAAAGGCGATTTGCACAATACGTCCTTCGACTGCCGCGGCTTCGTAGTTGCGCGCAATGTAGTCACCGCCCACCATGTCGAGGATCACGTCGGCGCCCTTGTCGGCGGTCGCCGTCTTGACGGCCGCCACGAAGTCCTCGGTTTTGTAGTTGATGGCGATATCGGCACCGAGCCTGCGGCAGGCTTCACACTTTTCGTCCGATCCTGCGGTGACGACGACGCGAGCGCCAAACGCCTTGCCGAGCTGGATCGCCGTCGTGCCGATCCCCGACGAGCCCCCATGGACAAGCAGAGTTTCGCCGCGCTTCAGGCCACCGCGTTCGAACACGTTGTGCCAGACGGTGAAGAAGGTTTCCGGTATCGCCGCGGCTTCGGTCATCGACAGGCCGGAGGTCGGCAGCGCGTGGTCCGCATGTGCGACGCAATATTCGGCATAGCCTCCGCCGGCGACCAGAGCCATGACGCGATCACCTGTCTTCCATCGTGTCACGCTGTTGCCGCACGCGACGACCTCACCTGCGACCTCGAGGCCGGGAATGTCCGATGCTCCGGGCGGGGGCGGATAGAGGCCTTGGCGCTGCATCACGTCGGGCCGATTGACACCCGCGGCCGCGACCTTGATCAAGATTTCGCCCGGCCCGGGTGCAGGAATAGGGCGTCGCTCCGGCTGCAACATGGCGGGACCGCCGGGCGCCTTGATTCCGATCGCGGTCATGTCGGACGGGAGGCGAGTCATCAGTTCCTCCGCATGGCAAATGAGGCTAATAGACGGTGGCGTCTGTTTAGGCGGGCGTCGGCGGCGTGACAACCCAGGGCAACCGACGGCGCCGGGAGGAAGGACGATGCCGGCATTCGACGATGAGGACACGCCTAAGAAAAAAGTCGTTCACGAGATCGGGCAGGACCTTACTCTGCTGTCGATCGATGAACTGACCGCCCGCATCGAGCTGCTGCGCGCGGAGATCAGTCGCCTGGAAGCCGATATCGCCAGCAAGCGCGCCTCGCGCGCGACGGCCGACCAGCTGTTCCGGCGGTCGCGGTGATCGACGATGCCGACATCGAAGGGAAGCAAAAATTTTTTATTTGCAGTCTTTTTTTAAGACCTCGTTAAGCTTTCCGGGTCATTACTGTTATTGTCCATCTTCATGGACAGCGAGTGGCTCCTGTCCACTCTGTTTGACGCCTCCCTGTTATCACCTTCGAGCCGCCGGCAACGGCGGCTCTCTTTTTGTCCCGTTTTGGGGCAGTCGGCGCCCGCCGGCGACGGCATTAAGCTTGATCAATAATTAATTGGCACGCCGAGGCGCGGCCCGTCTGGACACGACGGCCGGCAGCGGTAATGCTGAGGCGACGCCACAATATGGTTAAGCGTAGGTGTCGCAGCGTTAGGCGTAGCGCGATGTCGGACCAGTTCCGCGACCAGGCCGAGCCAGTCTCATTCGGCGAAAAGCTCGCCAATTCGCAGGCCTTCGCCGACCTTTTTCGCGAAGGCATGGCACTGGTCGAGGAAACCGCCACCTATCTGGACGGCATCGGTCGACAGGAATGCAAGAAACTCGCGCGTGCGGCCGCACTTGCCTACGCGACCGAAAGCATGCGGCTGACCACACGCTTGATGCAGCTTGCGTCGTGGCTGCTTCTGCATCGGGCGGTGAAAGAAGGGGAAATGACGCTTGCTCAGGCGAGCAAGGAAAAAGTCAAGGTCAAGTTATCCTCGCCCGACCTGCATGATAGCCATAACATCGGGCTGTTACCGCCGACATTGCGCTCTTTGATCGAGCGCTCGCAGACCCTGCAACTAAGGATATGCAGGCTCGATGCCACGATTCACAACACGCGCCTCGTGGCCACGCCTGCGCCCAATCCCGTCGCGCGCCAGCTTGGATTGTTGAAGGCCGCATTCGACGTCGAAAGCGGCGTCTAACGCATTGTGGAAACCGGCGACGGAAGTCGCTTGCCGTCATCGCGCAGCGGGCGATCGCCGAGACGGTCAACCGGTACCCGCGGACTATTTCCTTTTCGTGCCCGCTTTGTCGAGGAAACCGGAAAACTTCTTTTGGAAACGCGAGACGCGGCCGCCGCGATCGACGATCTGCTGCTGTCCCCCAGTCCAGGCCGGATGGGATTTCGGGTCGATATCGAGATGCATGACATCGCCCTCCTTGCCCCAGGTCGAACGGGTGATGAACTCGGTGCCGTCGGTCATCACGACCTTGATAACGTGATAGTCGGGGTGAATGTCGGGCTTCATGAGCCTTGAAACCTCAAGCTTGATGCGCTGCGACCAATGCGCGCGCGAATTGCATTGGAACTGGCGGCTCTATACAGGAGGCGGTGAGAAGCGGCAAGGCGGTGCAGCGGGATTGGGACGAACGGCGATGACGAAGCAGGAGTTCCGGGCGGCCGTTTCGCTTTCCGCCGTTTTTTCCGTGAGGCTGCTCGGCTTATTCATGATCTATCCCGTGTTTGTCTCCTATGCCAGCGGCCTTTCCGGCGCGACCGCCTACCTCGTCGGCGAAGCGCTGGGCATTTACGGACTGACCCAAGGGCTGCTGCAGATCCCGTTCGGGCTCATGTCCGACCGGTTCGGGCGCAAACGCCTGATCGTGATCGGCCTGGCCCTGTTCGGTTGCGGCAGCGCGATTGCTGCGCTGTCCGGCTCGATCGCGGGCGTCATCATCGGCCGCGCGTTGCAAGGGGCGGGAGCGATCGGCTCGGTTGTGCTGGCGCTGGTCGCGGATTTGACGGCCGAGGATAGTCGCACGGCGGCGATGGCCATGGTGGGCCTCAGCATCGGGGCGTCGTTCATGATCGCGCTCGTCGCGGGGCCGATTGTCGCGCACATCGTCGGTGTCGCGGGCGTCTTCTGGCTCATGGTCGCGCTGGCCGCTGCGGGGATCGCGATCACGCAATTCGCGGTTCCGAATCCGCACCGCCTCGTTCTACATCGCGATGCCGAAACCGTGCCCGGTTTGGTCGGCGCCGTGCTGCGGAATGCGGAATTGCTGCGACTTGATCTGGGGATCTTCTGCCTCCATGCCATGCTGACGGCGGGGTTCCTGGTCGTGCCGAAGCTGTTGCGCGACACGCTGGGTGTAGCCAGTCGCGACGACTGGGTCGTCTATTTGCCGGTCCTTTTGGTATCGGTGGCGGCGATGGTGCCGGGCCTCGTGGTCGCGGAAAAGTATCGGCGGATGAAGGAGGTGTTCGTTGCTGCGGTAGCCATGCTGGCGGCAAGCCAGGTCATGCTCTACTTCGCCGCGCATCATGCCGCGGTATTGCTCGCGGCGCTTATCTTGTTCTTTACCGCCTTCAACGTGATGGAAGCGAGCCTGCCCTCGCTGATCACGAAAGTGGCGCCGGCCGACGCCAAGGGCACCGCCATGGGCGTCTATTCGAGCTTGCAGTTCCTGGGAATTTTCGCCGGCGGGGCAGCGGGAGGTTGGGCCAACCAGATTGCGGGCGGCGGCGGCGTGTTCGCATTCACGACGGCGCTCGCGTTCGTCTGGCTCGTTGTCGCCGTCACCATGGCGCGGCCGAGCTTGCTTACCACCCGACTCCTTCGCGTCGCCGAGGGACAGGCGCTCGAGCCCGAACGTCTGGCCAGTCGTCTGCTTGAAGTTCCCGGCGTGGCGGAAGCGGTCGTGGATGGCGACGAGAAAATTGCGTATCTGAAAGTGGATTCGAGACGTTTTGATGCCGCAGCAGCCGAACGTCTGGTGCGCGACTCAAGAGGCTGACGCGAGAAGGCGTTGCCTGGCCTCCCGCATGCGCATCGTGCATTCACGCGGCATGGATGTCGATGCGGACGAGAGGCTTGAGCGGAGTTTGGTCGAATTGACCCGTCATGGCGAGCCCGACATGGGTCGGTCATTGTGAGCCGGGGCATCGCGAGCTCGGGCAATGCGGTGGCGAATGAAACCAGAATTGATAACCGGCCTCGGATTGCTTCGTCGCTCTTTGCGGGGCTCCTTGCTTTGACGTTCGCCATTCAGTCCGATCGGGGCCTATTCCCGATGCGCCATGCCATGCGATTGACCGGCCTGCCCGAGATCGGATTGGCGGCTTCTCCGACATAGACGAAGCCGTGTTTCTCATAGAAGCGAATGGCGCGGGCATTCTCCTTGTTGACGAGGAGTTCCAACCCGCCCGGCGACAGCCGTTTGGCTTCGCCGAGCAACGCGCCCGCGACTCCGGTGCCCCAGTACTCGGGTGCAACCACGATTTGATCCAGATATCCGGACTTCGGATCCACGGTGACGAAGCCTACCAGCATCCCGCTCAGTTCGGCCACCACGATGACCGATGTGGGCACGAGCTCCTGTCGCCAGCGCTCGCGCCACCACGATACCCGCGCGTCGAAGTCAATGTGAGGGAAATGGTGTGTCCAGGTCCGACGCCACAGCTCGATCGCCGCGTTTTCGTCGGCGCTTACATAGCGCCGCAAGGCGATCGCAGGGCTCATCTCAGGTGTGACGACATAGACGGTCAAGGACGGCAGCGATGCCGCCACGCGTGCAAGCAAATGCTCGCCGAGCGAGGGCCCGTTGCCGCGCGCGACCCGTCACACCGTGGTGCGGCGAGGCAGTCCGGGGCGGTCCCTGACGGAAGCTCCGAGGCAACCCGCGCATGGCGGCGAAGCGACGCCACTCTTCGATCTTGTCGGCAACCGAATGGAGCCAAGCGCGTTCGTGCCCGCGCCAGCTTGCCTCATCGAGATCAACAACCATGCCTCCTGCGCCCGTTCTACCGTTCGGTGAGCTTCAGCTCGATGCGGCGGTTGCGACGATAGGCCTCTTCCGTGGTCCCGGTATCGATCGGCTGAAATTCGCCGAAGCCGGCGGCCACCAGCCGCTTGGGCGACACGCCCTTGCCGATCAGGTACTGCACCACCGAAATGGCGCGAGCGGCTGACAGTTCCCAGTTCGATTTGAACGGGCCGCCGGTGATCGGACGCGCGTCGGTGTGGCCGTCGACGCGCAGCACCCACCCGATGTCAGGAGGGATCTGCTTTTCCAGCCCGAGCAAGGCATCCGCAACCTTATCGAGTTCGGCGCGACCTTCAGGCTTGATGTCCGCCTTATTGGTGTCGAAAAACACCTCCGATTCCAGGACGAAGCGATCACCGACGATGCGCACATCCGGTCGATTACCCAGGATTTCGCGCAGCTTGCCGAAAAAATCGGACCGGTAGCGCGATAGTTCCCTCACTCGTTCGGCGAGCGCGAGATTTAACCGCTGCCCCAGCTCGGTGATCCTGGTCGCCGATTCCTGATTTTTCTTCTCCGAGGCATCGAGCGCCTGTTCGAGCGCGGTCAACTGCCGTCGGAGAGCGGCAATCTGCTGGTTGAGCACTTCGACCTGCGCGAGCGCATTGGCTGAAATCTTCTTTTCACCCGCGAGTTCGCTGCTGAGCGCGGCGATCTTGTCCTGCGCCGCGACCTGGTCGGCGCCCGCGCTCTCGGCACGCGCCTTATATTGGTCGCGCTCGCTCTCGGTTGCGGCGAGAGTTGCGCGCAGCCGTGCGAGTTGATCCTCCGCATCTGCCTTGTTGGTCTTCTCCAGAGACAGCATGTTGGTGAGTTGCGCGATCTGCGCCTTCAACCGCTCGAGCGCGGTGTCCTTACCGGCTACCTCCTGCTGCAGATAATACTGAACCACCACGAACACCGTGAGCAGGAAGATTATGCCGAGAATGAGCGTTGACAGGGCGTCGACAAAACCCGGCCAGTAGTTCATGCCGCTTTCGCCGCGGCGTGCGCGTCCAAGGGCCATGACGAGTTACCGATTGGCGTGTTCTCGAACGATGATCTCGAGGAGTTTTTTTATCTCACGCTGCTGCTCGGCCTGTGCGTCAACCCAGTCGCGGATCATTTGCTGCTCCGTGCGCATGTGATGGACCAGGCTCTGGATGGCTTCGGCAAGATTCGACATCGCAACCGACGCCGACTTGCTCGTGCTCGCCTCGTTGATCACCTCGCGCAGCCGATCGAGCGCCGAGCGTACTTCGCCGGTCATTCCCGTGGCGGCCACGGCCGTCGGCTCGACCCCTTGGTCGTAGACGGTGGTCGAGAGCCAATCTTCCAGCTCGGTGTAGAACCGGTTTTGCGCTTGACTCGATTGCAGATCGAGGAAACCGAGGATCAACGAGCCGGCAAGGCCGAACAACGAGGACGAGAAGGAGATGCCCATGCCGGACAATGGCGCCGCCAGCCCTTGCCGCAACGAATCGAAAATGGATCCGGCGTCACCGGTTGCTTTCAGGTTCTGAATGACGCCTCCCACCGAGCCGACGGTCTCGATCAGACCCCAAAAGGTGCCGAGCAGGCCAAGGAACACCATGAGTCCGGTCATATAGCGGGAAATGTCGCGTGCTTCATCGAGCCGAGTGGCGATCGAGTCGAGGATGCTTCGCATCAGGATGGGCGATACCGCCATGCGACCCATCCGGCTGCCGAGAATTGCCGCCATCGGCGCGAGCAGGATCGGCGGCCGCTCGACCGCGAGACCGGGATCGGCCAGTCGGAAATTGTTCACCCAGGAAATTTCCGGGTAAAGGCGGATCACCTGGCGAAAGGAGAGCACGATGCCGATCGCCAGCACGGCCAGAATCAGGGAGTTGAGGCTTGGATTGGCCATAAAGGCGGCCGCCACCTGCCTGTAAAGCACGAAGACGATGAGCGCGCCGAGGATGATGAACACCAGCATCCGGAACAGGAAGATGCGCGGGGACGACAGTTTGAGCGGGTCGAGGTCTTTGGCCATGGTCTTGATGGTCGGACGGCGAGCGGATCCATGCACACTATGCCACAGAGCGGCGGCAGTTGAGAAATCGCCGGAAGCGGGCTTAAAGCGCGACAATGAGTTGAAAATAGGGTCGGGTTCCTTTTTCCGCCGGGGCGGTGTCAGGATGCCGCCGCCGCGCGTAGCACTCGCAGCAGCTCGCGGTGGAGCGTCTCGTTGCCGGCGGCGATGTGGCCTTTGGCGAACATGGCCTGGCCGCCGTCGCAATCGGAAACAAAACCGCCCGCTTCGCGGACCAGGATGATTCCTGCGGCCATGTCCCATGGCTTGATCTCGCGTTCCCAATAAGCATCGAGTCGCCCCGCCGCCACCCACGCGAGATCGAGCGCGGCCGCGCCGAACCGTCGTAGCCCGGCGACTCGGCTCTGCACGGCCGCCGTCTCCTTATGGGCAAGAGCAATGCCCGGCCGCCCGTAATGCGGCAGGCCGCAAGCGACGACCGCGTCGAGCAGGCGTCTGCGCGCGGCGACGCGGATGCGCTGATCGTTGAGGAAGGCCCCCTTGCCCCGCTCGGCGACGAACATTTCTTCCGTCGCGGGATTGTAAACAACGCCAGCGGCGATCGTGCCTTCCCGTTCGAGGGCGATGGAGATGCAGAATTGCGGGATGCCATGCAGAAAATTGGTGGTACCGTCGAGCGGATCGACGATCCAGCGATGTGTTCTGTCGGATCCCTCGCGCGTTCCGCCTTCCTCCCCGAGAAAACCGTAGTTGGGACGCGCTTTGGCAAGCTCGCTGTAAAGCGTCTCCTCGGCGCGGCGATCCGCGGCCGACACGAAATTGGCGGGACCTTTGAGCGAAACCTGCAGCTTTTCGACTTCGCCGAAATCGCGTTTAAGAGCGCGTCCGGCCTTGCGCGCGGCAGCCATCATGACGTTGAGCAGGGCGGAATGGACCATGGATCGGGGGTCTGCCCGCGCTCGTGCGTCGCGTCAAGGCCGCGGTGTGGCGGTGGCGAGCCATTTCTTCGCCGCTCGTTCGGCGGCCTCCCGCACGTCCTTACTCTGCTTGCTGGCGAAAAGGTCGAGCTCGGGATCGCTGGAGCCCCCGGCTTGCGCAATAAGGTGCCATTTAACCGCCTCGACCGGATCGGCCGGCATGCCACGCCCTGCCATCAGGATACGGGCAAGGCGGTCCTGTGCGATCGGACTGCCCCGGCGTGCGGCCCGCAGGAATAGTCGCGCTGCGGCGCTTTCGTTTTTCGGCACTCCGTCGCCGTTGAATTGGGCGATCGCGTATTCGACCATGGCGTCGAGATTGCCGGCGACCGAAGCGGCACCCAGCAACTGCGCGGCTTGTGTGGGATCCTTGGGCACGCCCCGGCCTTCCTTGTACAGCGTGGCCAGGGCATATTGCGCTTCCGGATTGCCCGCGTCGGCCGCGGCCTTGAACAATTGCGCTGCGCGGCCGAAATCCTGCGGTACCTGGTGCCCGTCGAGATACAGCAGGCCGAGATCGTAAGCGGCGACCGGCAGACCGAGTTTCGCCGCTTCGGTCAACAATCGCGTGCCTTCCTCTGGATTGGGCGGGCCGGCTCGGCCTTGGAAAGCGAACATGGCGAGTGCGAACAGCGCATGCGCATCGCCTCTGCTGGCGGCCAGCTTGTACCATTGCGCCGCCTTGTTGTCGTCGCGCGGAACGCCCAACCCTTGTGAATAGATTTCGCCCAACAGCGTCATCGCGGCGGGATCGTTTTGCTGCGCGCGCTTCGTCGCCTCGTTGAGCGCGGTGAGATAATAACCGCGCTGAAAGGCGCCATAGGCGAGATCGACTTTGCTGTCGTCCGCGGCGGGTGCGGCGGCCGGCGGCGTCGGCGGTCGCGGAGATTGCCTCTGTGCGACGGCGGAGGTTGCGATCGCCAGAAATACTAACACGAGAACGGCGGCAGGACGGCGCATCATGCGGAGGTTTCTTGCACCTGCAGCCGTCCGGCGGCCAACGCGATCAGGTCGACGACGGCTTGTTGGTCGTGCCAGAGCCAGTCGCCGAGGGCGACGAAATCGGCGCCGGCGGCAACGAGTGGAGCAACCTCGTCGATTGACGAAGCCCAGCCGACGCACGGAATTTCGAACAGGTCCGCCCACCACGCGACGCGCTCTTCGACGGCGGCAAAACTCGGTCGCCGGCCGGCTTGGTCCGGCTCGCCGAACATGACGTAATCGGCACCTTTTTCGCCGACGACCATGGCATCGTGACGGGTGGCGAGTCCGCCCGCGCCGCAAATGCGGTTCGGTTTGAGGGTTGCGACGGCTGCAACGAAGGCGGATACGCCGGTGAGGTGGGCGCCGTCCGCGCCGGTCCGTTCCGCTAGGCGCGCGTAACCATCGACGACCAGCGCTACGCCTCTGTCCTGCACGACGGGCGCAAGCATCGCGATATGTTTGCTCAGCGTTGCTTCATCGGCGGGTGACAACCGCAGCAGCACCGCCGCGATCGAGTCCTCTGAATCCGCCGCAAGCGCGGTTTCGAGCGTGCCGGTCAACGACGCGGCATCGATGATCTCCGGCGTCACCAGATAGAGACGCGGGGCCGGGCGGGCAACCGCTTGCTTGCGACGTGAGGCCATGGCGTTCGGATGTTAGCGCAAAAAGGCGGAAAGTTGACCGGCGTGCTCAGTTCGCCGCACCGCGCCGCGCCGCGAATTCCGTGAGCGCAGCCTGGAGTTTGGCGATGACGCTATCCCAGTCCCCGATCGACGGTTGTCGGAACAGCCGCGCGGTTGGGTACCAGGGACTGTCTTCGCGCTCAAGCAACCAGCGCCAATCCAGGATGTGCGAAAGCAGGATCCATATCGGCTTGCCCAGGCTACCGGCGAGGTGTGCGACCGCCGTATCGACCGAGATGACGAGGTCGCATTGCTCGGCGGCCGCCGCCGTATCGGCGAAATCGCATAGATCGTCGTCGATCCGGCGCAGTGCGGGGAATTGCCCCAGCACGGCAAGATCGGCCTCACGGTACTCGCGCTGCAGGCTGACGAAATCGATCCCGGGATTGGCCAAGATCGGGCCGAACCGAGAAATCGGCAGCGTACGGTTATGGTCGTTCTTGTGGGTCGCTTTGCCGGACCACGCCAGGCCGACGAGCGGGCGATTGCCGCGCGGCAGGCGGCGACGCCACTTTTCGGCATATGCAGGCGGTACGGAGAGATAAGGCACCCGCGCCGGAATGGTCGCAAGCGTGGTGCCGAAGGCAAGGGGAAGCGACATCAACGGGCAATGCAGGTCGAAAGCCGGCAAAGCATCCCCGCGGCCGACGAGGGTGGTCACCCCCGGAAGAGTGGCGAGAAGCGGCAGCAGAGCGTCGGGCGCTTCCAACACGATTCTGGCGCCGCGTTCCGCCACCATGGGAACATAGCGCGCAAATTGAAGGGTATCGCCATAGCCTTGTTCGGCATGAAGCAAGATGGTTTTGCCGGCAATGTCCTCGCCGTACCATTGCGGCTGAGAAAAGCCGCGCGGGGCGAGCTGCGTCGCGCCGCGCCAGCGCCATTCGTACCCGCGCCATCCGTTCTCGTAGTCTCCGAGCGACAAGTTGAGCAGCGCTTTATTCCAATGCGCTTCGGCAAGATCGGGTTCGAGCGCGATCGCCTGATCGAAGCTGGCGAGAGCTTCAGCATGCCGACCGAGATAGCGCAGCGCGCTGCCGCGATTGACCAACGCAAAAGCGACCGGCTTTGCCGCTACCGCCCGGTCGTAGTCAACCAATGCTTCATCCGGGCGATTGAGCTCGAGCAGGGCGTTGGCCCGATTATTATGGGCTTCAATGTAATCCGGCTTGAGTGCCAGGGCTTTTGCATAGCTTGCGAGCGCTTCGTCGTGGCGGCCAAGCGCGTGCAGCGCGTTGCCGCGATTATTGAAGCCATAGGCGAAATCGGGGCGCATCGCCAACGCACGCTCGTACTCGGAAAGCGCCTCGGCGAAACTGCCCATTTCGTAGAAGACATTTCCGCGTGCGACCACCACCTCGACGTAATCCGGTTTGAGTGCGAGCGCGCGGTCATAGGCGACGAATGCGTCGTTGAAGCGCCCAAGGTCGCGCAGGACGAGGCCGCGATTGGCATGGGTTTCCGCATCGTCCGGCTTGATGGAGAGCACCTGTTCATAGCATGCAAGCGCAGCGGCATGCTGTTTGCGACTGCGCAGCAGATGACCGCGCTCTTTCAGCGCCGGGACGTGGTCGGGAACGAGCGCCAGAGCCGCGTCGAAACTTGCCAGGGCCTCGTCGGCACGCTTGAGCAGGAGGAGGCATTGGCCGCGGTTGACGAGCGCATCGGCATAGTCCGGCCGGCATTGAAGCGCGGCGTCGTAGCTCGCAAGCGCCGCCTCATGACGGCCAAGCTCCAACAGCGCATTGCCCCGGTTGTTGAGCGCCTCCGGATAATCGGGACGAAGATCGAGCGCCTTCTCGTAGCTTACGAGGGCCTCCTCCACGCGCTTGACGGCACGCAACGCGTTGCCGCGATTGTTGAACGCCTCGGCGTAGTCCGGCTTGAGCGCAATGGCTCTCTCGTAGCTGGTGAGCGCGTCCTCGTAGCGACCGAGCGCCGCGAGCACGAGGCCGTAGTTGGAGTGGGCCGCGGGCACGTGCGCGTTGACGGCGAGGGCCGCGGCGAGGAGCTTGGCGGCGGCCGCCGGTCGGCCGCGTTGATGCATCAATATTCCATAGAGATGGAGCGCGTCGAAATGGTCGGGATCTGCGGCGATGATGGTGCGGTAAATGGCTTCGGCTTGGTCCCATTCACCGCGCTGGTGGTGGAGCCCGGCACGGTAGAAGAGGTCGGATAGATCGAGCGGTCGCGTGGCCTGTGATTGGGGCATCGACGCTGCGGAGCATGGCCAGGCCAAGGACGCAACGCGGCCGGCGGCGAATCATCGCCCAGAATATGCCGCGGATTGCCCGTGTTCCAAGTGCCGGTCAAGGCATCGGCACCGGGCCCGTATCCTTCGGCACCCTGTAGCCTTTCTGCACTGCCGGACGGGCGGCAATGGCCTCGTACCAGCGTTTCACGTTTGGATATTGCTTCAAATCGATGGTCTGCCATTCGAACCGCGAGATCCAGGGCCAGATGGCAATGTCGGCGATCGAATAGTCGTCGGCGACGAACTCTCGGCCGCCGAGCCGCGTGTCGAGGACCTTGTAGAGCCGATGCGCCTCCTTGAGAAAGCGTTCTTCGGCATAGGGGGCTTTGCCTTTGTTGTATTTCACGAAGTGATGCACTTGGCCGAGGAAAGGGCCGGGGCCGCCCATCTGCCACATCAGCCATTCGATGACCCGATAGCGTCTTTCGCCCGAGGGCGGCAACAGCTTGCCGGTCTTGTCGGCGAGGTAGATGAGGATCGCGCCCGATTCCATCAGCGCGATATTGGTATCGCGATCGACGATCGCCGGAATTTTGTTGTTCGGCGCGATTTTCAAGAAATCCGGTGCAAATTGCTCGTTATTGTTGATATCGACGGCATGGACCGTATACGGGAGACCGAGCTCCTCCAGCGCAATGGAAATCTTGCGGCCGTTCGGCGTAGTCCAGGTATAAAGATCGATCATCGTCCAATCCTTTGCACTGTTCTCGGCGTCGCCGGCATTTCCGGGAATCCCCGTCTTGCATCGACGTCGCCAAGGATGGGAGCAAAACGCGGATGCCCGGCGGGAGCCGGGCATGGTCCTTCAGTTAGCGGACTTCGTGCGCGGATGTCACATGGCATGCCGCAATGCTGCTATGCGGCCATCTTCTCCAAGTCCGCCTTCCATTGGCCAAGCGTGGCGAGCCCGTTCATTCTCGCGCGATGGGCAAACGCGCGCTGGGCTGCGGCGACGTTCTCGGGCTTTCCGCGCCAAGCCTTCTGAGGGGCGGCCTGCAAGGCGCGGCCGTAAGAGAAGGTGAGCGCCCAAGGCAAGCCACCGATCTTGTTCATCGCGTCAAGATGAGCCGTGGCTTCCTCGTCCGATTGGCCGCCGGAGAGAAAGGCAATGCCCGGTACCGCCGCCGGTACGCAGGCCTTGAGCATTTTGATCGTCTTCTCCGCCACCTCGTCGATTGACGCCTGCTTCGCACATTTCTTGCCCGGCACGGCCATGTTCGGCTTGAGCACGATGCCTTCGAGCGCGACGCGGTTGTAGAACAACTGCTGAAACGTCTCTTTCAGTACCCAGGTCGTGACCTCGACGCAGCGGTCGATGTCATGATCTCCGTCCATCAGCACCTCGGGTTCTACGATGGGCACGAGATTGTGGACTTGGCAAAGAGCCGCATAGCGCGCCAGCGCGTGCGCGTTGGCCAAGATGCAGGCATAGCTCGGAATGCCGACCCCGATGTCGATCACGGCGCGCCATTTGGCGAAGCGCGCGCCCTGCTCGTAATACTTCGGAAGCCGGTCGGGAAGTTTGTCGAGCCCCGCGGTGACGACCTCGCCCGCGCAGAAGGGCAGCGGCTTTGTTCCCTCGTCCACTTTGATGCCGGGAATGGATCCAGCCTGTTGAATGAGCCGTACCAGGGGCGTGCCGTCCTTGGCCTTCTGCCAGATCGTTTCGTCATAGAGAATGACGCCGGATATGTATTTCATGCCGTCGGTGGTGCGGAACAGCAACTCACGATAGTCCCGGCGGTTTTCCTCCGTAGACTCGACGCCGATTGCATCGAAGCGTTTTTTGATCGTGCCGGTGGACTCGTCGGCCGCCAGGATGCCTTTGCCGGCGGCGACCATGGCGCGTGCCACCTGGTTCAGTTCGTCGAGGTTCATTGTTTTTCCTCCAATTCTTCTTCCGGACGCGGCAGCGTGCAAACCCGTGATCCATAATCTGCGTGGTCGGATGCGCGCTGGCGCCGTCTATGGACGTCGGATCTGCCGATGCTGCGGGCGCGCCCCTGACTGAAAGACTTTGCTCATTTTACCCTGAGTACCTCGACCCCGGGCAAGACCTTGCCTTCCAACCACTCCAGGAACGCGCCGCCGGCGGTCGAGACATAGGTGAGGCGGCTTGCGACCCCGGCGGCGTTGAGCGCGGCGACGGTGTCGCCGCCGCCGGCGACCGCGACGAGCCGGCCCGTCCCGCTGAGATCGGCGGCCGCCTTGGCGACCTCGAAGGTTCCGGCGCCGAACGGTTCCGTCTCGAAAGCGCCCAGGGGGCCGTTCCACACCAATGTGCGCGAACGCTCGAGCACGGAAATGACGCGCTCGAGGCTGCGCGGGCCGATGTCGAGAATGATGTCGTCATCGCCGACGGCGTCGATCTCAACCGTGCGCGCGGGCGCATGCGCCTCGAATTTCTTCGCGACGACCGCATCGAGCGGCAACACGATTTCCTTTTGTTGGCTCTCAGCCTCGGCGAGGATTCCTCTTGCCGTCGCAACAAGATCGCGTTCGACGAGCGATTTGCCGACTTGATGGCCTTGCGCCAGCAACAAGGTATTGGCCATGGCGCCGCCGATGACCAGCTTGTCGACTTTCTTCGACAGGTGGCCGAGCAGATCGAGTTTGGTCGATATTTTGGCGCCGCCGACGATTGCCGTCAGCGGACGCTGCGGATCCTCGAGCGCGCGCGTGAGAGCCTCGAGTTCGGCCTGCATCGCGCGCCCCGCGTAAGCGGGAAGCCGGTGGCCGAGCCCTTCGGTCGAGGCGTGCGCGCGATGCGCCGCGGAGAAGGCGTCATTGACCCAGAGGTCGCCGAGTTTTGCCAATGCATCGACGAAGGCGGGATCATTTTTCTCTTCGCCGGCGTGAAAGCGGGTATTCTCGAGGCACAGGATTTGACCGGATTTCAATTTTGCGACGGCGTGTTCCGCGATGTCACCGACGCAATCGGCGGCGAACGCGACCGGTCGCTTGATGATACGCTCGATCTCGGCAACGACGGGTTTAAGGGAGTGTCGGAGGTCCCGTCCCTTCGGGCGACCGAAGTGCGACAACAGGATGACCTTGGCGCCCTTGTCGGCGAGCTCGGTCATTGTGGGTGCTGCGCGTGCGATACGAGTCGCGTCGGTGACGACGCCATTCTCGACGGGAACGTTGAGATCCACGCGCAGGAGAACGCGCTTGCCTTTGACTTCAAGCGAGTCGAGCGTGCGAAACCCGGCCATTACTGGCGCCCGCCGCGGCTTAGATCAATTTACCCATCGCGACCGCAACGTCGACCATGCGGTTCGAGAAACCCCATTCATTATCGTACCACGACATCACGCGCACGAAGGTGCCGTTCATCACTCTGGTTTGGTCAAGATGCACGGTTGACGAGTGTGGATCGTGGTTGAAGTCGATCGAGACGTTGGGATCTTCGGTGTAACTGAGAATGCCTTTGAGCTGCTGCTCGGCCGCGCGCTTCATCGCGTCATTTATCTCGCCGGCCGATGTCGTGCGCTTGGCCACGATCTTCAGATCGACCACCGAAACGTTCGGGGTGGGAACGCGGATGGCGACCCCGTCAAGCTTGCCCTTGAGCTCGGGCAGCACGAGTCCGATCGCCCTTGCCGCGCCGGTTGAGGTCGGGATCATCGACAGCGCGGCCGCGCGGGCGCGGTAGAGATCCTTGTGCAGCGTGTCGAGCGTCGGTTGATCGCCGGTATAGGCGTGGATTGTCGTCATGAAGCCAGTCTCGATGCCGACGGTGTCGTTGAGCACTTTGGCGATCGGCGCGAGACAATTGGTGGTGCATGATCCGTTCGAGACGACGAGGTGGTCTTTCGCCAGCCTGTCGTGGTTGACGCCGAACACCACGGTAAGATCGGCGCCGTCGGCCGGGGCCGAGACCAAGACCCGCTTGGCCCCGGCGGCGAGATGCGCGGAGGCCTTCTCTTTCGACGTGAAAATACCGGTGCACTCGAGCGCGACATCGACGCCGAGTTCCTTCCAGGGAAGCTTTGACGGATCGCGTTCGGCGGTAACCTTGAAGACGCCGTTGCCGACGCTGATGGTATCGCCCTTGACCTTGACCTCGACGGGGAAGCGGCCGTGAACGCTGTCATAGCGCAGCAGGTGGGCATTCGTTTCGACCGGCCCGAGATCATTGACCGCCACGACGTCGATGTCCTTGCGCCCGGTCTCGACAATGGCGCGCAGAATGTTGCGGCCGATGCGGCCAAATCCGTTGATTGCTACGCGGACTGTCATGGTCCTTGCTCTCCCTGTTCCTTCAATCACTGTCTCACCGCTCGACGACTGTCCAGGGCTTCGGATGTCAGCCTGGAATCGCCGATGCCTATGCCGGGTGACACCGGGCCATGTCGTCCCGATCATTCATGGCTCGTCGCCTCCGAACCTTCGACGACGCCCGCCGCGGGATCCGCCCCGCTCCTTCGCCGTTAAGGCCGGTTTGCGATGATGTCCGGTGTGCTCAAATCTTCTCGAGCCTATGCGTTGCCGCATCCGCGACCGCTTCTGCGGTAATGCCGAAGTGTTTGTAGAGTTCCTTATAGGGTCCGCTGGCGCCGAAGCCGCGCATACCGACGAAGAGACCGTCGCTGCCGATGACCGCGTCCCAGCCTTGTCGCACACCCGCCTCGACGGCAATCCGCACGGGTGCGCCACCGATGACAGCGCCACGAACGCTCTCCGGCTGCTCGAGGAACAGATCAAGGCAGGGAACCGACACGACCCGCGCGAGGATGCGACGCGCCGCGAGGAGTTTCGCCGCCTCGACCGCCACGGCCACCTCCGAGCCGCTGGCAAAGATCGACACGGCGGCGTCGTCGCGGCCCTCAAGGATCTGATAGGCGCCGGCCGCGCATCGGTTGTCGACATCCATGCGAAGCCGCAGTTGGGGAAGATTTTGGCGCGTAAGGGCGATGACGCTCGGCCGATCCTTCCGTTGCAGTGCGAGTTCCCAACATTCGATGGTTTCGACGGCGTCACACGGGCGAAAGAGCAGCAGGTTGGGGATCGCACGCAGGCTCGCAAGCTGCTCGACCGGCTGATGCGTGGGTCCGTCCTCGCCGAGGCCGATCGAGTCGTGCGTCATCACATGGATCACGCGCACGCCCATTAGCGCCGCAAGCCGGATCGCCGGGCGTGCATAATCGGAAAAAACCAGAAACGTGCCGGAATAGGGAATGACTCCGCCGTGCAGCGCCAAGCCGTTCATGGCGGCCGCCATCCCATGCTCGCGCACGCCGTAATGTATGAATCGGCCGCCGTAGTTGCCGGCGTTCATCGCCGTCATAGATTTGGTGCGCGTATTGTTGGACCCCGTGAGGTCGGCGGAGCCGCCTAGCAACTCGGGCATTGCCGGAACGAGCGCTTCCAGGGCGCGTTCAGATGCGACGCGCGTCGCGATCTCTTGCGGCGCGCTCGCAAGCTGACGTTTCAGCCCCGTGACCGCCGCGGCGAGCGCCCGGTCCGGCAGGTCGCCACGCATGCGGCGCTCGAATTCGGCGCGGGTCGCAGCGTCGAGTGCCGCGAGCCGGCGCTTCCACTCGGCATGGATGCTCTGGCCGCGTTGCCCGACCGCGCGCCAGGCGGCCAGAACGTCGTTTGGGATTTCGAACGGCGGATACGGCCAATTCAGGTTCTCGCGCGCGCCCCTGATCTCGTCGGCACCGAGCGGCGATCCATGCGCCGAGGCCTTGCCCGATTTTGTCGGCGCGCCAAAACCGATCGTCGTCCGGCATGCGATGAGCACCGGTCTGTCCGAGTTTTGTGCCTGCTCGAGTGCAGCGGCAATGGCGGAAGGATCATGGCCGTCGATGCGCGAAGCATTCCAGCCGGCGGCCTTGAAGCGCATGACCTGGTCGACCGAGTCGGCAAGCGACAGCGGCCCGTCAATGGAAACATTGTTGTCGTCGAACAGCACGATCAGCCGGTTGAGCCGGAGATGGCCGGCAAGCGCGATTGCCTCCTGGCTGATGCCCTCCATCAGATCGCCGTCGGACGCGATGACATAGGTTTTGTGGTCGACGAGGCTGCCGAACTCGGCGGCAAGATGCCGTTCCGCGATCGCCATGCCGACCGCGTTGGCAAGACCTTGCCCCAGCGGACCGGTCGTCGTTTCGACACCCGGTGTCAGGAAATTTTCCGGATGACCGGGCGTTCGCGATCCGAGCTGACGAAAGCGCCTGATCTCGTCCAGCGTCACCGATGCATAACCGGTGAGATAGAGCAGCGCGTAGAGCAGCATCGAGCCGTGCCCGGCCGAGAGCACGAATCGATCGCGATCGGGCCATGACGGATCGGCGGGGTCGAATTTGAGGAACCTCGCAAATAATACCGTGGCCACGTCGGCCATGCCCATGGGCATGCCGGGATGGCCGGATTTCGCCTGTTCCACGGCGTCCATGGCGAGTGCACGGATGGCATTGGCCATCCGCGCATGGTCGACGGCGGCAATACCCGGCGCCTCGCCTTGGCGCGTCGCGGGCGCCAGGGCGGGCGAGGGCGAAGCGTGTGCAGGCATGGAAAAGGGCTCGTTTGCGGCGCTGGATAGCATGGCAGGTCGGGGAGTCAATGTGATGGCAACGGCGCGCCTCCGCCATGCACAGCCCCCAAATCAATAGGGCATATCTGCCCCGGGGCGTTGACGCCGCGCTTGTGCGGCACCTAAAATTTCACGTCTAAACAGTTGCCTCGACTGTAGATTTCGTCACGAGGACGGGTCATGAGCGAGCCGAGCGCAATCGACGCGGCGGTGAAGCGTTTGGCGCTTGCGCTCGACGCGCTCGACGCTGCGGTCGAACGACGCTGTCAGGCGGATCGCGACGAGGACGCATTGGCCGCTCAGGTGCAGGCGCTCGGCCTTGACCGCGCCAAGCTCGCCGCGGCGCTCGACGAGGAGACGGCACGGGCGCGTTGCCTGGAAGACACCAACCGCGCGGTTGCCGAGCGGCTCGAGGCGGCCATCGCGACGATCCAGTCGGTATTGAGCAGCGCGGGCGACCAGTGGCGCAAGTGACCGCAACCATTGCCGGACGCCAGTTCCGTCTCGCTTGCGAGGACGGGCAGGAGGAGCATTTGCGGGCGCTCGCGCGCGACATCGATCAGCGCATCATCGACCTGCGCCGCAAGTTCGGGGAAATCGGCGATACCCGTCTCACGGTGATGGCGGCGCTCACGGTGGCCGATGAGTTGCTGGAGGCTACGCGCAAGATTCGCCGGTTGGAGGAAGAGATTGCGGCGCTGCAAGACGCGCGTCTCGTCGCCTCCGATCGCGCGAAAGCCGCCTCGGAGGCGGTGGTCGCCGCTTTCAACTCGGCCGCCGACCGCATCGAAGGGATCGCGCAGCGGCTTAATGCCACGCTCGGCGGCGGGCGGAACGGCTGATATCGGCGGCCGCGTCCGCGCCTCGCGGCGGCCCATTTCCGATGCCCTGCGCGCCGTTCCCCGAGCGGCTTGGTCGCGGGCGGCGCTTGTGGCGCAACCTGTTCCGGCACTACATTCTATGCCGCGGAGCTGCGGGGTGCGTCAGGAGGCTATATCCCCGGGGCCTTATCGATCCTCAAGGGAGCTGTCCCTGACCGAGCTCGTGGGCTCGGACATATGGCGCCCACCTACTTTCGTAGGGAACCCGGGATCGATGCTCCAACGGCCATCGCGGCTCCGCGCCTCTTGCGCATGACAGACCTCGCCGCACAAGAAAGTCCCAAGGCCCGGTTGCGTGCTGACGCGCTGTCGCGCCGCGATGCGTTGCCGGCGGCAACGCGCGCCGCCGCGGCGGAGCTCCTGGCGGCGCGGCCGTTTCCCGTGCCCGTCGAGCCGGGCGTGATCGTCTCCGGCTTCATGCCCATCGGGAGCGAAATCAATCCGCTGCCGCTGATGCGCCATCTTGCCGCTGCCGGCGCGCGGTTGGCGTTGCCGGCAATTCAAGGACGCGGCCGGCCGCTCGTCATGCGCGCCTACGCGTTCGGCGACGAACTCGCCCGCGGCCAGTGGGGAATCCGGGAGCCGAAGGCCGAGGCTCCCGAGGTCGCGCCCGACATTCTCCTCGTTCCGCTTGCCTGCTTTGACCGTGTCGGCCATCGCATCGGTTACGGGGCCGGCTATTACGACATGACCATCAACGCGCTTCGGACAAGGAAGACGATCATCGCAATCGGTGTAGCCTTCGCCGTGCAGGAAATTGCCCGCGTCCCCGCCACGCCGACAGACGCGCGTCTCGATCTCGTGCTAACGGAGCGTGAGGTGATCGATTTCCGCGGATCCTGACCGAATGCGCATTTTGTTTGTCGGCGATGTGGTTGGTCGTTCGGGACGAACCATTGTCAACGAGATCCTTCCCGGTCTCATCAGGAAGTGGAGGCTCGACCTTGTGGTGGTCAACGGAGAGAACGCGGCCGGTGGTTTCGGCATTACCGAACCGATCTATAACGAACTGATCGACGCGGGAGCCGACGCCGTCACGCTCGGCAACCATGCATGGGATCAGCGGGAAGCGCTGGTATTCATCGAACGCGCGCCGCGTTTGCTCCGGCCCGTAAACTATCCCAAGGGCACGCCCGGTCGCGGCGCCGCGATGATTGGCACCAAAAACGGCAAACGGGCGTTGATCATCAATGCGATGGGTCGCATCTTCATGGATGCGCTCGACGACCCTTTCGCGATCATTGACCGCGAGCTCGGTGCCTGCGCGCTCGCCCGTGATGCCGATGCCATCGTAATCGACTTCCACTGCGAAGCAACGAGCGAAAAGCAGGCGATGGCATATTTCTGCGACGGCCGCGCAAGCGTTGTGGTCGGAACTCACACTCATGCCCCCACCGCGGATCATCGCATCCTGCCCGCACGAACGGCGTTCGTATCCGACGTGGGTATGACGGGGGATTTCGACTCCGTCATCGGGATGCAGAAGGACGAACCGCTCAACCGGTTCCTGCGCAAGATTCCGGCGAACAAATTCGAGCCGGCCGCGGGTGCGGCCACGCTGTGTGCCCTGGCGGTTGAAACGGACGACTCGACCGGGCTTGCGGAACGCGTGGCGGCAGTCCGCCTTGGCGGCATTCTGGAAGAGGCGCGGCCGGCGTTTTGGGAATAGATTTTCCGCGGTCGTCCGCTTATATAGCTGCCCGCATCAGAGACATTGCTGCACCGCTGCCATGGCCGGCCATTCGCAATTCAAGAATATCATGCATAAGAAGGGGCGCGCGGATAAGGCGCGCTCCAAGCTGTTTTCCAAGCTGGCGCGCGAGATCACCGTGGCGGCCAAGCTCGGATTGCCCGATCCTGCGCACAATCCCCGCTTGCGCGCGGCCGTGCTCGCCGCCCGTTCCGAAAATATGCCGAAGGAGAATATCGAGCGCGCGATCAGAAAGTCGCAAGGCGGCGACGCGGAGAGTTATGACGAGATCCGCTACGAGGGCTATGCTCCTGGCGGCGTCGCGATCATCGTGGAAGCCTTGACGGACAATCGCAACCGCACTGCCGGCGAGGTGCGCGCGATCTTCAGCAAGAACGGCGGCACGCTCGCCGAGACCGGCGCCGTGTCCTACCTGTTTTCGCATGTAGGCATCGTCGAGTTCGATGCGAAAGTCGCCGGCGCCGATGCCATGCTGGAGGCGGCGATCGAGGCGGGCGCCGAAGACGTCGTCTCGGGCGACGACGGCCATCAGGTCTACACCACGCCGGAATCCTTGAACGACGTGGCCAGGGCACTGGAGTCGAAATTCGGCGAACCGCGCAAAACCGCACTCATTTGGAAACCGCAAACCACCGTGGTCGTCGACGACGAGGCGGGTGAGAAGGTACTCAAACTGATCGATGCGCTCGACGAGTCGGATGACGTGCAGAACGTCTACGCCAATTTCGAGATATCCGAGGCGCTGCTGCAGAAAATGAGCGCCTGATTAGGCCTGAACGCGGCAAAGTCCGGCGCGACCGGCGGGGCCGGGGCGGCGGCGCTGCCGTGGGCGGCCTTATGGGGCGCAGGCGGATGCGTCGGGCGCCCGGGCAGGGCGGTGTCCCGCGCGGTGATCCTTCCTTCGGCCTCCGCTCGCGCCGGGGAATGCGGGCATGGCGTGCAAAACCCGCTAGGCCGCGGCGGGATGCGGCGCTATCAACGGATGCATGAACGTCCGTCCGATTCGTATTCTCGGCATCGACCCCGGGCTCCGTCGCACCGGCTGGGGTCTCATCGAGCTTGATGGAAGCCGACTCGTGCCGCTCGCCTGCGGTTCCCTGGAGACGAGCGAACGTGACGCGCTGGGGGCGCGGCTGGTCGCGATCCATGACGGGCTGGCCGCGGTCATCGACCACTATCGGCCGCAGGAGGCCGCCGTGGAGGCGACTTTCGTCAGCCGCAACGCGGCCGCGACGTTGAAGCTCGGCCAGGCGCGCGGCGTCGCCCTTCTGGTGCCGGCCAAATCGGGAATCGCCGTGGCCGAGTACGCGCCGAATCTGGTGAAAAAGAGCATCGTCGGCGTAGGCCATGGCGAAAAACCGCAAATCCGCATGATGATCGGCGTGCTGCTTCCGCGCGCCGATCCGCCGAGCGAGGACGCCGCTGATGCACTCGCCGTCGCGGTCTGCCATGCGCACCATCGCTCGAGCGCTTTGTTGAAGGCGGCGGCGTCATGATCGGTAAGCTCAGGGGCATTATCGACTCCTACGGCGAGGACTACGTTGTCCTCGACGTCAACGGCGTCGGTTATCAGGTGCATTGCGCGTCACGTACGCTGCAGATGCTGCCCGCGATCGGCGAGGCGGCGGCGCTGTCGGTCGAGACCCATGTGCGTGAGGATCAGATCCGATTGTTCGGATTCACCAGCGACGTCGAGCGCGAATGGTTCCGGCTGCTGCAGACCGTCCAGGGGGTTGGTGCCAGGGTCGCTCTTTCGGTGCTCGGCACGTTGAGGCCGTCGGAACTCGGCGAGGCGATTGCGCTGCGCGACAAGGCGAGCATCGCGCGCGCGCCCGGCGTGGGACCGAAGGTGGCCGAGCGCATCGTCACCGAGCTCAAGGACAAGGCACCCGCGCTGGCCAATATCGAACCGAGCCTCACGCGCTCGGCGGGAGCGGTTGACGAGCACCGCGCTCCGAAGCCGTTTGCGGATGCAGTCTCGGCGCTGGTCAATCTCGGCTATGGTCAGGCGCAGGCCGCTGCTGCCGTCGCCGCCGCCGCGCGCCAAGCCGGCGAGGGTGCCGACACGGCGATGTTGATCAGGCAGGGATTGAAGGAGCTGGCAAAGTGACCGGCCGAATGCACGTCACTCGGTATTGCTATCGCCTCCGGAAGGGTCACGGGATCTCACGTCGCAGGCAAGACCGACCATGACCAGTCCGCGCCTTGTTGCCGCCGATGCCCGCGAGGACGACGCTGATCCCTCGCTGCGCCCGCAACGGCTCGCCGAATTCATCGGCCAGGACAAGGCGCGCAGCAATCTGTCCGTGTTCATCAAGGCCGCGATTGCGCGCAAGGAGCCGCTCGACCACGTCCTTTTTGTCGGTCCGCCCGGTCTCGGCAAGACCACGCTGGCCCAGATTGTGGCGCGCGAGCTGGGTGTCAATTTTCGCGCCACGTCGGGGCCGGTGATCGCAAAAGCGGGCGACCTTGCCGCGCTGCTTACCAATCTCGAGGCGCGCGACGTCCTGTTCATCGACGAAATTCACCGGCTCAATCCGGCGGTCGAGGAAATTCTCTACCCGGCGATGGAAGATTTCCAGCTCGACCTTATCATCGGCGAGGGCCCAGCGGCGCGCTCGGTGAAGATTGACCTTGCGCCGTTCACGCTGATCGGCGCAACGACGCGCGCCGGTCTTTTGACCAATCCGCTGCGCGATCGTTTCGGCATACCCGTGCGCCTGGAGTTCTACAGCGAGCGCGAGCTCGAGGAGATCGTCACCCGCGGGGCACGGGTGTTCGGTATCGGGATGACCGCCGATGGCGCCAACGAGATCGCGCGACGCGCACGCGGCACGCCGCGCATCGCCGGACGTCTTTTGCGGCGCGTGCGCGACTTCGCCCTCGTCGCGAAGGCCGAACGCATCGACCGAAAGATCGCCGACCGCGCCCTTTCCGCGCTCGAGGTCGATCACGCCGGGCTCGACGCCATGGATCGGCGCTATTTGTCGACCATAGCCGCCAATTACGGCGGCGGCCCCGTCGGAATCGACACGCTCGCCGCCGCGCTGAGCGAACCGCGTGACGCCATCGAAGACATCATCGAGCCGTTCCTCATTCAGCAAGGGTTTGTCCAGCGCACGCCGCGCGGTCGCTTGCTCACCGGCGCGGCCTTCAGGCATCTCGATTTGCCCGAACCTGCGCGCGACCCGGCACAATTCGGGTTGTTCGGTGACGGAACGGATGACTAGCGGAATCGCCGTCATGCGCTGGCACCATGCCAGGGTCGCCTCATCTTTGTCACGCGGCGCGTGGATGGCTGGATCGACTCACGATACGGGTAGGGACCATGGGCAACCCGCTCGACGGTGAAATCTCCGGCGGTCGCCATCGTCAGCAGGTACGCGTCTATTATGAAGACACGGACTTTTCGGGAGTCGTCTATCACGCGAGCTATCTGCGTTTCATGGAGCGCGGGCGCACCAACTATCTGCGACTGATCGGCGCCGACCATCGCGCGCTTTTTGAGCAGGCAAAAGCCGAAGCTCCGGGTTTTGCCTTCGTGGTCACGCACATGACGCTCGATTTCAAGCGACCGGCCTTCATGGACGACGTGCTCACCGTCGAGACCGCGCCCGTCGAGGTGAAAGGCGCCTCCGTGTGGCTCGCCCAGAGGGTCATGCGCGGCGAAGAGGTGCTGGTGCAAGCGCGGGTGCAGGTCGCTTTCGTCTCCGGCGGCCGCGCTCGGCCGATACCCCGGCCATTGCGCATGGCCATGAAGGCTGATCAGGAATCGGGCGGTATTGCCTGAGGGCGCATGCATGTCGGTGGCATGACGGACCTGAACTTTGCCCTATGCTGCAAAGCCGTCAGCGCCTGCTCCTCGCCGGCGGCTTCTCCCCTGGCAACGGCGTGATCGCCAAACGATGGCGGCTTTCTCGGTCGTTTCTGTTCCGCGCCGCCAAGCCCTTCTTGCGGGACCCATCGGGGGTACGCGCAAGCACGGCGAGATACCCCGTGGTTGCTCCGGCGGCGCCGGTGCGGATTGCGGCGGCGATGCTCCACACGCTCGCGCTAGGCCCATAGGGGGCTTTGCATCCAGGGACAGCGATCTCGATGCGCTTGCCAGGGCTGCGAGCGAGGCGATCTGCGGCAACCGCCGAGGTCGACCGTCGACGCCGATGCGGGACCCATGTTAATATCATTTACACACGAGCGATCTCATGACTTGGGGCAGGCACGGCCACGGGCCGCGCGGCTACCATCATGGCAACCTGAAGGAAGCCTTGGTGCGGGCCGCGTTGGATTTGATTGCGAAGAAAGGGCCTGCCGGCTTCACATTCGCCGAAGCGGCGCGCTGGGCGGGGGTCAGCCCGGCTGCGCCTTATCGGCACTTCCGCGATCGCGATGCCCTGCTGGCCAGCGTGGCCTTGCAGGGATTCGAGCGCTTCGCGGCGATGCTCGCCACCGCCTGGAACGGCGGCAAGCCCGATCCGCGCAGAGCCTTTGAAGAGCTCGGCAAGGCCTATCTCGCCTTCGCGCGCACCGAGCCCGCCTATTATTCGGCGATGTTCGAGGCGGGGATCCCCCTGCACAGCAATCCGGAATTGCTTGCAGCAAGCGAGCGCGCCTTTGCCGTGCTGCGCTCGGCCTGCGAGACGCTGATCACCGCGATGCCGGCGCGCGAGCGGCCGCCCGTTCTGATGATGGCGCTGCACATCTGGGCGATGTCGCACGGCATCGCCTCGTTGTTTGGCCGCGGCGATTCCGCCCGGCGCGCATTGCCGATGCCTCCGGAGGAATTATTGGAGGCAGCCTTGTTGATCTATCTGCGCGGGCTGGGATCGTCGCCTGCGTGACGCGCCGGCGCCAGCCCGTCTGTGGCGGTTCGGATCGCATGCGGCTTTCCCCGCCGCTTTCGCCTCGCGGCCCGCGAGCCGACCGGGGCGGGCCTTAAGGCGCGGCCGGTCCAAGGACGCCGACGTCACGCATGACGCATGCGGCCGCACTTTCACCGCCCACCCGCGAAGATGGCGGAAGGGAAATTTGAATGACGAAGGTGTTGACATTCGTTGCGCCGCTGCCTACTAATGTAAATGTTATTTACATTCACGCGAGGCCCGTTATGCCGATCACCGCGAAGCTCGACGAATACGGCAAACCTGCCTGGATCGCCCTCATCGTTCTCGGCTTTTGGGTGTTTTGGCCGCTCGGCCTGGCCATCCTGATCTTTACGATATGGAGCGGACGCATGGGTTGCGGATATCACGCGAGCTACGGCGATTATGAGCGCTGGCAGCAGCACTGGCAGCACAAAATGGAGCGGCTGCAACGTAAGCTCGATTGGATGCGCTCGCGCATCAGCGGCGATTCCTCGGGCGGCGGAATGTGGCGCGGGCCCTCAAGCGGTAATCGGGCCTTCGACGAATATCGGGCCGAAACCCTGCGGAGATTGGAGGAAGAACAGCGGGAGTTCCGCGAGTTCCTGGACCGTTTGCGCATGGCCAAGGACAAGGCGGAGTTCGACCAGTTCATGGCCGAACGGCGTCGCCGGCAGGGTCCCGAGACGCCGCAGCCCTCGGCCCAAGGCTGAACGAGCCGGCCCGCTGCACGGGGCCGCGGAGGGAGGTTCCCTTCCGCGGCCGTTTGCTTTCTTGCCCCGGCGGGCCGCCTTCACTAAGCATTCTTTAACCACAATAGGCGCTGTCTAGCGGCGCGAGGGCCCGGTTCGGCGCTCTCGGTGCGCCCAAGTTCGGCCAAGTTTCGCGACGATTTGCTGGCCCGACGGTGGCGGGATCAGCGATTTTCGCGACGGTTGGAGTTGGGCGGGCCGTGCATGCGAGCGGACCGCCGTGGCGCAACATCTCGTTGGGATGGAGGCGCGCCGCGGCGGTGCGACCCGTCATTAGCCGGATGGCGAAAGGACGTGCTCAATGAATCCCGACGTGGCACAGTCGGCGTTGCCGCTCACATCGTCCGATCTTTCGCTGCTCACGCTGTTTTGGCACGCCCATTGGATCGTCAAGAGCGTGATGATCGGGCTGCTCGGCTGCTCGGTCTGGGTCTGGGCGATTTTCATCGACAAGACCGTCCTTTACGCCCACAGCCGCAAGGCGATGGACCGCTTCGAACAGGCGTTCTGGTCGGGCGACTCGCTCGACGAGCTCTACCGCTCTTTATCGTCGAAGCCGAACCACTCAATGGCGGCCTTGTTCGTCGCGGCGATGCGCGAGTGGAAGCGCAGTTTCGAGGGCGCGCCGAAATCCTTCGCCGGTCTGCAGGCGCGCATCGAAAAGGTCATGGACGTGACGATCGCGCGCGAGGTCGAGCGCCTCGAGCGCCGGCTACTGGTGCTCGCCACCATCGGCTCGGCCGGCCCCTTCATCGGCCTGTTCGGCACGGTTTGGGGCATCATGACGAGCTTTCAGTCGATCGCCGCCTCGAAAAACACGTCGCTCGCCATCGTCGCGCCGGGCATTGCCGAGGCGCTGTTCGCCACAGCCCTCGGCCTCGTCGCCGCCATACCGGCGACGATTTTCTATAACAAGTTCGCCGCCGAGGTGAACAAGCAGGCCCAGAGGCTCGAGAGCTTCGCCGACGAGTTCGCAGCCATTCTTTCACGCCAGATCGACCTGAACGGGGTGAGAGGCGCATGATCCCGGAAGGCAGCCGCGGGTTATCGAGCCGGATCAGGGACCAAGGGGCGCGAGTCTGATGGCCGCCAATGCTGGCACGCCGGTTCTCGGGCACAGGAAGCATCATCGCCGCAAGGTGATGAGCGAAATCAACGTCACGCCCATGGTGGACGTGATGCTGGTGCTGCTCATCATCTTCATGGTGTCGGCGCCGCTGCTGACCGTGGGGGTTCCGATCGATCTGCCCACCAGCCAGGCAAAAAGCCTCGAGCAGGACAAGGAGCCGCTGACCATCTCCGTCAATGTGAAGGGGCAGATCTACCTGCAAAATGCCGAAATTGCATTGGACGATCTGATACCCAAGCTCATGGCCATCGCCCAGGCGCGCGGGGGGACCGAGACCCAGGTCTATGTGCGCGGCGACAGAAAGGTCGATTACGGCACCATGATGAAGGTCATGGGGCGGTTGTCGGCCGCCGGCTTTCACCGGGTCGCGCTGGTGACGGAGTTCGAGCAAGGCACGAAGGTCCAATAATGCGGATGAGGACGGCCTCAGCGATTTCGGCCGGGCTCCACATCGCCGTATTGCTGTGGGCCACGCTTTCCTTTACCGGCAAGAGTTTCGATGCCCCGCAACCCGACCCCTTGCCGGTCAATCTGATCAGCGACAAGGAGTTTTCCGAGTTGACCAAGGGCGTCAAGCAAGCGCCCAAGCCGGTCGAAAAACCCAAGCCGTTGGTCGAGAAGAAGGCTGACGAGGTCAAGCCGGTCGAGGAAATCAAGCCCAAGATCGACGACAAGAAGCCGGAAATCAAACCGACCGCCGAACAGGTGCCCCCGCCGGCACCGCTGCCGAAGCCCGATCCGATTGCCGAGAAGCTCAAGTCGGAACCCGACCCGCGCGCGGCGAAGGCCGACCCCGCCCCTCTGCCGCCGCACAAGCCATCTCGGCCGCAACCGAAATTCGATGCGAGCAAGATCGCCGCTCTGCTCGACAAGCGCGAGCCGGAACGCAAGGCCGCGCTGGGCAGCGATTTGAATAGTTCTCCCTCGCTCGGCGCGCCGATGGGCAACGCCGCCAGGCTCTCGCAGTCCGAGCTCGACGCATTGCGTGCACGGTTGATGGCATTATGGAATCCGCCGGATCCGGGTCGGGATGCCGAGCGGCTGCGCATCACCATTCGCATCACCTTTACCCGCGGCGGGATGCTGGCGGCACCGCCCATCGTGCTCACCAGCGGCAGCGGGCCGCGCTTCATGGCGATGCGCGACAGCGCCGTGCGTGCGGTGTTGATCGGCCAACCTTACACGATGCTGCGCCCGGAGCACTACGACAGCTGGCGCGAAATCGACTTCACCTTCGACACCTCGGAAATGTACAAAGATCTTCCGACACGATGAATCGACCGAACCCCCTTGCCGATTCCGGAATCGACCGTCGCCGCTTGCTCACGGGTGCGGGTGCGCTCGCGTTGCTCGGATCCCGTCCGGCACGCGCGGTCCTGAACATCGACATCAATCGCGGCAATCCGCAGCCGATGCCGATCGCCATCCCCGATTTCGTGGCCGGGTCACCCGGCGACATCGAGGCGGCGCGCAATGTGACCAGTGTGATCACGAACGATCTGCGCCGCAGCGGGTTGTTTGCCCCCATCAGTCCTCAGGCATTCGTCGAACGGATCACCAACGGCGACGCGATCCCCCGCTTCCAGGATTGGCGGGTCATCAATGCGCAGGCGCTGGTCACGGGAGGCATCACGCGCCAAGGTGACGGACGATTGCGCGCGCAGTTTCGCCTCTGGGACGTGTTTGCCGGCCAGCAGCTCGACGGCAAGCAGTATTATACCGGCCCGGACAATTGGCGGCGTATCGCCCATATCATTGCCGACCAAATCTACGAGACGCTTACCGGTGAGAAGGGTTATTTCGACAGTCGCATCGTCTTCGTCGACGAGACCGGTCCCAAGGATCGCCGCGTCAAACGACTCGCATTAATGGATCAGGACGGGTTCGGCGTGCGGTATCTGACACGCGGCGATGAGCTCGTACTCACGCCGCGCTTCAACCCGACGACGCAGGAAATTACCTACATGGCCTACGGGCAGGGCGAGCCGCGCGTCTATCTGCTCAACATCGAAACGGGCCAGCGCGAAATCGTCGGGAATTTCCCCGGCATGACCTTCGCGCCGCGTTTCTCGCCGGATGGACAGCGCGTGGTGATGAGTTTGCAGCAGGGACCGAACGCCAATCTGTTCGTCATGGACCTGCGCTCCAAACAGACCACGCGCCTGACCGATACGCCCGCGATCGATACCGCACCGTGCTATTCTCCCGACGGCCGGCAAATCGTGTTCGAAAGCGACCGCGGCGGTTCGCAGCAGCTCTATGTGATGCCGGCGAACGGTGGCCCGGCGACCCGCATCAGCTTCGGGGACGGACGCCATTCGACGCCGGTCTGGTCGCCGCGCGGCGACTATATTGCATTCACCGGCATGATCGGCGGCCAATTCGCCATCGGCATCCTGCGGCCCGACGGATCCGGGGAACGGATTCTCACCGAAGGGTTCCACAACGAAGGGCCGACTTTCGCCCCTAACGGCCGGGTTTTGATGTTTTTCCGCGACCTCGGGCCCGGTCCCTTCCTTTATACGATCGATGTCAACGGACGGAACGAATTGAAGGAGCCGACCCCGAGCTACGCCTCGGATCCCGCCTGGTCGCCGTTGCTGTCCTGACCGGGTACCGGTTTCTCCCAACAAGCGCCTTAATTTTCACGCGCTCTTAACCATCACGACAGGTATCCGCGGTTCCAACAATTTTAACGGCGCCGCGCAAGGCCTCATCAAGGTTGATGGAACGTTCGTTTAACGAACGGGGCGTTAGACCTCGGGCCAGCTCCGGTCATGTGTGCGAATGGAGGCACCGGAATGATCGATCTCGGAAAAACGCTACGCGGCATCCGCCTGGCGGCGATCCTCGGCGCCGCGCTGAGCATCGCGGCGTGCGCCAACCAGAACGCCGATAACGCTCTTGCCAATGCGAATAGCGCGGCGGTTCCCGGCAGCCAGCAGGACTTCGTGGTGAACGTCGGCGACAGGGTGTTCTTCGAAACCGATTCGTCGGAACTCTCCGCTCAGGCGCGCGCCACCCTCGACAAGCAGGCGCAATGGCTGAGCCGCTATCCGCAATATACTTTCACGATCGAGGGGCATGCCGACGAGCGCGGGACGCGCGAGTACAATCTCGCGCTCGGCGCTCGGCGCGCGCAGGCCGTGCGCGATTATCTGATTTCGCGCGGCATCGCGGCCAACCGCATGAACACGATATCCTACGGCAAGGAGCGGCCGGTTGCGCTGTGTGACGACATCTCCTGCTGGGCACAGAATCGTCGCGCGGTGACCGTGCTCAACGCGAGCTCGTAGGCCGCGCGGTCGTCGCGATCGATCAAGGTGCGGTGTGGACATGCGGCGCCGCCTCCCGGGCGAGGATCGGGCAACCTCCCGGTCCCGTTCGCAGTCACAATTTCGACGCAGCGGCGCTCGATGCTGGGGGTTCCCGGAGACCGGGGCCGGACCGTAATCACAATGAACCGCTTGCAACATCCGCGTTGCACAGTTGTGCTCGCTGCGTTCGCCATGCTCGTCATCGCCGGCGCGGTTCGGGCGCAGGATCGCGGCGGTCTTTTCGATGACATCTTCAATCGAGGCGAGCCGCCGCAGAGCCAGAACCGCACGGTGGTCCAGAACGACGAAGCGGGCGAACTTTCCGCGCGCGTCGCTCGCTTGGAGAATGCGCTGCGGCAGCTAACCGGGACGGTGGAACAGCTGCAGCATCAGAACCAGCTGCTGCAGATGCAGCTGCAGCAGCTTGGAGCCCGCGGCGCGGCCCCCGCGGCACCGCCGGCCGGCGCGCCGCCCGTGAGCGCGCCCCCCGTGGCCGCACCCCCGGCAGCCACTCCAAGCACGCTGCCGCCGGTGGATCGGCATTCCGACGCCTTCGATCCGACCAAGAATCCCAACGCCCCCGGCGCGCCGCGCGCGCTCAACCTCGAAGCGCGGGGCGTGGCGGCGCCGGCCGCCCCTCCCATGCCGGCCGCCGCCGAGCCCGCGGTCGGCGCGCCCGCAGGCCGCGAGGCCGGCGCACCGCTCGACCTCAATTCGCTCGCCACCCCGGCCGAGCGCAATGCCCCTGCCTCGCCTCCCCCTTCACCTCCGACCGGCGTCAATCTTGCGACCTTGCCGCCGTCGCCGCGTCCGCAGGACGAATACGACATGGCCTACGGCTACGTGCTGCACAAGGATTATGCCCTCGCCGTCCAGGCCTTCCGCGACTTCATCCGGCGGCATCCCGACGAGCGTCTCGTCCCCGACGCGCAGTATTGGCTCGGCGAAAGCCTGTTCCAGCAGCAGCGTTATCGCGACGCGGCGGAAGCCTTCCTGACCGTGTCGACCAAGTACGAACACTCGGCCAAGGCGCCCGAGGCGCTGTTGCGGCTCGGCCAGTCGCTTGCGGCGATGCATCAGAAGGAAGCCGCCTGCGCGACGCTCGCGGAAGTGGGCCGCAAATATCCGCGTGTCCCGGCCGGGATCAAGCGCAGTGTGGCGCAGGAACAGAAGCGTGCGCATTGCTGAGACAAGGCCCATTTCCGTCTCCGAAGCCAGCGCGCTCTTTTCCGATCTCTCCGATCTGCCCGCGGCGATCATTGCTGTTTCGGGAGGACCGGATTCGACCGCACTGATGCTGCTGATGGCGCGTTGGCGCGCTTCGCGTAAAACCGGGCCCAAACTCGTCGTCGCGACGGTCGACCACGGCCTGCGCCCCGAATCGCGGCGCGAGGCCGTCGCCGTGGGCCGTCTGGCACGCAAATTGGGGCTGCCGCACCGCATCCTGCGTTGGACGGGGAAGAAGCCCGCCACCGGCCTGCAGCAAGCGGCGCGCGCGGCGCGTTATCGACTGCTCGCCGCCGCCGCGCGTGCGACCGAGGCCCGCCACGTGCTCACCGCCCATACCCGTGACGATCAGGCCGAAACGGTGCTTATTCGCCTCTGTCGCGGCAGCGGGCTGAGCGGCTTGGCGGCCATGAGTCGGCGCGCGGCGCTGCCCGGTGCCCCGGATCTCGAGCTCGTTCGTCCGCTGCTCGACGTTCCCAAGTCGCGGCTGCTGGCCACGCTCAAGGCCGCGAGAATTCCTTTCGCCAGCGATCCGTCCAATCGCGATCCTCGTTTTGCGCGGACGCGGCTGCGCGCTCTGCTGCCGGCGCTGGCGGAGGAGGGGCTCGACAGCGCCCGGCTCGCGCTCTTCGCCCATCGTGTCAAGCGCGCGGAGGCGGCGCTGGAGGCGGCGACCGACCAGGCGGCGCGCGCCCTGCTGGTCGAACTGCCCGGCGGCGCAGTGACGCTGGAAGCCGCGCGCCTGGCCGATCTGCCGACCGAGATCGCACTGCGGCTTCTCGGGCGACTTGTGGCACGGATCGGGACCGAAGGACCGGTCGAACTCGGCAAGCTCGAGGCTCTCCAATCGGCGCTGGCGGCGGCCATCGCGACGAAAGGTCGCCTGCGGCGGAGCTTGGCGGGGGCGGTCGTGACATTGGCTGGGATAAATGTCGTGATCGAGCCGGCCCCGCCGCGGCGTGCGAGAAACTTAACCACGGGCGGAAGGGGTGCAGCGGCCGGCACGAAAACGCGCTAGAATGGACGGAAATCCGTTAAATCGGGCCTTTCCTTGCCTCATTGCGGTGCCTACATTCGACGCAGGTCTGGACGAGCATTGGCCCCGAATGTCGTAGGACGGAAACATGGAGCTGCGGCGCAACCCTTTGCGGCGTAGAAACGCCTGATGAATGCCAATCTTCGCAACTTTGCCCTTTGGGTGATCATCGTCCTCCTGCTGCTGGCTCTGTTCACGCTCTTTCAGAATCCGGGGCAGCGCACCGCCTCGCAGGACATTTCCTTCTCACAATTCCTCAACGAGGTGGATCAAGGTCGCGTGCGCGACGTGACCATCCAGGGCCAGGATATCCGCGGCACGTTCCAGAACGGCAGCAGTTTCCAGACCTATGCGCCGCAGGACCCCGGTCTGGTGCAGAAACTCTACGCCAAGGGCGTCTCGATCACGGCCAAGCCGCCTTCCGACAACGTGCCCTGGTTCGTGTCGCTGCTCGTGTCGTGGCTGCCCTTCATCGCGCTTATCGGCGTCTGGATTTTCCTTTCCCGCCAGATGCAGGGCGCCGGCGGCAAGGCGCTCGGCTTCGGCAAATCGCGGGCAAAACTTTTGGCCGAAACCCACGGCCGCGTCACCTTCGAGGATGTCGCCGGCGTCGACGAAGCCAAACAGGATCTGCAGGAGATCGTCGAATTTCTCCGTGACCCGGGGAAATTCCAGCGCCTTGGCGGGCGCATCCCGCGCGGCGTGTTGTTGGTCGGCCCTCCGGGCGTGGGAAAGACCTTGATCGCGCGCGCCGTCGCCGGCGAAGCCAATGTGCCGTTCTTCCTCATTTCGGGGTCCGACTTTGTCGAGATGTTCGTGGGCGTCGGCGCCTCGCGCGTGCGCGACATGTTCGAGCAGGCGAAGAAGAACGCGCCGTGCATCATCTTCATCGACGAGATCGATGCGGTCGGTCGCCATCGCGGCGCCGGGCTGGGCGGCGGCAATGACGAGCGAGAGCAGACGCTCAACCAGTTGCTGGTGGAAATGGATGGTTTCGAGGCGAATGAGGGCATCATCCTGATCGCCGCCACCAACCGCCCCGACGTGCTGGATCCGGCGCTGTTGCGTCCCGGCCGGTTCGACCGCCAGGTGGTGGTGCCCAATCCCGACGTCGTCGGTCGCGAGCAGATTTTGAAGGTGCACGTGCGCAAGGTTCCGCTGGCGCCCGACGTCAATCTCAAGACGATCGCGCGCGGCACGCCCGGTTTTTCCGGCGCCGATTTGATGAACCTTGTGAACGAGGCCGCGTTGCTGGCGGCGCGACGCAACAAGCGCATGGTCACGCAAGCCGAGTTCGAGGATGCCAAGGACAAGGTGATGATGGGCGCCGAGCGCAAGTCCATGGTGATGACGGATGAGGAGAAGCTTCTCACCGCCTATCACGAGGGCGGGCATGCCATCGTCGCACTTAACGTCAAGGCGGCCGATCCGGTCCACAAGGCGACCATCATCCCGCGCGGCCGCGCGCTCGGCATGGTGATGCAGCTGCCCGAGCGCGACAAGCTGTCGATGTCGCTCGAACAGATGACGTCGCGCCTCGCCATCATGATGGGCGGCCGTGTCGCGGAAGAACTGGTATTCGGAAAGGACAAGGTCACCTCGGGCGCGGCATCGGACATCGAGCAGGCGACCCGCCTCGCCCGCATGATGGTCACGCGCTGGGGCTTGTCGGAGGAACTCGGCACCGTCGCTTACGGCGAGAACCAGGACGAGGTGTTCCTCGGCTATCAGGTCACGCGCCAACAGAACATTTCCGAGGAGACGTCACGCAAGATCGATGCCGAGATTCGTCGCCTGATCGAGGCCGCTTACGCCGAGGCCAAGCAGATTCTGACGGAGAAGCGCGCCGACCTCGAAGTGTTGGCCAAGGGCCTGATCGAATTCGAGACGCTGACCGGCGAGGAGATCAAGGACCTGCTCCAGGGCAAGCGTCCGGTGCGCGAAAGCGTGATCGAGCCTGCAGGCCCTCGCTCCTCGGCGGTTCCCCCGGCAGGCAAGCCGCGTCAGCGACCCGGCTCGCCCACCGGCGAGGTCGCGCCGCAGCCGCAGGGATAGCGCGGATCAAGCGTGTCGATGTGGTCGTCGCCCGCGTCGGCCGACCGACGGAAAGCCGCGAACATCGATGGCGCAGCGTTGATCGGCTCGCTTTTCCCGCCGGGGGCAACGGCCAAACTGCGTGCACGGTTCGCATCGAGCCGCCGAGAGGGCTTGCGGGCATCGTCCGCCGCGCCAGGGCGCCCGCTGCCCGGGAGTGATGTCGAGACCAATCCCTCCGCCTGTCCGCGCATCGCGCCATCCACGGCTCCTGTCGCAGCGCGGGGGTCGGGCATCGCGGAACCTGCGCCGGTGCGGCGTAGCGCCGCGCCGGATCAGGGGCAGGGTCGGGCAATATCTCGCGGCCGCGGATGTGGACGGGTTACGGGCGCCACCGGGTGGCGGGAATCGGTGGCCATCGCTGTTCACGGCGGCGCGCGGCCGAGAGCTTGCCGCCGTCTTTCGGCCGAATGCGCCTTGATCTGCAATCGTGCCCGCGCGTGTCAAGGAGGTCGAGATTCATGTCGATGCCCGCCGCGTTGAGCCGCCGTCGCGGCTATGCCGGTCCTGCGCTGTTCGCCTACGGATTCCGCCCCTTCTTTCTGGCAGCCGGACTGTGGGCGCCCTTCGCGATACTCATCTGGCTGCCGCAATATTTCGGGCAATTGACGTTGCCAATCGCCTTCGGCGCGCTCGATTGGCACATGCATGAAATGCTTTACGGCTACGTGGCCGCGGCGGTCGCGGGCTTCCTGCTCACCGCGATCCCGAACTGGACCGGCCGTCTACCCGTCAGCGGCTGGCCGCTCGGGGGCCTCGTGTTGCTCTGGGCGGCCGGTCGCTTGGCGATTCTGTTATCGGCCTGGATCGGTGCGACGACGGCCGCGGTCATCGACGTCGCCTTTCTGATGACGCTCGCCATCGTTGCCGGCCGAGAGATCGTGGCCGGAAAGAACTGGCGCAATCTGCGCGTCCTGCTCTTGCTCGGTGTGCTGATCGCGGGCAACGCCGTGTTTCACGCGGAAGTGCTTCTCGACGGCACGAGCGCCTACGGTCCTCGCATCGGGCTTGGCGCCATCGTGTTGCTGATCTCATTGATCGGGGGTCGTATCGTGCCGAGCTTCACCCACAACTGGCTGGTGCGCCACAATCCCGGTCTTCTGCCGAAGCCGTTTTCCCGTTTCGACGCGCTGACCCTTGCCGCGAGCGCATGCGCGCTGCTTGGGTGGATCGTCGCGCCGACGCATCCGGCAAGCGGTGTCATGCTGGCGCTGGCGGGGTTGCTCCAGATCGTACGGCTCGCGCGATGGAGCGGCCATCGGACGGTCGCCGATCGACTCGTGCTGGTCTTGCACGTGGGCTATCTGTTTGTCCCCGCGGGATTCCTGCTGGTCGGCGCTTCCGCCTTGACTGCCGCCGTGCCGTCCACGGCCGGCATTCACGCCTGGACGACGGGAGCCATCGGTCTGATGACGCTCGCGGTGATGACGCGGGCGACGCTCGGTCATACCGGGCAGGCTCTGCAAGCGGGGCCGGCGACGCAAGCGGTCTATGCCCTCGTGTTGGCGGCCGCGTTGCTGCGCATTGGGGCGGCCTTTGCCGGATCATACGCGCTCCTCGAATGGGCCGGCGCGGCCTGGATCATCGGCTTTGTGGTCTTCGTGGTGGTTTATGGGCCGTTGCTCGTCGCGTCCAAACCGGTCTGGTCGGGGACGCGTTGACGATCAGGCGGCTTCGATCGGCGGCGGCTCTGACGCCGTCGGCCTCCCGCGCGCCCAGGCGAAGTGCACTATGGCCGCCATGATGACGAGCATGGCGACGACCAGCGCGACACAACCGGGCCAGCGACCGAAGGTCCACGCCACTCCGCCCAAGGCGGCCCCGAAGCTGCCCCCGATGTAGAAGCTCGTCACATAGAGACCCACCGCGGAGGAACGGCCGGCCCTGGCCGTGATCGTCACGTAGCTGGTGGAGACCGCCTGGCAGATCAGTCCGCATCCCGCGCCGAGCGCGAGTCCGGCGATGATCAGCGTCAGCCAGGGCGAGAGCGTGAGCGCAATGCCGAGCATCCACAGCGCGATGATCGCGATCATGAAGCGCCGCCGTCCAAAACGGCCCACGGCCCAGCCGATCCAGGGTGTCAATACCGAGCCGGTGAGATAGACCACGAACAGCGCGCCGAGCCAGCCCGCGGACAAGCCGTAGGGTGCGGCGGCAAGGTGAAAGCTGACATAGGTGAACGTGGAGATGAAGTTGAACAGCACGCCGAAGCCGACCGCATAGGTCGCGAGCAGCTGCCGGTCGCGCAAATGCGACAGCATCTGCCGGCCCGACGCAACGAGTCCCTCCGAACGCACGAATTTGCGCTCGCGCGGTAGCAGGCACGCAACCGCCACGGCGCCCGCCAGCGTGATGCCGGCGAGCGTCATGAAGCCGGCGCGCCAGCCGATCAGGTCGGCAACGAGGCCGGTCACCAATCGCCCACTGAACCCACCCAGGCTCGAGCCGGAGGAGTAGATGCCCGCGGCGGTGGTCGCCTCGCGCGCCGGCCATTCGTCGCCGATATAGGCGACGGTAACGGCGAAGATCGGAGGCAGCATCAGCCCCTGCATCACCCGCCAGAAGATGAGCTCCGACAGGCTGGAGGCGAGGCCGACCATCAATGTCGGCACCGTGAGCGCGAACATGGCGGCGACGATGACCCGCTTGCGGCCCAGCACGTCGGCGACCGTGCCGGTGAAGGGAGCGGTCGCCGCCACCGCGAGCGTGCTGACGGTGATAATGGTGGACACTTCGGCGGCCGTGGCGCTGAATTCGCGCGACAAAAGCGGCAGAATGGACTGCGGCGAATAAAGATTGATGAAGGCGCAGTAACCCGCGAGTCCCACGGCGAGCTGACGCGTGGACAGGGAGCGATGTCTGGCGGGAGGACGCATTCCGGGCACCGGAAGGACGAGGCGATCTATGCTCGTTTTGCCGCCGCGCGCCAAGTCCTCGACTGGGCGGGGCTGCGCGGCGCCCGCCGCATGGCTTCGGGGCGCCATCGCGCGCCTGGCGCGCGCGGCGGGCGCGGCGACCTCGAATCGTCGCAAACACGACGCGGCGGCGTCGCAGCCATGGCAGCGCGGACAGGTGACGAAGACCTTGAATTGACGCTATCGATCGCCATGTTGCGGTGAGGGGACGACACGGGAGGCGTCCCTTATGCGTGCGCTGACAGTCGAGCCCGGGCGGCCCCATTCGATCGATCTTGAAGACGTTCCTCACCCGCCTGCAAGCGATGGCAATCTGTTGGTCCGCGCCTTGGCGCTCGGCATTTGCGGCACGGATCGGGAAATTGTCGCCGGGAGCTACGGCTGGGCGCCGTCGGGCGCGCGACGCCTGATCCTCGGTCACGAGTCGCTCGGCCAGGTGGAGGCGGCGCCGGAAGGCAGCGGATTCCGGCGCGGCGATCTCGTCGTCGGCATCGTGCGCCGGCCCGACCCGGTGCCGTGCGCCGCATGCGCGGCCGGCGAATGGGACATGTGCCGCAACGGGCGCTATACCGAACGCGGAATCAAGCAACGCCACGGCTATGGCGCCGAACAATTCCGGCTGGAGAGCGACTTCGCGGTCAAGCTCGATCCGCGGCTCGGCATCCTCGGCGTGCTGCTCGAGCCCACCAGCGTCGTGGCCAAGGCTTGGGATCATGTCGAGCGCATCGGAAAGCGCAGCGCGTCCTGGCAACCGCGGGTTGCGTTGATCACGGGGGCGGGGCCGGTGGGCCTGCTTGCGGCGCTCATCGGCAAGCAGCGCGGACTCGACGTCCACATCCTCGACCGCGTGACGGGCGGCCCGAAGCCGCAGCTCGCGCGTGATCTTGGCGCCGTCTATCACGTCGGCGACCTCGGCGCGCTCGCGCCCGACGTGGTCATCGAATGCACCGGCGCGGGTAACGTCGTGCTGGACGCGTTGCGCCGTGCCGCGCCGCAGGGCATCGTCTGCCTTGCCGGCGTGTCCTCGGGCGGCCACAAGCTCAGCTTCGACGTCGGCGACCTTAACCGCACGATGGTGCTGGAGAACAGCCTGGTGTTCGGCTCCGTCAACGCCAATCGGCGCCATTACGTCGCCGCTGCGGAGGCGCTCGCCAAAGCGGACAAGGATTGGCTCGCGCGTCTCATCAGCCGCCGGGTTCCGCTTGCTCGCTGGCGCGAAGCCTTCGAGGTCCGTTCCGACGACGTCAAGGTAGTGCTCGATTTTGCCGCCTAGCGGCGATAGCGGAAAGACGAAAACCATGTCCGCGCGTATCGAAGACTATGCGCTGATCGGGGATCTCGCGACCGCCGCACTGGTGGCGCGCGACGGTTCGATCGATTGGCTGTGCTGGCCCGGCTTCGATTCGGACGCATGTTTCGCTGCGCTCCTGGGGACGCCGGAGCATGGCCGCTGGCGCATCGCGCCCAAGCAACCCGCCGTTCGCGTCACGCGCCGCTACCGCCCCAACACGCTGATCCTCGAAACGACGTTCGAGACGGCGGATGGCGCCGTCACCCTCGTCGACTTCATGCCGCCCCGCGCCCTCCCGCGGCAGGACGGCGAGTCGCATCTGGTGCGCATCGTGGCCGGCACCCGCGGCCGAATCGCCATGCACAGCGAGCTCGTGTTGCGCTTCGGCTATGGTGCAACCGTGCCCTGGGTCACGCGCGTCGATGACAGCACGATACGGGCCGTTGCGGGTCCCGATATGGTCGCGTTGCGCTCGGCAGTGCGCATGCGCGGCGAGAATTTCAAGACCGTCGCCGATTTCACGGTCACGGCCGGCGAGCGCCTCGCATTCGTGCTATCTTACGCACGCTCCTATCACCCGTTGCCGGAACCGATCGACGCGGAGGCGCAGTGCAAGGCCACCGAGTCCTTCTGGACCGGCTGGATCGGCAAGAACGTCATTTCCTGTCCGTGGGACGATGCCGTCTGCCGCTCGCTGATCACGCTCAAGGCGCTCACGGACGTGCGGACCGGCGGCATGGTCGCCGCGCCGACCACGTCATTGCCGGAGCAGATCGGCGGTCCGCGCAACTGGGATTATCGGTTCTGCTGGTTGCGCGACGCAACCTTCACGCTGCTCGCGTTGATGAACGCCGGCTATTACGAGGAAGCGCGCATGTGGCGCGACTGGCTGATGCGCGCCGCGGCCGGAAGCCCGCGTCAGATCCAGATCATGTACGGCATCCGCGGCGAACGGCGGCTCAGCGAGTGGGAAGTGCCCTGGTTGCCCGGCTACGAGAATTCCCGGCCGGTGCGCGTGGGCAATGCGGCGCACAGCCAGCGACAACTCGATATCTTCGGCGAGGTCATGGATGCCCTGCATCAGGCGCGCCAGGGCGGGCTCGGCCTGGTCGAGGCGGGCTGGGATCTCCAGCGCGAGCTGCTCGCCTATCTGGAAACGATCTGGGCGGAGCCCGACGAGGGTATCTGGGAGGTGCGCGGCGGTCGGCAGCATTTCACCTATTCCAAGGTGATGGCCTGGGCTGCTTTCGACCGCGCGGTGAAAAGCGCCGAAAGCTTCAATCTTCCCGGTCCGGTCGCGCGGTGGCGGGCTTTGCGCGAGCAAATCCATGTCGACATCTGTGCGCATGGCTTCGATCCTGCGTTGGGCGCATTCGTGCGTGCCTATGGCAGCAAGGAGCTCGATGCGAGCCTGCTGCTGCTTCCCGCCGTCGGCTTCCTGCCGCCGCAGGATCCGCGCATTCGCGCCACCGTGGCGGCGATCGAGGCGCGATTGACGGTGGATGGACTCGTCCTGCGCTACGACACGGCCACCGCCGCGGACGGTCTGCCGCCCGGGGAGGGCGTCTTTCTCGCCTGCTCCTTCTGGCTTGCCGATGCCTACCTGATGCTCGGCCGCAAGGACGACGCCGTGCGGCTGTTCGAACGGCTTTTGTCGTTGCGCAACGACGTCGGCCTGCTGAGCGAACAATACGATCCGCGCGAACGGCGTCTCATCGGCAACTTCCCGCAGGCTTTCTCGCACCTTGCGCTGGTCAATACGGCGAGCAATCTGGGCCACCACCGCAAACCGGCCGAGCAGCGTTCGGCCCGCTCCGTCGATCGCAAGACGGCGCGGCGCCTGGGCGTGACGGAAGCGTATTGACCGAGTCGCTCCTCGCCGGGAAAAGTGCGCGCGCCGCAATGACGCGGTCAAGCAAGGGAGGCGCGACGTGCTCATCGACCATCGGACCTACACCGTTCGACCCGGCACCCTGCCGGACCAGCTCGATCTCTACGGCAAGCTCGGCTATCCGGTGCAGCTCCGCTATCTCGGCGAGCCGCTCTATTATCTCGTGGCGGAAAGCGGCGAACTCAACACGCTGGTGCACGGCTGGGTTTATGAGAGCGCCGCCGACCGCGAGGCCAAGCGCGCCAAGATGGCTGCGGATCCCGACTGGAAGCGCTACCTCGCCGAGAGCGCGAAGGCGGGCAATGTGGTCAGCCAGCGCAACGTGCTCATGGTGCCGGCACCTTTCGCGCCACCGCTGAGCATGCCGAAGATCCATCGTTGAAAAGGCGAAAAGGCTAGGACCCCCGTTTCGTCGCCGGACGCGGGCGCGACAGTTGGTCGTGGGCGGATGCCCGCGGCCTTGGTGCCAAGAGCGGGCGTGATCGCGCGGCATGGCGGCCGTGCCTGCGCTTGGCGATAGCGGCTGGCCGCGCGCCGGCGGCCCGGTCCAAGGCAAGCGGAGTTTGCGCGGGGTGATCTTGCTGCTGCCGAGGGGTGACCGGTCATCCGCGGTGCATGCCGCCGCCCGCAGCTCGTTTTCCTCCCGGCCGCGCCTTTGCCGAGGCGCGGCCAAGCCGCTCGCGGGCGCGGGCGTGATGGTCTATAGCTTGCGGGGTCTTGCCCCATTGCTGCGCGCGGTCATCGGCCGGCAGGGCGCATGTCTGATCGAAGCCAGGCACCCGGCGGTCGACCGCACACTCGGAGTTCTGCATGCATGCGATCGAATGACGGGATGCGAACCGGCGGCGAAGTCCTGATCGACCAGCTTGCGGTCCACGGCGTGCGCCATGTCTTCTGCGTGCCGGGCGAGAGCTACCTCGCCGCGCTGGACGCCTTTTACGACAGTCCGATCGCGCTCACCGTCTGCCGCCACGAAAGCACGGCCGCCATGGCGGCCGAAGCGGTCGGCAAGGCCACCGGGCGCCCCGGGATCGCTTTCGTCACCCGCGGGCCGGGCGCGACCAATGCTTCCGCGGGCGTTCATATCGCGCGCCAGGATTCGACGCCGATGATCCTTTTCGTCGGCCAGGTCGCGCGGTCGATGCGCGACCGGGAGGCGTTCCAGGAGCTCGATTATCGCGCCGTGTTCGGATCGCTCGCCAAATGGGCGACCGAGATCGACGATCCGGCGCGCATCCCCGAAATCGTTTCGCGCGCCTTCCATACCGCCTGCAACGGTCGCCCGGGGCCGGTGGTGGTCGCGCTGCCCGAGGACATGCTGGGCGAGCGCGTGAGCGTGCCCGATGCCAAGCCATTCGAGCCCGCGGAAATTTGGCCTGGACCAGGCGACATGGAACGCCTGCAAAAATTGCTGTGGTCGGCGCGGCGACCGATCGCCTTGCTCGGCGGCAGTCGCTGGTCGGAATCGGCATGTGCGGCATTCGCGCGTTTTGCGGATCGCTTTGCGCTTCCGGTCGCGACCACCTTCCGCCGCAGCCACCTGTTCGATGCGCTGCATCGCTGTTATGCGGGCGATCTCGGCATCGGGCCCAATCCCAAATTGCTGGCGCGCATCAAGCGCGCCGATCTCGTGTTGTTGATCGGCGGCCGCCTCGGCGAGATGCCGTCGCAGGGCTATACGCTGTTCGATATTCCCGAGCCGCAAACGGTGCTGGTCCATGTGCATCCGGGTGCGGAAGAACTCGGTCGCGTCTATCATCCCGCGCTCGCCATCAATGCTTCCCCGACCGCCTTCTGCGCTGCGCTCGAGCGCCTGCAGCCTCCCGGCCCGGTCCCTTGGGAGGGCGAAAGCGAGGCGGCCCATGCCGATTTCCTCGCCTGGACCGAACAGGCCACGCCGCTGCCGGGCATGGTCAATCTCGGCGAGGTGATGATCTGGCTGCGACAAAACCTGCCGGAGGACGCGATCGTCACCAACGGCGCCGGGAATTTCGCGGCCTGGATCCATCGTTTCTATCGATTCCGCCGGTTTGCGACTCAGGTCGCCCCGACCTCGGGCTCCATGGGTTACGGATTTCCGGCCGCGCTGGCGATGAAGCGCCTGCATCCGCACCGCACCGTGGTCTGCATCGCCGGCGACGGGGATTTCCTCATGACCGGACAGGACTTCGCCACCGCGGTGCAGTACGACTTGGCGGTCATCGTCGTCGTCGCCGACAACCGTCTCTATGGCACGATCCGCATGCATCAAGAGCGCGAATATCCCGGACGCGTGATCGCCACCGATCTGCGCAATCCCGATTTCGTCGCCTATGCCAGGGCCTTCGGAGGTTTCGGCGCGCTGGTCGAAAAGACGGCGGATTTTCCCCCGGCCTTCGCGCAGGCGGTCGCGAGCGGCAGGCCGTCGATCATTCACCTGAAGCTCGACCCCGAGGCCATCACGCCCGGCGCGACGCTGACCACCATCAGGACCAAGGCGCTCGCCGCCGAACGGAATTGAGGCGCCGCAATTGGGGCCGGGTCATCCGCCTGCAGCCCGCAAACCGGCCGGCCCTTGGGCGACAATGAGAATCGACCTTGCCCACGGGTCGGATCCGTGCCCGCCGCGAGATGAGAATTGCGCTGAATCGTGAATCGGCATTCACTCCATTCATGGCTTACCGACGCACCGAGAATGTCATTCGTAGGCTTGCCGCCCGCGAGCAGACCATTCTCGATGCGGCGGCCGCCCTTGCCTCGGCCGGCGGGCTGGGGGCGGTGCAGATCGCGGCCGTGGCGGCGCGCGCCGGCATCGCCGTCGGTACGGTCTACCGCTATTTCCCGCGCAAGACCGATCTCGTGGCTGAGGTGATGGCGCGCGCGGCCTCCGGCACGATCAATGCGGTGCGCGCCGCGGCCGAGGCGGCGCCCGGGCCGCTGTCGGCCCTGGCCGCCGCCGTCGCGGCGTTGGTCGTTCACGCCTTGAGGGCGCGCAGGCTCTTATGGTCGGTGCTCGGCGAGCCGGCCGGTGCCGAACTCGATGCGGCACAGCGGGGATTTCGCCGCAGTTTGGCGAATGAGTTGGAGCTCCGGATCGAGGCGGCGATTGCCGGTCGTCATCTGCCCGAACAGGACGCGCGCGCGGCCTCGGCCGCCGTGCTCGGCGCGGTGATCGAGGGTCTGATCGGTCCGCTCGCGCCTCCGCCGGCCGACGCGGCGGGAGTTCGTTGCGCCGTCGTGCAGGAGATGACGCTTTTCGCGCTGCGCGCGCTCGGAGTTGCCGATGCCCGCGCCCGCGGGTTGGTTGTGCAATTGGCCTTGACCTGACCGGGAGGCCTCCGGCCTCGTCGGGGACGAGCGCAGGTTCAGTGCGACATCAGCACCGGCACCGTCATCGATTCGAGAAGACCGCGGGTCACGCCGCCGAGCACGAATTCGCGCAGGCGCGAATGGCCGTAGCCGCCCATCACGATCATGTCGACACCGGCGTCCGCGGCATAGGAAAGAAGGGTGGAGGCGACATCGACATCCGGCGAGGTGATGCGCTTGACCTCGACCGCGAGGCCATGTCGCGCCAGATGTTGGGCGAGATCGGCGCCCGGCACTTCGTCGTCCTTTTCCGGTTTGCTCGCGACGATGACGATCTCCACGGTCTTGGCTTTCTGCAGCAGGGGCAGGCTGTCGGCCACGGCACGGGTCGCGGCGCGGCTGCCGTCCCATGCAATCATCGTGCGGTCGGGCTTGAATCCGCCGCGTTGGATGAACGGCACGAACACGACCGGGCGTCCCGAATCGAACAGCACCGCCTCGCTCAATACCTCCTCCGCCGCGGTTTCCCCCCGCCGGGGTTGACCCACCACCGCGATGTCAAACCGGCGCGCGAGGCGGCTGAAACGGTCGGCGCCGCCGGCGATGCTGGCTTCGGCAAGATGCGTCTCGAACATCACGCCCGCGCGCTTTGCGGCCTGCTCGAACCGCGCGAGCGCGGCGCGCGCCTTCTGATTGGCTTCATTGCGCTGCGCGTCGATGACCTCGGGCGGCATGCCCCCCATCACGGTGCCAGGTATCACCGGCTCATAGGCGAATGCGACGCCAAGGATGTGCGCGGCGAAGGCCTCCGCCATGGAAACGGCGTAATCGACGGTGGGGTCGCGCTCGGCCAAGCCGAGATTGACGATCATGTCCTTGATCATGTTGCAAGCCTCCTCATCGCCCATCCTGGATGCGGTCATCCTGCGCGGCTAGCCCGTCGTGGACGTCGACGGACCCAGCCCTGCCCAAGGGCCTGCGCACGGCTACTTCTTCTTGCCGTCCGGGCCAAACTGCCTGAGATAGGCCCAGAGGTCGGCCGCCTCCTTCTCGTTCTTGATGCCGGGAAACACCATCTTCGTACCGGGAATTTTGCCGCGCGGATCTTTGATGTACTCCTTGAACGTGGTCTCGTTCCACGTGATCCCGGAATTCTTGTTGGCATCGGAATAATTGTAGCCGACGACCGAGCCGGCCTTGCGGCCGTCAAGGCCGTTGAGTTCGGGGCCAACGAGGTTCTTGGCGCCTTCGCCGATGCGGTGGCAGGGCATGCATCTCTTGAACACCTGTTCGCCGGCGGCCGCGTCTTGCGCGCGCGCGCCCGGTCCGTAGACCAGCGCCGTCGCCAGCGCCGCCACTGCCAAGCTTGCTTTCATGGGACGTGCTCCTTCAGTCGCGTACCCGGCCCGCACCGATCGCCGTTCCGAGTCGTGCCCCGGTTTTGCCAGCCCTCTGTGTAACGCGTCAAATGGCTGCTATGATTTCTTTGTGGCCTAAGATCCTCGGGTTGATGACATGACGGTTCGCCTGCCGGAGGTGGACGCCGCGGTGCTGCGGCGGCGCAAGACCATCATTGCGGCGCTGCGCCAACTCGTCCCTGGCGAGGGAGTCATCACCTCCGAGCACGAGCTCAGGGCCTATGAGAGCGACGGCCTTACGGCCTATCGCCAAATGCCGATGGTGGTGGTGTTGCCGGAGACCACCGAGCAGGTTTCCGCGGTGCTGCGCTACTGCTACGAGGAGGGCATCAAGGTCGTGCCGCGCGGGGCGGGCACCTCGCTTTCGGGCGGGGCCTTGCCGCTTGCCGACGGCGTGCTGCTCGGCATGGCCAAATTCAATCGCATCCGCGAGATCGACTTTGACAACCGCGTGGCGGTGGTCGAACCCGGCGTCACCAATCTCGCCGTGTCGAATGCGGTAGCCGAGCGCGGCTTCTACTATGCTCCCGATCCGTCGTCGCAGATCGCCTGCACGATCGGCGGCAATATCGCCGAGAACTCGGGCGGCGTGCACTGCCTGAAATATGGCGTGACGACCAACAATGTGCTCGGCTGCGAGATCGTGTTGATGACGGGCGAAATCCTGCGCATCGGCGGGCGCCATCTTGACAGCTCGGGCTACGATTTTCTCGGTCTCGTCACCGGCTCGGAGGGCCTGCTCGGCGTCGTCACCGAAGTGACCGTTCGCATCCTAAGGAAACCGGAAACCGCGCGTGCGGTTCTCATCGGATTTCCGAGCTCGGAAGACGCCGGCGAGTGCGTCTCGCTCATCATCGGCTCCGGCATCATCCCCGCCGGCATGGAAATGATGGACGGGCCGGCGATTCGCGCCGCGGAGGATTTCGTGCATGTCGGCTATCCGCTCGACTGCGAGGCCCTGCTGATCGTCGAGCTCGACGGCCCGCAGGCGGAGGTCGACCATTTGATCACGCGGGTAGAGGAGATCGCGCGGCGCTGCCGCGCCAAATCCTGCAGGGCATCGCATTCGGAAGAGGAGCGGGTATTGTTCTGGGCCGGGCGCAAAGCGGCATTTCCGGCGGTCGGCCGCATTTCCCCCGATTATTATTGCATGGACGGCACCATCCCGCGCGCAAAACTGCCGGCCGTGCTTGCGGCGATGAAGGATATGGCGGCGAAATACGGACTGCGCGTGGCCAATGTGTTTCATGCCGGGGACGGCAACCTGCATCCGCTGATCCTCTACGACGCCAACAAGGAAGGCGAGCTTGACCGCGCCGAAGCCTTCGGCGCCGAAATCCTCAAGCTTTGCGTGGAGGTCGGCGGCGTGCTTACCGGCGAGCACGGCGTCGGCATCGAGAAGCGTGATTTGATGCCGGTGATGTTCACGCAGACCGATCTCAATGCACAGCAGCGCGTCAAATGCGCCTTCGACGAGAAGGGGCTGCTCAATCCCGGCAAGGTCTTTCCGACCTTGCATCGCTGTGCCGAATTGGGTCGCATGCACATCTCCGGGGGCAAACTGCCGTTCCCCGATATTCCGAGGTTTTAGCTCATCGTGGCGTGGACGGATGTGGGCGAAAACCGAGCCCTTCTTTTTGCCGTGCGAAGGGAATGGCGTCGCACGCACAAATGGAGGTGGCGTTCGCGAAGGACCCGCGCTCGCCGGAGCCGGCGCCGGACGCGCGATGCGGCGATGCCCGCGAGGATGAGCCGCACCTGCACGCTGCGCCTCGAGCATTCAAAAGAAGACCGCCGGGCGCGACCTGCCATGACGAACCTTCGATGACGGACACGCTCAAACCACGCGACGAGAAGGACGTCGAGGAGGCGGTGCGGTGGGCGCTCGCCGAGGAAAAGACTCTGGAGATCATCGGGCAGGGCTCCAAACGCACGCTTGGTCGGCCGAGCCAGACCGACGTCACGCTTGATCTGTCCGGGCTTTCGGGCATCTCGCTCTACGAGCCAGCCGAACTCGTTCTTTCGGCCAAGGCCGGCACGCCGCTCGCCGAGATCGAGAAACTGCTCGCCGCGAGCGATCAGCAGCTTGCCTTCGAACCGATCGACTACGGTCCCGCGCTCGGCCAGCCCGGCGGGCGCGGGACGATCGGCGGCACAATGGCCATCAATCTTTCCGGCCCAAGGCGCATCAAGGCCGGCGCGGCCAGGGACCATTTCCTGGGCATGACTGCCGTCACCGGCCGCGCCGAGAGCATCAAATCGGGTGGTCGTGTGGTGAAGAACGTCACCGGCTACGATCTGTGCAAATTGTTCGCCGGCTCCTGGGGCACGCTCGGCGTCATGACCGAGATCACGCTCAAGGTGCTGCCTGCGCCGGAAACCGAGGCGACCATCCTGGTCGGCGGTCTCGACGATGCCCGCGCCTGCGCCGCCATGGCGGCGGCAATGGGGTCGCCATGCGATGTCTCCGCGGCGGCACATCTGCCCGATCACGTCGCCCCCTTCTTCGACGCCTTGCCGAAGGCGGAAGCCTCCACGGTCCTTCGGGTGGAAGGTTTTGCCCCTTCCGTCAAGCATCGCAAACAGGCGCTTGCGGCTTCGATGAAGGATTACGGCGCGGTCACGATCCTGGAGGAACGGGACTCGCGCCTGCTCTGGCGCGGCATCCGCGAATTGCGGCCTTTCGCGGCGGACGGCGAGCGCGACCGCCCGCTTTGGCGCATTTCCACCGCGCCCGCGCGCGGTCACGAGATAGCGGCGGCCATTACCCCGGCGGCGCGGATGGTCTACGACTGGGCCGGCGGCCTCGTCTGGGTGGCCATGCCATTTGCCGATGACGCGGGCAGCGCCGCCATTCGCTCCGTCGTGGCCCGGCTCGGCGGTCATGCCATGCTGGTGCGCGCGCCGGCGGCGGTGCGCGCGGCGACCGACGTCTTCGAGCCGGAGCATGCGGCGCTTGCGGCGTTGTCGAAGCGTGTCAAGGAAAGCTTCGATCCCAGACACCTGCTCAATCCGGGCCGAATGTGGGCCGGGCTGTGATGCCGACGGCCGATATCCGGCAGCCGATGGCGGTTAGGTCCGGGTTTGATCATTTCGGCACCGGTTTGCCCTCGTCGCGTCTTGTCGCGGCCGCTCCGGCGCCGACCGCGGGGGGAGGGGGTAACGCGCAGGCTGATCGGGTCGCCGCGATCAAGGGGATTATTCCTATCGGAAAAGCGGCCTTTGCCGGCGCGCAACCTGCCCGCGTGACCGACCTGATGCGGGGAGCCGGACGCTTGCCCCGCCGTACGGGGCTTCCTACCATGCGGTCATTTCCACTCGGGGTGCCTCGCGAGGCTGAGAGGCGGCTTGCCGCCAACCCGTCGAACCTGATCCGGATCATGCCGGCGGAGGGAAGCGGATGCCATCTGCCATTTCGCCTGACGATGTGTGGACCGCGCTCGAGGAGCTGCGCGCGCGTCGTCCTCTCGTGCACAACATCACCAACTATGTCGCGATGAGCGTCTCGGCCAATATCTTGCTCGCGCTCGGGGCATCGCCCGCGATGGTACATGCGGAGGACGAGGTCGAGGAATTCGTTGCGGCTTCCGACGCACTGGTGATCAACATCGGCACCCTGTCGCGGTCCTGGGTCGCCGCGATGCGAAAGGCGGCGGCGCGCGCTGCGGCGCTCGACAAGCCATGGGTACTCGACCCGGTCGGTTGCGGCGCAACGCGCTATCGTAGGGAGACGGCACTTGCGCTCGTTGCGCTTGCGCCGGACATCATCCGCGGCAATGCCGCCGAGATCATGAGCCTTGCGGGCGAGGCGGCGGCGCACAGGGGCGTCGATTCGCTGAGCCGGGCGGACCAAGCGCTGGCGGCCGCAACCGGTTTGGCGCGACGCACGGGCACCGTGGTCGCGATTACCGGGGCGACGGACTATGCCTGCGACGGATGCGGGCATGTGGCGGTGGCATCCGGCCATGCGCTGATGCCGCTTTCCACCGCCCTCGGCTGCGCCTTGAGCGCCGTCGCGGCCGCTTTTGCCGCCATACGGCCGCCGCGGGAGGCGGCCGTCGCGGCGCTTGCGACCTTCGGTGCTGCCGGTCGGGCCGCCGCCGTCCGTTGCCGCGGGCCCGGCCATCTGCCGGCAGAGATTTGCGATGCCCTGCATCTGATGACGAAAGACACGTTGGTCCGGCACGCGAGGATTGACGTTTCCGTATAAAGCGCGTTTCGATCCCGTGATCACGGGCCGCAAAACGCGATGCAAACCTCGTTCACCCTCGCGCAACTGACGGATCCGAAGGTTGCCGAATCGGAAAAGATCCTGCGCGCCTGCGTCCATTGCGGCTTCTGCACCGCCACCTGCCCGACCTATGTGCTGCTTGGCGACGAACTCGATAGCCCGCGTGGACGCATCTATCTCATCAAGGACATGCTGGAGCACGACCGTCCGCCGAGCGCCGGGGTGGTCAAGCACGTCGACCGCTGTCTCTCCTGCCTGGCATGCATGACGACGTGTCCTTCGGGCGTGCACTACATGCATCTCGTGGATTACGCGCGCGAGCGCATCGAGCAAGCCTACCGGCGGCCGCTCGGCGACCGCGTTTTGCGCGCCCTCTTGGCCCGTATTCTCACCGACCCCGCGCTGTTCCGCCTCGCGGTGGTGGCAGGGAAGCTTTTCCGGCCCCTGGCTCCGCTGGCGGGCGGGATCGGCCTCAAGCGCCTCGCCGCCATGCTACGGCTGGTGCCGCGGAGCAGGCCCGCGCCGCCCCCGGACCGTAGCGGTGCCGTCTTCCCGACCGCCGGCCCGCGCAAGGGTCGTGTTGCGCTGCTCGCCGGCTGCATCAATCCGGTCTTGTCGGCCGGGACCAATGAAGCGGCGGTCCGCCTGCTCAACCGCGCCGGCGTCGAGGTCGTGATCGCGCAGGGTGAAGGCTGTTGCGGGTCGCTCGCCCACCATATGGGCCGCGAGGAACAGGCGCTCGCCCAGGCGCGCAAGAACATCGACGCCTGGGTGCGGGAGATCGAAGGTCCCGGCCTGGACGCCATCCTTGTCACCGTGTCCGGCTGCGGTACAACGGTGAAGGATTACGGCTACATGCTGCACGGCGATTCCGCCTATGCCGAGAAGGCGGCGCGAATCGCCTCCCTTGCTCGCGACATCACCGAATATTTGCACGGTCTGGCCTTGCCCGCGGCCGCGGCGGTTCCGTCGCTGACGGTTGCCTATCACGCAGCCTGCTCGCTCCAGCACGGACAAAAAGTGCGACACGAACCCAAAGACCTACTTTCCAAGTTCGGTTACATCGTCAAAGATGTCCCCGAAGGGCATCTGTGTTGCGGCTCGGCGGGCACCTACAACATTCTTCAGCCGGCTTTGGCGGAGAGGTTGCGGGCCCGCAAGGTCGCCAACATCGAGAAGCTCGCGCCCGACGTGATTGCCGCCGGCAATATCGGCTGCATCACGCAGATCGCCGCCGGCACCGCGATCCCGGTTGTCCACACCGTCGAACTCATCGACTGGGCAACCGGAGGCCCGGTACCCGCGGCGCTCGCCGGGCGATTCGGCAAGGCCGCATGAGGCTTGGGAGACTGGTTGGACCGAATGGGAGGATTGATCATGGCAAAGCGACGAAAGCAGGCGAAAGCGGGCCGGAAGGCGAAAGCGACACGCCGGTCCGCCGCATCCGCGCGGCGTAAGAAAACGGTGAAAAAGGTGGCCCGGGCGAGCACGAGAAAGACCGCCACGAAGAAGCGTGCGGCGACCAAACCGGTGTCGGCCGCAACTCCGGCGACCCCGAGCTCGGTCGGGGGTTCTGCGGCGTCGGGTTTCGGCGGCGCGCCTGAGAGCAAGGCCGAGGGCGGCCCGACCTAAAGCGGATTTCGGTGAAGTTGACCCGTCATCGCGAGCGCAGCCAAGCAATCCAGAATTGGCCGGGCTGGCGCCTCGATGGCTTCGTCGCCCCTTGCGGGGCTCCCCGCCGTGACGGCGCCGATACACGCCCATCCGAACCTGCTTCAGGTGCGGGACGCATCGGTCGAGGAGGCGCCGTCCCCGCTCGTTCTTTTCCCTTCCGAGGGAGATGGAACGAGCGGGGCGGCCTTGCGCCCGACGCATGCAAGGGACGGTTTCGGCGGCGCCAGCCCTGGGCGGCTTGGGGCCGGGCGGGTGACTTCACGACGGGGTCTTTCTGAGGCCTCCGATCGGTCGAACCCGTGACCGTCGGCTGCGGTCCGGCCGTGGCGATGTCCGGCGCGGCGCGGGCGCGGCTGGAGCGGGCGGCGCCTTTCCTCGCAACGCGACGGGACCACCGTGGTCGCGCCGGCGGCGCGGCGATGAACCAAGGCCGCATCGGCGAGACGCGCGACTTGCCGGTCGAGCAGGGAAAAGTCGGGCGGCCGATCGCGCTTGATCATCGCCGCGAGGCGGGATTCGTCTCGTCGGGCCCGCCGCGCACCGGGACGCGAGCCGCGTCGCGCCGTCGAACGCACCGCATTGCATCGCCTGGCTACGCCGAATAGCATGCAGCGACAACGGACTTCCGGTCTCGGCGCGCAAAGGGAACGTTGCCGTTGGAGTGAAATCCAGCCACAGGGAGCAGTCGGATGCCGACATACAACATTCTTCTCATGGGGGCATCGTATGGGTCGCTGCTCGCGTCCAAGCTTCTTTTCGGCGGCCACTCGATCCACCTCGTCTGCCTGCCCGCGGAAGCCGACCTGATCAACGCGGAAGGATTCAAGGTCACGCTGCCGGTGCGCGGCCGCAAGGACCCGGTGCTGCTCGACTCCCGCAAGCTGCCCGGCAGGGTGACGGCGGGCCCGGCGACCGGCGTCGAGCCGAAGAACTACGATCTCGTCGGCCTGTGCATGCAGGAGCCCCAATATCGCGCACCCGGCGTGCGCGAGCTGCTTGACGCCGTCGGCAAGGCGCGCGTGCCTTGCATGTCGATCATGAACATGCCGCCCCTGTCCTACATCAAGCGCATTCCCGGACTCGATTACAAAGCGCTCGAGCCTGCCTATACCGATCCGCGCGTGTGGGATTCGGTCGACCCCAGGAAGATCACGCTCAACAGCCCGGATCCGCAGGCCATCCGTCCGCCCGACGGCAAGGCCAACGAACTTCTCGTGACCCTGCCCACTAATTTCAAATGCGCCAAATTCGACGACGACAAAGACACCGAGATCGTCCGCAACCTCGAGAAGGACGTCGAGGCCGCACGCTTTGACGCCCCGGAGGGCAGGATCGAACTGCCGGTCAAGTTGAAGGTCTACGACTCGATCTTCGTGCCGCTCGCCAAATGGGCAATGCTGCTCGCCGGCAACTATCGCTGCATCACCAAGGACGGCATGCGTACGGCGCAGGAGGCCGTGCATTCGGATATTGCCGAGGCGCGCGAGGTCTACAACTTCGTATTCGAACTCTGCCTCAAGCTCGGCGCCAGGGAATCCGATCTGGTTCCGTTCGAGAAATACGCCGCCGCCGCGCAGTCGCTCACGCGGCCGGCCTCGGCCGCGCGCGCGCTGCAGAACGGGGCGCCCTATATCGAGCGCGCCGACAAGCTGGTCCAGCTCATCGCGCGGCAGAAGGGCATGAGCCATCCCAAGGTCGACGCCATCGTCGCCCTGGTCGATCAACGCCTCGAAGCCAACCGAAAGAAGGCGGCCGCCTAGGGCATCATCGCGCAAAGCGGACATCCCCTGCGCGGAAAGGACATCGGCCGCGGCCAGCCGGCGGGCGCGGGCCGAATGATGCATGTGTGCGGCGGCGCGACCGCGCTTCGCGCTGCAACGCAAAGCCCATGCCGTCGGCCTTGCCGCCCGGACGGAGGATCGGGCCTTGGCCTTCCTCCCCCGCCAACGAGAGAGGAAGGCGCGACATGTGACATCGGCGCAACAGGCGTCGGTTTTCTTTCACGTGCCGCGGTAAACGCCCAAAAAGGCAGCAATTGCCGCTGTTTTCAGCTTGCCGGAAGCAGGCCAAGGGTCGAAATTTTACAGCGCGTTTGTGCCGTCGCCGCGGGGCGGGTGAAAGCTTTGCGGCCGTTCCGGATCGACGCGCGGCAGCGAACACGTCGGTGCAAGGCCGATCGTGCTGAAAAGGGGCAGGGGCCATGAAAAAGATGATGCTTTCTTCCGTTGCGGCTTTGGCGCTCGCGGCAGTACCGGCATTCGCCGCGGACATGCCGGTGAAGGCCGCAAAGGCGCCCGTAGCCGAACCGTCGCCGTTCGACATCGCGTTCGGCGGCGCGATCATGAATGATTACATCTGGCGCGGGATTACGCAGTCGAACCATCGTCCGTCGGTGGCGGCCTATTTCGAACCGCGCTACAATCTGACCAAGGATATCCAACTTTACGTCGGATTGTCCGGCGAAAGCATCGACTTCCCCAACCGGGCGGCGGCGGAGATCGATTTCTACGGCGGCGTGCGGCCGACCTTCGGCCCTTTGGCCTTCGATATCGGCCTCTGGTATTACTACTATCCGGGCGGCAAGGAATTTAACGGTCTCGGCGGACCGGAGACCTGCACCAACGGCTTCTTCAGCCTCGGATTTTGCAACGTCGCCAAGTCCGATGTCAGCTTCCTTGAAGTTTACGGCCACGCGACATGGACCGTGAACGAGTTGATCTCCGTTGGCGCGAACGTGTTCTACACGCCGAGTTATCTGAACTCCGGGGCCTGGGGCCTCTATTACTCCGGCACGGCCAAGCTCACCGCTCCCTCCAACATGCTGCCCGAGGGCATCGGTGCCTATCTGTCGGGCGAAATCGGTCGCCAGGATTTCGGCACCACCGACTCCTTCTATGGCAATGTGCCGCTGCCGGACTACACCACCTGGAATGTTGGCATCGGCTTTACCTGGAAGGTGTTCACGCTGGATCTGCGCTATTGGGATACCGATCTTTCCAAGGCCGACTGCAACGTGATCACGGGCGACCATACGGCGACATTTGATCCGGGCTCGATCACGGCAACCAATCCGAGCGGGCTCGCATCGAATTGGTGCGGTGCGCGGTTCGTCGCCAGACTGTCGGCCGACTTGACCCTGGCGACCCTGAAGTAGACCTCTCTGCTCCTTGGGGGCGGCAAATTCCATCCGCCGCCCCCCCTTTTTGCGTCGTCGCTCCGAGCGGAAAGCGTCAGCGAGCGGATGCCGGGGCGGCAGCCGCCACGGGCGGATGTTCCACGATCCGGGACTCGCCGCCTTCGGACAACAGGCGCAGGAAGCGGCGATGCATGGCGTCGAGCGTCCGTTGGTGGCTGATCGAAACGATCGCGGCCTTCGGCAGATGCGTTTCCAGCAGCCGGTAGAGCGCGGCTTCCGCCGCTTCGTCCAGCGACACCGTAGCTTCGTCGAGGAAGAGGTAATCCGGCTGCGCAAAAAGCGCGCGGGCAATGGCGAGGCGCTGCTGCTCGCCGACGGAAAGCACCCGATTCCAGTGCGCTTCTTCGTCGATCCGCGTGGCGAGATCGGGTAGGCCGACCGCCGCCACGAGTTCGGCCACGCGTCGGGAATCGTATGACCCGGGTTCGGACGGATAGGCCACGGCGGCGGCGAGCGGTGCGATGGGAAAGTAGGGGCGTTGCGGCAGGATCATGAGCTTGGCGCCCTTCGGCACGTGGATCGTGCCCGAGCCGAACGGCCAGACGCCGGCCACCGTGCGCAGCAATGTCGATTTGCCCGTGCCCGAAGGACCGGAGATCAAGACCCGGTCGCCGGCACGGATTGAAAGATTATCCGCGCTGACCAGGGGCAGGCCGTTCGGCAGCCGCACCTTGAGATCCTCGAATGTCACCGCGGCAGCGCCGCCGGGCCTCACGGCAATGACGGGTTCCGCCGTGGCCGCGGCCCGCGCGGCAGCGATCGAACGGTCGAAACCCGCGAGCCGTTCGACCACCGCGCGCCACTCGGCAAGGCTCGCGTAGATCGACACGAATACCGACAGCGCGCCCTGCACCTGGCCGAAGGCATTGGCGGTCTGCATCAGCCCGCCGAGCTGGATCGCATTGGCGAAATAAGCGGGACTGACCAGCACGAAGGGGAAGACGACCGAGGCCTGCGCGTAACCGGCGGTCAGGAATGTGAGCCGTTTCTGCCGCGTCATGATCGCGTACCAGTTCCCCACCACATTGGCGAAGCGCTGCAGCAGCCGGTCGGTTTCGGCGCGCTCGCCCGCCAGCAGCGCAATCTGCTCCGAATTCTCGCGTGTGCGCACCAGATTGAAGCGAAAATCCGCCTCATAGCGCTGCTGTTGGAAATTCAGCACGATCAACGGGCGCCCGATGAGGTGGGTGAAGACGGTGCCGAGGCACGCATAGACGAGCGCCGCCCACAGCAGATAGCCGGGAATGCCGACGTTCAAGCCGAACAGATGCAGCGGTGCGGCCTTCGACAGCTCCCAGAGGATGGCCATGAAGGACAGCAACGTCACGCTCGAATTGAGCAATTGCAGGCCGATGCTCAGCGTCAACTGGATGAACAGGCGGATGTCCTCGGCGATGCGCTGATCGGGGTTGTCGGCGGCATCGCCAAGCAGCTGCATGCGGTAATGATTGGCGCCGCCGAGCCAGTGGTCGAGATACACGGTCGTCAGGTAACGGCGCCAGCGGATCTGGAGCCATTGGTTGAGGTAAAGTTGATAGACCGCAATCACGATGTAGACCGCGGCCAGCGCGCAGAAATAGCCGAGCTGATAAACGAAGGCGTTCCAGTCGCGCTGTTGCAGCGCATTGTAAAAGGCGTTGTTCCATGCGTTGATCAGCACGGTAATGCCGACCATGGCGAGCTCGATGGTGATAACGGCGGCAAGCAGGATCCGCCCGGGCCAGCGATCGCGCGAGCTGAGGAAATAGGGGCTGGCGATTCGCCACACGAGGGCGAGGGTGGAAAGAAGGCCTTTCACGGGCGATCTCCTGTTGTGCTTGG
>JADGGK010000111.1 GCA_019689975.1 Pseudolabrys sp.
CGCGGGGCGGCCGCGGGCGCGGGGGCGCCCCGCCCCCGCGGCCGGGGCCGCCGAGACCGACAAACTGCCCAAGATACCGCCCCAGATGCCGGCCCAGGCGTCGCCCGCCCCGGCTCCTTCGTCTCCGCCCGCGGCGATCGCGCCCGAGAACGCGGCGCCCGCCGCGCCCGGCACCGCGACGCAGAGGAGCGAGCGTCCCGCGCAGGCGGAGCCGCCCTCCGTCCTTGCCGCCGCGGCTCCGGCGTCGGGGCCGGCGGCGCCGAGCTCGGAGGCCACCGTAACGGTCCCCGTCCCGCCCCCCGCGCCGGCACCCGCAAAATCCGATATCGGCATCGACCTCGGAGGCTCGGGCACGCCGGCATCGCTGAGCGCGCGGTGGAGGGCCATCAAGGCGAACCACGGACCGCTGCTCGTCGGCTTGCATCCGCTCTCGTCGCCCGATCCCCGTCCAGGCCATCCGCCCTATCGGCTGGTGCTCGGCCCCCTCCCCGACGCGGCGGCGGCCGCCCGTTTATGCACTTTGTTGGCCGCGGCGCACACCGCTTGCCGGCCCGCTCCCTTCACCGGCATGCCGCTTGCGCCGCCGTGATTGTTCCTTGCCGGCGACGCCGGCATGGTGTTCATGACCGATTGTGGATTGCCGCCGCCCCGTGTCGCGACCTCCTCCCGTGCGTCCTTAATCGGGGCAAGGAGGAACGCGCACGAAACCTGCTCCCTCCCCCGGCGGGAGAGGCCGGTTGCGAGGTCGCGTCGCCACCGAACGATTACACCTGCGGATGCCGACTCGATGCATCTTTATCTGCCGAGCGCGCGCGCGACCAATTTTCTGCTGATCGTGGGCTTCGGCGCGATCGGTTATGCGCTCTATATGCGCTACATGGCGATCGAGCAGACGGCGGTGGGGCTCGCCTGCGCCGCCGGCCTCGATACCTGGCTCTGCGCCTCGCGCAAGCTGCTGATCCTGCTTTATCAGCATGCGGCGTTCGGTTGGGCGGCGCTGGTCGTCGCCGCGATTCATCTGCTGCGGCCGTCGAGCGTCATGTTCGCGCTCGCGCTCGCGCCGATCTGTCTCGGTCTCGTGCTTTACAATACCGGCCTCGCCGCAATCGCCGCCGGCCTCCTGGTGCTCAGCCTGGCCCGGCCCGCGCCCGCAGCAGGCTGATCGCCAGCAGCACGAGCGTGGCGCAGAACCACAGCGATTGCCAATCGGCGAGGCCTTCGTTGGGAACAATGTAGAGCGCCGACAGCAGCAGCAGGATCGCGGCGGCGACTTCCGCGGCCGTGCGGCCGCCCGCCGCGCGATGCGCGGTCAGCGCATGCGTGCACATCGGCACCGCCGCGGCCGTAAGCGGAGCAAAGGGGAAATCCCTGTAGCGCGGATCGAATACCAGCTCCAGCGCGGCCTGCAGCGCCAGCACCATCACCGCGATCGCGAGCAGCACGAGCGCGCGCGCGAGCGGATCGCGCGTGCGTTGCTTGGTCGGTCCGAGCACATGCGCAAAACACGGCATCGGCAGGTTGCGGATCGTCGCGACGCTCATCAGCACGGGGCTTAGAACGGCCGTTGCGGCAAGCGCGAGCGAACGCAGCCAGCCAGCGATCCCGAGGCTCTCGAGCGGCACGTTCTCGATCGTCCAGCCGAGACACAGTCCGCCGGCGACCGCGTTCGCGGTCAAAGCGAGCCAGACCATCCATCGTTCTCGGCCCGGCCTGCGCCGCCGCGCCGCGAGCGCGGCGCAGAAGACGCATGCCGCCAGCACGACCCCGGCGGCGGCCTGCCAGCGCCACAGCGGATGATCGCTCACCGGTACGCCCCAGGCGAATTTGGGCCTGCGGGTGACGCCGTCCAACAGACCCCAGTGGCCACCCACCGTCCCCTCCAAGGCGCGCTTCCAGGGCTGATCGAAGGCCTCGATGACATTGACGTGGAACCCGTGCGCCTTCGCGAGCGCAAGCACCTCGTGAAGCACGCGCGCCTGGTTGCTCGGCGACGGCAATGCGCCCTCGCGCATGCGTCCCGCACTGGGCCAACCCACCTCGCCGATCAGCACGTCCTTTCCCGGAAACGCCGCCGCGACCTTCTCCCGGATCGCCTCGACATGCGAGGCCGCGGCATCGGCGGCGACCGGGAAGTCTTCCCAATAAGGCAGAATGTGAATGGTAATGAAATCGACGGCGGCCGCCAGCTCGCGGTTGCGCAGCCAGAACTCCCACACGTCGGCATAGGTCACCGGGACCCGCACGCGCGCCTTCACCGCGCGAATGGTCGCGGCGAGCTCGCCCGCCGACATGTTCCCGCGCAGCAGCACCTCGTTGCCCACGACCAGGGAACGGATCGTGTCGGGATAACGGTCGGCAAGCGCGACCGCGGTGTCGATCTGGTAGCGGTTCTTCTCCGGCTGGTCCGACAGCCACAATCCCTGCATGACCTTGAGTCCGTGGCGTGCGGCAATCCCGGCGATCTGATCGAGGCCGAAATCAACCGAATAGGTGCGCACGCAATCGGTAATTGCCGCCAGCGCGCTCAGGTCCGCCTCGATCTGCGCGGCGGAAACGCGAGTCGACGGATCGAGCGGCGTCTGTCCGGCGCGAAACGGCGCGTAGGAGACGCAATAGAGCTTCTCGCCCGGCGCGAGCGGCGAGCGGGGCATGACGACCGGCGTGCCCAGCCACGCCCAGGCGCCGACCACCCCTGCTGCCGCCACGAGCAGGCAGGCAAGGGCGGGGACCGTCGACGCGGCGGCGGGGCGAGAGAAATGCGGCACCCGGCGGGCTTATCGCGCGGCCAGCCTCCTGCCAAGCGGGCCTCATGCGGCGCGGCTTGCGGGAGCGCGCGCGAAACACTGGACAAAACGGCCGGCCTCGGCGCAAGTTGCACCCATCGGCGAGGTCATCCGGTTCTTGCCCGCATGGCTTGCCGACGGCAATCGGGGGCACGCTTTGCGAGCGGTTTGTGACCCGGTGGACGGCGCGGAGCGCCCCATTGGCGTCCCAATCCGGTCGCAAGGCTCGGTTCGGCACGGGGCGGGCGGCCATCAAGCACATCACGACGGGGACAATGCGCGTTGCTTCTTTGTTTTTGCTGCGGGCCATAGGGCCGCTGGCGCTGGCGGGCTTGACCGCTTCGATCCACCCGGTGCTCGCCCAGAGCGGCGACACCAAGCCGCCGGAGCAGACCAAGCCGGCGGATGCCGCCAAGGAAAACCAGCAGAAAATAGACGAGATCGCGGAAGCCGGCCGGCTCCTCAGCGGGCCTGCCGGCAATCCGGAATGCGTCTGGCTCGGTCGGCGGGTGGTCAGTCTTCTCTGGCGCGACGATCTCGACACCGCCTTCCGCCATCTTGACCTCTACGACCGCTTCGGCTGCCCGAGCGCGCATATCCAGGCCACCTTCCGTTGCCTCATTCGCCAGGGCCATATCGACCCGAAGGCTCCGGAGACGCTCAACGGCCGCGTCCAGGCTTGTTGGATCAATCCCGCGCTCGAGCCGCCACCGCCGCCGCCTCCCAAACCCGCGGCGCAGCCAAGCGACAAGGCGCCGGCGGCAAAATAGCCGCAGGCCGGAACCGCGCCGGTGGCGGCGCGTTGCTCACCGCGAACGAAATTTCGCCGGTTCATCTGAGGTTCATTTCTGCGTCTAGGTTTTGCCATGTCTTGCCCCTACGTCTGTTCGCAGGCGACGCTGCGTATCCCTACGTCGCCGCAGACCAGGCTTCGGCCGGGCCTTGGGGACGGGCTCGACGGTCTGCCTTCCTGCCCCGGTTGGTTCTAAGTCAATGCGCACCGTCGCTGCCGTAATCGCCCTCGTGGCGTGCGTGCATGCCGGGATATGGGCTCTTACCCGAACCGAGCTCCAAGCCCCGGACGTCGACGTCCAACTCGACAGCGTGTCCTATGCGCCCTTCGAAGGGTCCACGAGCCCCGACGAGGGAGCGCGAGCCCGCGCCGCACGCATCCGCGCCGACCTCAAGATGCTGGCGCCGCTCACCCATACCATCCGCCTTTATTCCTCGACCGGCGGCGTGGAATTGGTGCCGGCGATCGCCGCCGAGTTCGGGCTCAATGTCACCGTGGGCGCCTGGATCGACAAGCACCAGGACCGCAACGAACGGGAGATCGCCGCCGCGATCGACCTCGCGCGTCGCCACAGCAACGTCAAAGCCGTCATCGTCGGCAACGAAACGATCTTCCGCGGCGAGCAGACGGTCCCCGAACTCATCAAGAAGATCCAGCGGGTCAAGCGCGCGACCAGCGTGCCGGTCTCCACCGGCGAAATCTGGCATGTCTGGCTCGAGCATCCCGAACTCGTCTCGCAGGTCGATTTCATCGCCGCCCACGTGCTGCCATACTGGGAAGGCCTGCCCGCTTCGCAGGCCGCCGAACAGGCGGTGCTGATCTACGACAAGCTGCGCCAGGCCTATCCCGGCAAGCGCATCGTCATCGCCGAGTTCGGCTGGCCGAGCGCGGGCTACAACATGCATGCGGCGGTGCCGGGGCGGGAAGCGCAGGCTGCCGTGCTGCGCAATTTCGTCTCGCGCGCCGAGGCCTACGGCATCGAATACAACATCATCGAGGCCGTCGATCAGCCCTGGAAAACATTCGAGGGCGGCGTCGGACCCTATTGGGGACTGTTCGACGCCGCGCGGCACCCGAAATTCGCCTGGAGCGGGCCCATTACCGACCCCGATCACTGGCGGCTCGCCGGCATGGCCATCCTGATCAGCGTGCTTCTGTCGCTGCCGATTCTCGCCATGCGCGGGGTCACCGCGCGGCAGGCAGGCTTGATGGCGGGCGGCGCCAATGTCGTGGGCGCCTGGGCGACGGCCCTGTTCGCATATTGGAACGGTCATTATTTCGTTCCCGGCGCCGCTTTCGCGCTCGGACTGGGGACGGCGCTGCTCATCCCGCTCGTCGTCATCGCCCTGGCGCGTATTGAAGAGATCGCGGTCATCGCCTTCGGCCGGCGGCCGCGGCGGCTCATCACGACGCCGCTTACGCTTGGCGCGGCGGCCGCCTTCGCGCCCAAGGTCTCGATCCACGTCCCCGCCTATTGCGAACCGCCCGACATGCTCAGGCAGACGCTCGATGCGGTGGCGCGGCTCGACTATCCGAACTATGAATGCGTGGTCGTCATCAACAACACGCCCGATCCGGCTCTGTGGCGGCCGGTCGAGGAGCATTGCCGGAAGCTCGGCCCGCGCTTCAAATTCGTGCGTGCGGACGTGCTTTCGGGCTACAAGGCCGGCGCGCTGCGGCTCGCTTTGGAGCATACGGCGTCTGACGTCGAGATCGTCGGCGTCATCGATGCCGACTATGTCGTGCACCCCGACTGGCTCAAGGACCTGGTGCCGGCATTCCGCGACCCCACGGTAGGACTGGTCCAGGCGCCCCAGGATCACCGCGACGGTGCGCGCAGCCTCGCCCACTACGCCATGAACGGCGAATATGCCGGCTTCTTCGACATCGGCATGGTGCAGCGCAACGAGTACAATGCCATTATCGCGCACGGGACCATGTGTCTCGTGCGTCGCGCCGCGCTGGAAATGGCCGGCAACTGGTCGAGCGACACGATCTGCGAGGACACCGATCTCGGCCTCACTTTGCTCGAGCTCGGCTGGCAGGCCCATTACACCAATCGCCGCTACGGTCACGGCCTGCTCCCCGACGGCTTCGAGGCCTACAAGAATCAGCGCCACCGCTGGGCCTATGGCGGATTCCAGATCATCCGGAAGCATTGGCGCCGTTTCCTTCCCGGGGGTAGCCGGCTCACGCGCGACCAGAAACGCGAGTTCGCGCTCGGCTGGCTCAATTGGCTCGGCGCCGAAACGCTCGGGGTGGCGGTCGCCGTCCTCAACATCCTGTGGGTGCCGGTCGTGGCCTTTCTCGGCATAGCGGTGCCCGACCGCATCCTCACCGTGCCCATCCTCGCGAGCTTCGCCGTCTCGCTCGCGCACGTGCTCACGCTCTACCGGCTGCGCGTCGACGGCCGCGCCGGCCGGCTGATTGGCGCGATTATCGCCGCCATGTCGCTGCAGTGGACGGTCGCGCGCGCGGTCGGCTACGGCCTCATCAAGGATCGCCTGCCCTTCGTCCGCACCGCCAAGGGCGGCAGCCGTCGCCATGCGGACTTCCCCGCCTTCTGGGAGGCGGTGCTGGCCAGTCTCCTGCTCATCGGCGCCGTGGTCCTGATCGAGACCAACTATAAAGAGGTGCGCGAAATCGACATCTTCGCCGCCGTATTGGTGATCCAGAGCCTGCCCTTCATCGCCGCCGTGGGGCTCGCGCTCCTCGAACGCGCGCGGCTCAACGACTTCGCCTATTGGCGGCGCCTCGAAGCCAGGCTGGCGCTGCGCCTCGCCAGGCGCGCGCGCTCCGCGCTGGTCGGCGAAGCGACCGCATCGGTCGCCATCGAACCGCGCGATCCCGCAAAACAGCTTTGACGAGGCATCGTCATGGCGAGGAGCCCCGAAAGGGGCGACGGAGCCATCCGCTCGCTGCCGCGTCTCGCCCGCGATGCTGCCGATGACGGATCCATCGCCGCGACAGCCGCTCCGGCGGCGCGAAACCGACGCGGGGACGCCGCCGGGCCGCGCCGCAGGCCGGGTGCGATCAACCGGCGAGCGCCGTTTCCACGAGCCTGACCCAATAAGAGGTCCCGTAGGGGATCACCTCGTCGTTGAAATCATAGGCCGGGTTATGCAGCCCCGCGCTGTCCCCGTTGCCGACGAAAATGAATGCCCCCGGCCGCGCGTTGAGCATGAAGGCGAAATCCTCCGCTCCCATCACCGGCGCCATGTCGGTGGCGACCCGCTCGTCCCCCGCGACCTCCTTCGCTACCTGCGCGGCGAAGGCGGTCTGGGCTGCGTGATTGACGAGGACGGGGTAGCCGCGGCGATAGGTCACTTTCGCCGTCGCGCCGAGAAGGCGGGCGGTGCCCTGCGCGATTTCCGTCACGCGCGCCTCCAAAAGATCGCGCACCTTGGCGGTAAGGCTGCGCGCGGTGCCGCGCAACTGCGCGGTCTGGGGGATCACATTGTCGGTGGTGCCGGCATGGAACATGCAGATCGACACCACCGCCGATTCCAGCGGATCGACGTTGCGCGCGACGATCGACTGCAGGTTGTTGACGATCTGCGCGCCGACAAGGACTGGATCGACGCCGAGATGCGGGCGCGCGGCATGCGCGCCCTCTCCCTCGATGTCGATCGCGACGTAATCGGCCGCCGCCATGATCGGGCCGGGCCGGATGGCGAAAGCGCCCAGCGGCAGGCCGGGGAAATTGTGCATGCCGTAGACTTCGCCGATCTTGAAGCGGTCCATCAGGCCGTCGTCGACCATGGCCTTGCCGCCGGCGCCGCCCTCCTCGGCCGGCTGGAAGATGACGACGGCGCTGCCGGCAAAGTTGCGCGTTTCGGCGAGATAGCGCGCGGCGCCGAGCAGCATGGCGGTATGCCCGTCATGGCCGCAGGCATGCATCTTGCCGGGGACGGTGGATTTGTACGGCAGGTCGTTCGCTTCCTCGATCGGCAGCGCATCCATGTCGGCGCGCAGGGCGATCGCCCTGTCCGACGGCCCCTTGCGGCCGCGAATGACGCCGACCACTCCCGTGCGCCCCAGCCCCGTGACCACCTCGTCACAGCCGAAGGCGCGCAATTTCTCGGCGACCATGCCGGCCGTGCGCGTCACGTCGTAGAGCAGTTCCGGATGGGCATGCAGGTCGTGCCGCCATGCGGCGATTTCGGGGGCTAGATCGGCGATGCGGTTGACGATCGGCATGACGACGGGCTCCTCCTGCCTCGATCTTTACCACATGCTCCGGACCGTGCAGGAGCAAGAGAAATCCCCGACCCGCGCTATTGACCGGGCCGGTCGGCGCCCCTACACCGGCCTCGCCGCAGGGTCGGGCTTGGGCCGAGGAGGCGGTCGCGCCCGATGACGGGATCGACGGCCCCGGAGTCCGGTCGACGCCGGCGCGGCTCGGGCGGGAGCGCGTAGCTCAGGCGGTAGAGCAACTGACTTTTAATCAGTAGGTCCCGGGTTCGAGTCCCGGCGCGCTCACCA
>JADGGK010000112.1 GCA_019689975.1 Pseudolabrys sp.
CTAGGTGCTCGTCGAGATGAAGATCGAGCCCAATACCCCAATGCTGGGCGGCATCGAACAGAAACGCCAGGAAGGCCTCGGGCTCGTCGGCAAGCGCCGGCGCCCCGCCAATAGCATCGGCGCCGGCGACAAGGGCGCTGTCGATCCATTCCCGCCCCGATCTGCGCCAATCCGAACGCGCCGGCACCAGGGCGACGATCTGCAGATCGAGCCGGCCGGCAAAGCGGTCGCGCAGCGCGCTCATCGCCTCGATCCCACGCAGCGCGTAATCAGGGCCGATATTTGCATGCGTGCGAATGGCGACGGTACCGCGGCTGAGGCAAGCGAAGATCGTCCGCTCGGCGCGGTCAATGATGTCACGGGGCGCGAGCGCGCGGGCGTATTGGTCATAGGCATGTATCGCACCGGCAAGCGTGCTCTCGGAATTACTGACGATCCCTCGCGTCCGTGTTTTATCAAGGTGCTGATGCATGTCGACGAGACCTGGAACGACCAGCCGCCCCGCCAGCTCGGCAACCGGAGTGCCAATTTCAACTTGAAGCGCAGGGCCAATGCGCGTGATATATCCGTCTGGCCCAATGGCGACATCGCAAGGCTGCGGCTGCATGCAGCCGTCGAGAAGAACGTAGCCGCCGTGGAGCAAAAGTGAGACTGGTTCGACAGCATTCTGCATGCGAAGCGATGCACACACCCGATCTGGCAGACAAAATTACTCGGCACTATTGCATGTTCAGTGGAGGGATTAAACGGCCGCGTCGGTTGCTCAAGCGTCTTGTTCGACGGCCGTCGAGGTATTCCTGGAGCTTGTAGTAATGCTGCGACGGCGCAACACGTTGGTCGGCCAGCCCGTCATGCGGGTCGAAGATGCCCGTCTGCTGGCCGGTGGCGGAATGTTCGTCGACGACATTGATCCGCCGGGACTGGCGCATGCCGCAATCTTACGCAGTTCGATTGCACACGGCCGCATCGTTTCGATTGACACGGAAGCTGCACGTGCGCAACCCGGCGTGCACGCCATCATCACGGCGCAGGATCTGGACGGCAAAGTGCCGACGATTCCGGTGCGTATGGCGCCGGTCGAGGGACAGGCGCGTTACCTGCAACCGGTTATCGCCACTGATAAAGTGCGGTACGTCGGTGAACCGTTGGCTGTCGTCGTCGCCGATAGCCGCGGGCGAGCAGAAGATGTCCTCGAGCTCATCGGCGTGGAGATCGAACACCTGACGCCGGTCGCTGATGTCGCTATGGCCGACGCAGCCCCTCTGTTCGAGCCGGACACGAGCAACGTCTGCGTGTCCTATTCGGTCCGCGTCGGCGATGCAGCGGCCGCCTTCGCCCAAGCCGACTATACCCGCGCCGAACGGTTCCAAGTGCATCGACACAGCGCGTTACCCATGGAGACTCGCGGCTTGGTTGCAGCGTGGGATACGGAGCGGACGCGGCTGACCATATGGGGCGCCGCGAAAGTCCCATATTTCAACCGGCGCACACTTGCCGCCATGCTCGGGCTTACCGAAACTTCGATCGAACTGATCGAGCTTGATGTGGGCGGCGGTTTTGGCGTGCGGGGGGAATTTTATCCCGAGGATTTTTTAATTCCATTTGCCGCGCGTCGCATAGGCCGCCCTGTGAAATGGATTGAGGACCGGCGCGAGCATCTGATGGCGACCAATCACTCGCGCGAGGTTGCATGCAACCTCGAGATTGCCTGTCGTCGCGATGGAACGATTCTGGGACTGCGCGGACAGCTCACCGCCGACATGGGCGCTTACATTCGCACGACTGGGATCGTTATTCCATCGCGCGCAGCCCAGTTTCTGCCCGGTCCTTACCGCGTTCCGAGTATGGACATTCACGTCCAGGCAGTGCTTACGAACAAGACACCGGCCGGCAGCTATCGAGGACCCGGACGTTTCGAGGCCAATTTCTTTCGCGAGCGGTTGTTCGACATCGCTGCACGCGAGCTCGCACTCGACCCCGTCGAATTTCGTCGTCGCAATCTCCTTAACGCCGGTGAGATGCCGTACGACTACGGCCGCCTCGCACCCTATGACTCTCCCGTCATCTACGACTCCGGCGATTATCATCTCACGCTCGATCGCTGTCTCGCTGAAATCAAGTGGAATGATAAGCGGCATTTGCAGGGCGCGCTGGTCGACGGGCGTTACCACGGTCTTGGGATCGTTTGTTTCGTCGAAAGCTCCGGGTCTGGTAAGGAAAATGCGCGTATCACCCTCGCATCCGACGGCATAGTTCGCGTCGCCGTCGGCTCGTCCGCACTTGGGCAGGGCATCGCAACGGGGTTTGTGCAGGTCACAGCCGACGCCCTCGGCCTGCCGATGGAGCGGATTGCGGTGCTGCACAGGTCGACCTCGCGGCTCGACCAGGGCTTCGGCTCGTTTCATGGTCGCTCTATGGTCATGGGTGCGTCAGCGATCGTTGATGCGGCCGACAAGCTGTTACATAAGCTGCGCACCACTGCAGCCGAGCGGTTTTGTTGCGCTGCCCACGACATCGAATTGTGCGATGGCTTGGCGCGAGCCCCAGATGGCCGATCTGTCGCATTTGAAGAGTTGGCTTCATCAACAGAACCCCTTCAGGCCGATGGAAGCTTCGCCTCATCGAGGCCGACGTATAGCTACGGTGCACACGCTGCCCATGTTGCGGTTGATCCGGAAACCGGCCAGGTCGAGGTCATCGATTATGTTAGCGTGGAAGACGTTGGGCGCATGATCAATCCGCGCATTGTGCGCGGACAAAAGATCGGGGCCATCGTGCAGGGGCTCGGCGGCACGTTCCTCGATCACCTCGTCTATGACGGGCAGGCGCAGTTGCTGACCGGATCGCTCGCCGATTACCTGGTGCCGACGGCGAGCGATTTTCCGAATGTACGGGCCGTTTCGCTCGAACATAGCCCAGCGCCGGACAATCCGCTGGGCGTCAAGGGTGCAGGCGAGGATGGGATCATCTCGGTCGGCGCGGTTGTCGCGAACGCCGTGGCGGCCGCACTCTCCTCGCTCGGCTGCGAGGTCACCGCATTGCCGCTATCGCCGCCGCGGGTATGGCAGATTATCGAGCGGGTGCGGCGACGCGGCTAAACACATGTGCGTTTAGGTCGAAGCGCCTCTTGCGAATGATCACATTCTGTGATCACAATCGCGCATCCCAACTGCGCGGGAGACGGCTTTGGCGTCCATCAAGTCGATCAATACCTTACTTGTTCACCTGCCGACCCGACGCGAACACAAATGGACCGGACTAACCGAGCCGATCGGGCGCTACGTGCTCGTGCGCATGGTAGACGACGAGGGGCGCGTAGGGTGGGGCGAGGCGCCGGCGCTCAAGGACTGGGGCGGCGAATTCGGCCGCTATTTCGGCGAGTCCCATCTCGTTGCGCGGACCGTCATCGAACATTACCTGGCGCCGACGGTTCTCGGCGTGGAATTAGGCAACGTGGCCGAACTACATGCGCGCATGGATCGGCTGATCAAAGGTTATCCTTACGCGAAGGCCGCCGTCGAATTCGCCTTTTATGACCTCTCAAGCCGCGCGCTTGGTGTCCCCGTCAGCACGCTCCTCGGCGGCCGTTGGCGCGATCGTGTGCCCGTGACGCATTCCATCGGCCTCGTTCCGATTGCCGAGGCGGAGAAAGAGGCGGCGAAGGTGGCGACCGAAGGAATAAAGACGATCAAGATTAAGGTCGGCGTTAATCCTCAGCGGGATCTCGAGGTCGTACGCGCAGTGCGCACTGCGGTAGGCGAGACGGTGGATTTATGCATCGATGCGAACGAAGGTTATGCGACGCCAGGGGAGGCGATCACTCTTATCCGTCAGATGGAGAAGCATCGGCTGAAGTACGTGGAGCAGCCCGTGATGGGCATCGAGAGGTTGGCTGAAGTCGCGCGCGCGGTGGACACCCCGGTAATGGCTGACGAGTCCGCTTGGAACGCGCATGACGTCGTACAGATCATTGCCCAGCGAGCGGCGCAGATTGTGTCAATTTACACTACGAAGCCGGGGGGCTTATATAAAGCGATGGAAGTGGCCGCCATTTGTCGTGCGGCCGGAATTGTTTGTAACGTTAACGGCTCCGTCGAGACCGGAGTCGGCAACCTCGCCAACGTACAGTTGGCAGCGGCGGCGCCAGCGGTCGTATTGTCGTGCGTCGTCCCGGTTTCGACGCCGGCCGAATGGCAAACGGGCCAAATCGGCGGCATCTACTACAAGGACGACCTCATCAAGCAGCCGCTCACCCTTACGGACGGCGCGATCACGGTACCGAGCGCGCCTGGCATGGGTATTGAGGTCGACGAAAAAAAGATCGAGCGATATCGCGTACGCGATTGAGCGCACCTACGCGGTCCCATCTTAAGAGAATCGCAAGAGGCACGGAATGAGAGCGGAAATCATTGCGCGACAGATGGAGGCGATGAAGGCAAACGGACTCGATGCCATTGTGTCCTGTTCGCCGGAAAGCTTTACCTATGCCACTGGCTTTGTCGTTCCGACTCAACCGTTGATCCGCCACCGCCATGCCATGGTCATTGCGACTGCAAGCGGCAAGATTGAGATATTCGGGGTCGACATGGAAGCGAGCACGATCAAAAAGCGCGAGCCGGACGTTGCGACGCGCATTTGGGCGGAGTTCAGTGACGACCCGATGGACATCCTGGCCGATCAGCTGTCCTCCTGCGGACTTGCACAGGCGCGTATCGGCATCGAGATGGACTATTTGCCGGCGGGCGATTTCGCTCGGCTCAGCAAAGCCCTGCCCCACGCGCGTTTCGAGGCATGCGAGGCGTTGCTCGCGCGGCTGCGCCAGATCAAGACCAGGGAGGAAATTGCGCTCTTACGCAAGCTCTCGCGCATCGCCGATCAGGCGATCACTGACGCGCTTGCGGCCGTCAAAGCCGGCGATTCCGAGATGGACATCGCGGCCGAATTGACGCGACGGGTTTACGAGCTCGGCGCCGAGCATTTCAAGTTGCTGATTGTCGCGACAGGTGAGCGCAGCCAGTTGCCCAATGTCGGACCGTCAACGCGAAGATTGAAACCGCGGGATGTCTGTCGCGTCGAAATTTTCTCGGTAATTGGCGGTTATCAGGCAGGTGTGTGCCGCACGGCGGTCGTGAGCGAGCCGCCGCCGATGGCCGAACGCATCTGGCAGCACCTGATCGATTGCAAATATCAGATCATGGATATGGTAAAGCCGGGCGCAAGCTGCCGCGCCATATACCAAGCCTTCATAGACAAGCTATCGCAAATGAACTTGCCACCAATTTCGTTTGTTGGGCACGGTATCGGCCTTCACCTGCATGAGAATCCGTATCTCGGAAAAACGCCGATTCTCGGCCACCCCGGTGAGGATGCCTTTGTTGAAGAAGGGATGGTGTTTGGGTTTGAGCCGCTTTGCTATCAGACCGGCTGTGGGTTCGGCATGCAGAATAAGGACATGCTGCTGGTCACGAGCTCCGGCTCCCAGCTTCTGTCCGACTATGCCAACACCGATAAACTGATCGTGGTCAACTAGCGCAGGCGAAATCAACGAAGGTAGGAACAGTCCAGGAGACCCGCTATGCGTCGGCTCATAGAACATCTTGACGTAGCCTTCACGGTCGATCCCCAAGACACCATCCTGCGCGACGCCAGCGTCGTCATCGAGGACGATCGCATTGCTGACATCGGATCCGCGCGCGATGTGGCGCGACGGCACAAGGGCGGTGGGTTCGACGAAGTGATCGACGGCCGCATGAAAGCGATTTGCCCCGGGTTTATCGATAGCCACGTCCATCTGTCCGAGACGCTGTCGCGGGCGATGTTTCCCGACAATTTGAATACTCGCGCCTGGGTTTTTCACTGGGCCAAGCCGTTTTACGCGCATATCACCGAGGAGGACGAATATTGGGGTGCGCTGCTCGGCATCACCGAGATGCTGCGGGGTGGCACCACTTGTTTTCTGGACATGGGCTCGCAATATGATCCCGGCATTACCGTTCGGGCGATGGAGAAGACCGGTATTCGCGGCGTGACCGGTCGCCACGCCGCGGATAATCCGCCGACGGAGTTGCCGCGCGGCTGGAACGAGGAGATGGTCAAACACCATTTCTTCCCCGACGCCGCCACCGCCCTGAAAGAACTGGAAAGTTGTGTGCGACGCTATCATGGTGCGCTGGGCGGTCGTGTGCGCTGCTGGGTCAATATCGAAGGCAAGGAGCCGTGCACGCTTGAACTGCACGTGGGGGCCCGCAGTCTCGCCGAGCGTTTGGGCGTCGGCACCACGTATCATTTGGCCACCTCAATCGAGGAGGCCAAGGTCTGCGAAAAGAAACATGGAGTTTGGCCGGTGACGCGCATCGACAAAGCGCAAGGCCTTGGCAATAATCTCGTCATCGCCCATTGCGCCGCTGTTCAGGACGAGGAGGTGCAGCTGTTGGCTCGGCGCGGGGTCAAAGTGGCGTTCTGCCCGTGCTCGTCGTTCAAATTGGGCAAGGGAGCGACCGCAATCGGTAAATACCCGGAGATGGTACAAGCCGGAGTCACGGTCGGACTTGGGACCGACGGCGTTGCTGCCGCCGGCAACATGAACCTGATGCGGCAGATGCTGATCGTGGCGGGGATGTTCAAGGACGCTCGGCTCAAACCCGACGTCTTCTTGGCCCGGCAGGCATTACGCGCTGCGACAATCGAAGGAGCCAAGCTGCTCATGTGGGATGACGAGATCGGCTCGCTTGAAATCGGTAAGAAAGCCGATTTCGTGCTCTTCGATCTGGATCATGTCGAGTGGACCCCGTTCTATGACCCGCTGCAAGCGTTGGTCTTCTCCGCTTCCTCCGCCTCGGTACTAGAAACCTGGGTCGACGGCAAGCCCTGTTATCGGAACGGAAAGGTCACCGGAGTCGACGAACGCGAAATTCGTCGCAAGGCGCGAGAACTCGCTGCAGGCGCAATCGAACGCGCCGGCTTGCATCGCGAAGACGTGCCAACTCGCACGACGCTTTACGACGAAGGAAATTAGCCCATTGCTCCCTCAATGGACACCGACAAGAACGACTTCAGCGAACTTTCGATCGCGGTAGAGCTCAGATTCTGGGTGATGAAGACGAGTTCGGAAGCACCGGGAGCTGCCGGGAACGCTTGCAGCGGTACTGGCCGATAGACGGTGTGCTGGACCCCCTGGATGACGAGCGGCTGTGCATGGCCCTTTGCGGTGATATAGCCCTTCACCCGCAGGACGCTATCCCCACGACTCGTTAATAGCAGTTCGAGCCATTCGATGAAGGCCGAGAGATCGACGGGCCGGTCAAGCCGGACGGCGAACGTTTTGATCCGTTCGTGAGAATGGGACTGGCGATCGAGCCCGTCTGGGACGCTGACCTCGATAAGCTGCTTCATCGGATCGGACGCATCGTCGAACAACGCGTTTGCAGCAGGAAACGCCTCGGGTCGTGACAGGTAAATTCGGGCAGTCCTGTTCAGCCGTTTCACCGCGTAGGCGACCGCATCCGACTGCCGTGCATCAATTAGGTCGATCTTGGTCAAGATCAGACAATTGGCGACCGCGACTTGGCGCACCGCTTCGTCGTGTTGTTGGATCGTCGTCAGACCATTGACACCATCGATGGTCGTAAGCACCTGGCCAAGGCGACAGAGACGAGCGAGTTGCCTGTCGTTCAAGATCGCTTGTAGGATCGGCATCGGATCGGCAAGGCCGGTAGTCTCAACCGCGATACGAGAGAAGAGAGGAACTTCGCCGATGCGCATCGCCCGATGTAGATCGAGAATGCTCGATATAAGATCGCCCCGCAGTGCGCAGCAGAGACATCCGGAACGGAGCAGCACGACATCGTCTGTGATTTCGCGCATCAACAGGTGATCGAGACCGATCTCGCCGAATTCGTTGACGATGACAGCCGTATCGCGGACAGCGGGATCGCTCAGCAAATGCCGCAGAAGCGTGGTCTTGCCGCTTCCAAGGAATCCGGTTAGCACGTGAATGGGCGTGCGGACACTCATGTTGCGTTCTCCGCGATGGTTT
>JADGGK010000113.1 GCA_019689975.1 Pseudolabrys sp.
TCTGGATTGCTCCGCCCTCGCTGCGCGCGGGCTCGCAATGACGGGGGTGGAGGCGCTCGGGCTCGCAATGACGGCGAGGACACCGCCGCGCAATGACGGCAAAAAAGACGCCCGGGCTCGCAATGACGGGGAAGGCCGCCCGGCCCGGCAAAATCTGCCGCCGCGCGGCAGAAAAGGCGCCTCGGGTACCGCGCCGCGCCCCCCGGTCGGGCGAGCAAGCGGCTGAATCCGCTTGTCTTTTCATGTGGCACGCGGCTTGCGACGCAGGCGGCGCGCGCGTGCGCGTCAGCGTGGAGATGCGATCATGGGTCTGTTCGATGCACTTACGTCCGCGGTGAGCGGCCTGCAGGCGCAGTCCTTCGCCATCCAGAACATTTCCGGCAATATCGCGAATTCGCAGACCTATGCCTACAAGGGCATCGACACGAGCTTCGAGGACATGATCCCCGGCGCCTCGGTGCCCTCGAAGCAGATCGCCGGCGGCGTGATGGCGATCTCGGTCGCCACCAACACGGTGCAGGGCGCGATTCAGGCCGCCAATGTCAGCACCTACATGGCCATCAACGGCGACGGCTATTTCATGGTGAAGAAGCCGACGAGCTACAACGGCACGCTGCCGGTATTCGGCGGCGTCGACAGCTACACCCGGCGCGGCGATTTCCAGCTCAATGCCAACGGCAATCTCGTCAACGGCGCGGGCTATTTTCTCGAAGGCATCCCGATCGACCCGACCACCGGCAACCCGGCCGGCAACGTGGCCGCGCCGCTGCAATTCCAGAACAATTTCCTGCCGGCGAGCGCGACCACGGTCGTCACCTATGGACTCAACCTGCCGACCGTGCCCGCGACCGGCAAATACGATCCTTCGATCCCCAATTCCGAACTGCTCAATCCGACGGATTTCACCGTCGACCCCACCACGTCCGGCTCCGGCACGGTCGTCGGCACCGACGTCGGCACCTTCGTGAACGAATCCATCGACGGCGGCTCGATCACCATCTACGATTCCATGGGGACGCCGACCAATCTGCAACTGCGCTGGGCCAAGACCGACAGCGTGGCGAACGGCGGATCCGACACATGGCAATTGTTCTACCAGGTCGACGCCAACGCGACCGGCAGCACCGTGGCCTGGAAGAACGTGGGCACCGATTTCGTCTTCAATTCGAGCGGTCAGCTCAATCCGCCGGTGACCAATCTCGCGCTCACCGGGGTCACCATCAACGGCACGGCGATCGGCAATCTCAATATCAGCATGCCGACCGGCACGGTGACGCAATTCGCCAGCACCACCGGCACCTCGACGGTCAACAATCTGCAGCAGAACGGCTATGCGGCCGGACAGCTGCAGTCGATCTCGGTCGGCAATAACGGGGTCATCACCGGCACCTTCTCCAACGGGCAGAGCGTCGCCCTGGCGCAGATACCCCTGGTCCATTTCAACAATCCGAACGGGCTGAAGGCGCTTGACGGCGGCGCCTACCAGCAGACGGATCTTTCCGGCGTGCCGCTTGCCGGCGCCTCCGGCACCATCGTCGGCCAGTCGCTGGAAGGCTCCAACACCGATATCGCCACCGAGTTCACCAAACTGATCGTGACCCAGCAGGCCTACACCGCCAACACCAAGGTGATCACCACCGCCAACCAGATGTCGCAGGATTTGCTCAATATCCTGCGCTAGCGCGCGGTTTGCCTGCGATTGATCGGGACGAGCCATGGGCCTCACGCAGACGCTGTCGACCGCGCTGTCGGGGCTGACCGCCACGCAGACCAGCCTTTCGATCGTCGCGGCCAACGTCGCCAACGCCGATTCGCCGAGCTATGTCCGCAAGGCCGTCGTCCAGGTTCCGATCGGCGGCAGCGACGCCGGCATCGGCGTGCGCATCAGCGCCGTCCAGCGCACGCTCGACCAGTACGTCCAGCGCCAGCTGCGCGTGGAGAATTCCGGCGCCGCCTATGCCGACCTGCGCGCCCAGTTCTACAGCCGCCTGCAGAGCATCTTCGGCGATCCCGGCTCCGACGGCACGCTCGAGTCCGTCTACAACAATTTCACCAACGCGCTGCAGGCGCTCTCCACCAGCCCGGACGACGCGACCGCCCGTTCCTCGGCCGTGGAGGCCGCCCAGCTTCTGGCGCAGAAACTGAACGACACCAGCGAGGCCATCGAAGGGCTGCGCGGGGACTGCGAGCTCGGGCTCGCCGACGCGGTGACCAAGGCCAACGACGCCCTGAGCCAGATCGCCAAGCTCAACCAGCAGATCGCCGGCGCGCCGCCGGATGACGCGGCCACCGCCGCGATGCTCGATCAGCGCGATTCCTATATCGACCAGCTCTCGCAGCTCATGGACATCAATGTCGTCTCGACCGGCGGCAACGGCGTGGCGATCTATACCCGTTCGGGCATCCAGCTCGTCGGCAACCAGGCCGCGCAACTGTCATTCGATCCGGCCGGCACCGTGACGGCGGTCTCGCGCTGGAGCGCCGACCCGACCCAGCGTTCGCTCGGAACGATCACGCTCGTTCCGCCCGGCGGCGGCGCGGCGATCGATCTCGTTCAGGCCAATGCCTTCCGTTCGGGAACGATCGCCGCCTATCTGCAGCTGCGCGACCAGGACCTCGTGCAGGCGCAGAACCAGATCGACAACATCGCCTCGCAACTGGCGTCGGCGCTGTCCGACACGACCGCGGCCGGCACGCCGGTGGCGGGCGGATTCGAAGTCGACATCGGCAGCCTGCAGAACGGCAACACGGTCACCATCAACTACACCGATACGGCGACCAACACGCCGCACACGATCACGCTGGTGCGCGTCGACGATCCCTCGCTGCTGCCCTTGTCCGACAGCGCCACCGCCACCCCGGGCGATACGGTCTATGGCATCGACTTCTCGGGCGGCATCGCCGCGGCGGTCGCGCAGATCAACGCCGCCATCGCACCCGCCGGCCTGCAGGCCTCGAACTCCGGCACGCTGCTGAGCGTGGTCGACGACGGCAGCGGCACCGCGGTCGTCGACGGTCTCTCGGCCACCACCACCGCGACCTCGCTCACCGGCGGCGTGGCATTGCCGTTCTTCACCGACGGCACGCAGCCTTATACCGGCGCCATCACCGCCTTCGGCTCGCAGCGGGTCGGGCTTGCGAGCCGCATCGCCGTCAATCCCGCGCTCGTCGCCGATCCTTCCAAGCTCGTGCTCTACCAGGCGGGCGTCGCGGCCGGGGACAGCACGCGCCCCGACTATCTCTACCAGCAACTCGCGTCCGGCAGCTTCACCTTTGCGCCGGGCGACGGCCTCGGCAGCGCCGATGTGCCGTTCTCGGGCTCGATCGCCACCTATCTGCGGCAGGTGCTGAGCCAGCAGGGAGAGGCGGCCGACGCCGCCAACAATCTCAAGCAGGGTCAGGACGTCGTGCTTTCCAACTTGCAACAGCGCTTCAACGAAACGGCGGGCGTCAACATCGATCAGGAGATGGCCAACCTGCTCAATCTGCAGAATTCCTACGCCGCCAACGCGCGCGTTCTCACCACGGTGAGCGAAATGCTCAACACCCTGCTGAATATCTGAGGGCTCCGGTCATGAGCGTCTCCGCCATCGGCAGCCAATCGGCCGTCTTCACGCAGCAGCTCGTGAGCATGCGCAACCAGCTCGACGACCTGCAGCGCCAGCTCGGTACCGGCAAGAAGGCCGACACCTATGCCGGGCTCGGTATCGACCGCGGCCTCACCGTCAGCCTCAACGCGCAGCTGGCCGCGATCAGCGGCTATGACGACACGATCAACACCGTGCAGACGCGCGTCAACCTCATGCAGACGGTGCTCGGGCGCATGGCCGATATCGGCAGCGCCGTGAAGGCGGCGATGACCGAATCGGGCTACGGCGCCGACGGCAGCGGCGCTGCGACCGCGCAGAAGACGGCGCTGTCCTCGCTCGACGAACTGATCGGCCTGCTCAACACCCAAGCCGGCGGGCGCTATCTGTTCTCCGGACGCGCCACCGACCAGCCCGCGGTCGAGACGCTCGACCATATTCTCGACGGCGACGGCGCGCGCGCCGGCCTCAAACAGGTGATCGCCGAGCGCAACCAGGCCGATCTCGGCAGCGACGGGCTCGGCCGGCTCGTCATCACCGGGACCGCGAATTCGGTCTCGGTCGCGGAGGACGCGGCCTCCCCGTTCGGCTTCAAGCTCGCCTCGATCAGCGCCAACATGGCCAATGCCACGGTCAGCGGGCCGACCGGATCGCCGGCCTCGGTCGGCGTGTCGCTGAGCGGCCAGCCCAATCCCGGCGACACGCTCACGCTGCGCTTCAATCTCCCCGACGGATCGAGCGCCACCTTGACGCTGACCGCAACCACCGATTCGCCGCCGGGCGCCGGCGCCTTCACCATCGGCCCCGACGTCGCCACCACCGCCGCCAACCTGAAGAACGCCCTCACCACGGCCATCGGCGACCTGGCCGGAGGAGCGCTCGCCGCGGCCTCCGCCGTGCAGGCCTCCAACGAATTCTTCGCCAACCCGCCGCTGCGCGTCGCCGGCGGCGGACCGTTCTACAACGCGACCGCGCTCACCCCCGGCAGCGCCGCCGACACCGTGATCTGGTACACCGGCGAGACCGGCAGCGATCCGGCGCGCGACACCGCCACCGCGCGCGTCGACACGTCGCTTGTCGTCTCCTACGGCGCACGCGCCGACGAGGTGGGCCTGCGCACGCTGGTGCAGAACATCGCCACCCTCGCCGCCGTTCCCGTCAACCCAAACGACCCGCACGCCGCGGACCTGAGCGAGGCGCTCAACCAGCGGCTCACCGCCAACCTGATCGGTCAACCCGGGCAGCAGTCGGTCACCGACATCGAAACCGATCTCGCCGGCACGCAGGCGACGCTCGCGGCGGCGCAAACCCGGCATCAGCAGACGAGCGCCGCGCTCGGCGATCTGCTCGACCAGGTCCAGGGCGTGTCGAACGAACAGGTCGGCGCGGAGATTCTCGCCTTGCAGACGCGCATGCAGGCCTCGCTGCAGACGACCGCCATGCTGTTCCAGACGACGCTGCTCAATTACCTGAAATGAAAGACGGCGGCGATCCTCCGCCGCAATGCGGGTCGCGGCGCGCCGCATGCGCGCGCAAAGGCCGCGCGGCGGCCGTCGCGGCTCTTCTCTTGCGCGCCGGTCAGGCGCGTCCGAGCAGGCCGGCGGCGAGTTCGCGGTTGATGTTGATCAGCGCGCCGAGCGTTTCCGGCTTGGGATCGGCCATGATCGCCAAGGTCTGGTTGAACACGAAGATCCCCAGATTGGCGACATTCTGGCGCAGCGCGGGCGGAAGCGGATTGTCGGGGCTCGTGGCCGAGGTCACGAAGATCGACCACAGGCGGCGGTTGAAATAGAGGGCGGCGTCGAGCTCCGCGCGCCTGGCATCCCAGCCGTCGCGGATCGCCTGCAAGCGGGCGGCCGCGTTCAGCAGCAGATCCGCTTCGAGCTCACGCGGACTTGCGGTTTGCGCCGCGATCGCGCCGTAGGTCTTTGCCGCGTGCTGCATGGTCGATCAGCTCCTTTTCGTAGGCGATGAGTTTTTTTGCGCATTTCAAGGCCTTGTACATCTCGCCGGCCATGATGTGGTTGCTGATATCCGCCACAAAGGACCAGGCGCTGGGCGCCGCCTGCACCAGTTCGCGCAGCAAGGCGAAGTACGAATCGTAGTGCATGCGCGGGTCGCGCGACGTGTACATCAATTGCACGGCAAGATAGATGCGCTTGGCCGGCGTATCGGCGGCGCGCGGCGTCATGATGTCCTTCTCGCGCAGGATCGGCGCCTCGCCGGCGATGAGCAGCCGCGTGCGCTGACCGCCATTGGTGATCAGCGCCTCGCCGACGATCAGGCGCTCGCGCGGCTTGAGCTCGACCTTGAGGCCCATGTGCGGCCGCTCCCGCTGCTCCCGATTTCGCGACGGACGCCTCCACCGACTACTGGAACAGCCGCAGCACGTTCTGGTCGGCCTGCGCGGCGAGCGACAACGCCGTGGTGGAGAGCTGCTGGCGGGTCTGCAAAGCGAGGAGGTTGGCGCCTTCCTCGTTGGTGTCGGCGAGCGTCAGGTTGTCGGCGCCGGTCTGCAGCGTGTTGATCATCGCCTTGGTGAATTCCTGGCGCGCCTGCACGGTCGTCAGGTTGGAGCCGAAGGCCTTGGCCTGCGAGCGGACGGTGGCGAGCGCCGCGGTCACGTCATCGAGCGAGGTCTGGATGGCGGCGTCGCCGGTGGTGGCGTCGCCCCAGGACGACCCGGCGGCGCCGATCGCGAGGTCGCCGCTGGTCGTGTCGTTGTAGCCGGCGATGGCCAATGTCGAGGTGCCGTCAGGATTGAAGATCACGGTCAGCGTGTCGCCCGCGAGCAGGTTCTTGCCGTTGAAGCCGGAATCGCCGGCCATTTGGTCGATCTGCGTCAGCACCGTGTCGAACTGGCTGGCGAGGATGTTGCGCTCGTTGGTGTCGGTGGTCTGCGCGGCCTGGCGGGCCAGCGCCTGCGCCGATTCGAGCAGCTTGGTGATCGAGGTGATGCCGTTGTTGGCCGCATCCAGCGTCTGCTGTGCGATGCCGATCGAATCGAGCAGCGCGTTGAGATCGTTGGCGCGCGCGTTGAGCGTCTGCGCGGTGAAATAATTGGTCGGGTTGTCGAGCGCCGAGTTGACCCGCTTGCCGGTGGCGAGCCGCGTCTGGGTCTGCTCGATCAGCGCGCTCGTCTGCTGCAGTTGAAGCAGGTTCGACCGGACGCCTTGCGATAGGACGATGTCGCTCATGGGCTCGCTCCTCGCCGTCATCACGCCGCGGCAATGGCGCGGCATCGTGGCGACAATGATCCGTTAAGGTTGACGGGAGGTTAAGATCGCGCCGTCGTTAACTCTTTGTTGACCATAAATTTGCCGGCGGCAAAAAAACGGCGGCGCCGAGGCGCCGCCGCTCGATTTTTCCGCCTGCCTGCGGTCGCGGCCGTTTACTGGAACAGCCGCAGCACGTTCTGGTCGGCCTGCGCGGCGATCGACAGCGCCGTGGTGGAGAGCTGCTGGCGGGTCTGCAAAGCGAGGAGGTTGGCGCCTTCCTCGTTGGTGTCGGCGAGCGTCAGGTTGTCGGCGCCGGTCTGCAGCGTGTTGATCATCGCCTTGGTGAAATCCTGGCGCGCCTGCACGGTCGTCAGGTTCGAACCCAGCGTCTTGGCCTGGGTGCGCAGCGTGCTGAGCGCGGTGCTGAGGTCGTCGAGCGCGTTCTGGATGTTGGTGTCGCCGGCGGTGGCATCGCCCCACGACGTCGCGCTTCCGATCGAGAGGCCGTTCGAGGTGTCGGTCACGCCGGTGATGGTGAGCTTGGCGGTGCCTTGCTCGTTGAACACCACGGTGAGGTTGTCGCCGTTGAGCAGGTTGACGCCGTTGAAGCTGGCATCGCCCGCGAGCTCGTCGATCTGCGTCAGCAGGTCATTGAACTGGCTCTGGAGGGTCGTTCGCTCGGCCGTGTCCGTGCTCTGCTGCGCCTGACGGGCGATTGCCTGCGCGGATTGGACGAGCTTGGTGATGCTGTCGATGCCGTTAGTGGCCGCCTGGATGGTCTGAATGGCGTTCGACTCGGCGTCGAGCAGCGTGCTGAGGTCGTTTGCCCGGTCGTTCAGCCCCGCGGCGGTGAAAAAGTTGGTCGGGTTGTCGAGCGCCGAGTTGACCCGCTTGCCGGTGGCGAGCCGCGTCTGGGTCTGCTCGATCAGCGCGCTCGTCTGCTGCAGCTGCAGGAGGTTCGACCGGATGCCGGCCGAAAGCACGATATCACTGGACATAGGTGTCACCTTTCTGGTCGTCGAATTGCCGTACTGGCAAGGCTACACGTGTCGATCCCGAAAGATCGGCGGCCTTCTTCGCATGCGGGGTTTCAATGCCGCGTAAAAGAACATGGTTAATGAGTTAACAGCGCCGCCTGCCGCCCCCGCGGGGCGGCAGGGACTTGCGCGGCCGCCGTTAACGATTGCGGCGCGCCGGCGGCCTTTCC
>JADGGK010000114.1 GCA_019689975.1 Pseudolabrys sp.
CAGCCGCAGGCGCAAGAGCAGCCGACGCCGCAATTGATGTATTCGCCCTGGATGAAGGTCTGCGGCCAGGGTCAGGACACCAATAACAAGAAGGTCTGCGTCATCACCAAGGACGGTCGGCTCGAGAACGGCATGCCGGTGGCGATCGTGCAACTCTTCGAGCCCGAGGGCATGCCCAAGGTGTTGCGCGTGACGGTTCCGCTCGGCATGCAGCTGCAGCACGGCACGCGCGTGATCATCGATCAAGGCCAGCCGGTCAACGAGCCGTACAAGATCTGTTTCCCTGTCGGCTGCATGTCGGATTATCCGGTCACCGACGAGATGATCGCCAAGATGAAGAAAGGGCACACGCTCACGGTGCAGGCGATCAACATGCAGGGCACGCCGATCAGTCTGCCGCTGCCGCTCGACGATTTCGCCAAGGCCTATGACGGACCGGCCACCGATCCCAAGGTGTTCGAGGAACAGCAGCGCAAGCTGCAGGAGGAACTGCAGAAGAAGGCGGAAGACGCGCGCAAGAAGCTGGAGCAGCAGCAGGCCGCTCCGGCGCCGTCTTCCCCGCCCGCGCAGAAGAAGTGAGAGCGGCTGCCGCCTGGCCGCACGGTGACAAGACGATAATGAGACGCTGCGCGCGGATGCCGTTCAACCGCCACGGTCAGTTGTATTGAGCGCGGCGCAGGCGGTAGCCGCCGCGCCCGTCGCGTTCGAAGACTTCGAGAACCTGGGGGTGGCGTATCGGCTCGCCCGACGTGTCGGGCAACAAATTTTGCTCCGACACATAGGCGATATATTCGGTCTCGGCGTTCTCCGCGAACAGATGATAGAACGGCTGGTCCTTGCGCGGGCGGATTTCCGGCGGAATGGACTGCCACCATTCCTCGGTGTGGTTGAACTCGGGATCGATGTCGAACACGACGCCGCGGAACGGATAGAGGCGGTGCCGCACCACCTGCCCGATCTGATATTTGGCGTTACGAACCTTGCTCATGGCGCAGGCAGAGAAATAGGCCATGCGCGGCCCAGGCGCCAGCGCCTGGGAGCGCGGCGCGGCGCCGCTTTCCGGGCGGCGGCGCAACGGCGCGAGGAGATGCGGGCGGCCGGGTGGCCTCATGTCCGGGCAAACCGCCCCGGCACCTTGCTCGGCGGGTCGATGGTCTGCGAGCCCGCCCACGACCGCTGCGGGGACGGGGCGCCCGGCCGCACCCGAGGCGGTTTTCCCGCCCGGCCGCCCACGCGTCCGTCGCGCGGGCGCTAATCGCGGAACAAGTCGTCGCAACGAGCCGCCGCCGGCAACCGGCGTTCAAAGCCCGTAGCGGGCGGCCATGTCGGGGTCCTTGGCGGCCACGCGCGCGGCGAGATCGAGCAGCACCTTGGCCTGCTTCCAGGTGGCGTCGTCCTGCATCTTGCCGTCGATCATGACCGCGCCGGCGCCGTCCGGCATGGCGGCGATGATCCTCTTGGCGAAGGCGACCTCGGCGGGATCGGGCGAGAACACCCTCTTGGCGATGTCGATCTGCGAGGGATGCAGCGTCCAGGCGCCGACACAGCCCATCAGGAAGGCATTACGAAACTGCGCCTCGCAGCCGACGGGATCGGAGAAGTCGCCGAAAGGACCGTAGAACGGCTTGATGCCGGCGGCGGCGCAGGCGTCGACCATTCTGGCGATGGTGTAGTGCCACGGATCCTGCTGCGCGCTCGCGCGCGGCGCCTCGCCCTGCGCGTCGGCGAGCACTTTGTAGTCCGGATGGCCGCCGCCCACGCGGGTCGTCTTCATGGCGCGGGACGCCGCGAGATCGGCGGGACCGAGACTCATGCCGTGCATGCGCGGGGAGGCGGTGGCGATCGCCTCGACATTATTGACGCCCTGCGCCGTCTCCAGGATCGCGTGGATCAGGATCGGCCGCTTGATCCGGTGGCGGGCCTCGAGCTGAGCCAGGAGCTGATCGAGATAGTGGATGTCCCAAGGTCCGTCGACCTTGGGCAGCATGATGACGTCGAGCCGGTCTCCGACCTCGCCCACGATTTCGATTATGTCGTCGAGCGCCCAGGGCGAATTGAGGGCGTTGATGCGCGTCCACAGGCCGGTCGCGCCGAAGTCGATCGTCTTGGCCATCTCGATGAACCCGGCCCTGGCGGCGGTCTTGGCCTCGAGCGGGACCGCATCCTCGAGATTGCCGAGGATGACGTCCACCTGGCGCGCGAGCTCCCCGACCCGCGCGCGCAACTTGGCGACGTGCGGCGGCACGAAGTGAATCATGCGCTCGAGCCGGACCGGCAGCTCGCGCAGCGGTTCGGGAGCGCCTTGGGCGAGCGGGCTGAAGAACTGGCGCGGCGGCTTCACGCGGTTCGAGGTCCTTCCAAAATACGGGCCTGCCGTTTAGAGGAATGCGAGGCCCGCGCCAAGTGGGCGGGATGGGCTCCCGCCGCGAGTGACGCTCGTGCAACCGCTGTCCGGTCTTCTGGTTCTCGATTTCACCACCCTGCTGCCCGGACCGCTGGCGACCCTGATGCTGGCGGAAGCCGGCGCCGAAGTGATCAAGATCGAACGGCCGGGCGGGGAGGACATGCGGCGCTTTCCTCCCCTGATCGAGGGCACGAGCGCGGCCTTCGCGATGCTCAATCGCGGCAAGAAATCGCTCCTGCTCGACCTCACGCGGCGTGCCGACCGCGAGCGGTTGGAACCCCTGCTTGCGCGTGCCGACATCCTGGTCGAACAGTTCCGTCCCGGCGTGATGGCGCGGCTCGGGCTCGGCTATGAGGCGTTGCGCGGGCGCAACGCGCGGCTGATCTACTGCTCGATCTCGGGCTACGGCCAGACCGGTCCGCGCGCCGGCGAGGCGGGTCACGATATCAACTATATCGGGGCGACGGGGCTGCTGGCGCTGCAGCCCGGCACCGTCGACCGGCCGGTGGTGCCCCCGGCGCTGATCGCCGACATCGCCGGCGGCAGCTTTCCCGCCGTGATCAACATCCTGCTCGCCCTGCGCGCGCGCGAGAAGAGCGGCGAAGGCTGCCATCTCGACATCGCGATGACGGACGCGATGTTCACCTTCGCCTGGTATGCGCTGGCGCTCGGCGCCGTGGCGGGGCGTTTTCCCGGGCCCGGCGAACTGCCGCTTGCCGGCGGCTCGCCGCGCTATCAGCTTTACGCGACCAAAGACGGAAAGCTCGTTGCGTGCGGCGCCCTCGAGCAAAAATTCTGGGAGCGATTCACGCGCGCGATCGGCCTTGCCAACGCGCTCGCCGACGATCGCCGCGATCCGCAGGCCGCGCGCGCGGCCGTCGCCGCGCGCATTGCCTCGCGAACCGCCGAAGAGTGGCGGCCGATCCTCGCGGCGGCGGACTGCTGCGCCAGTATCGTCGTGCCGCTCGAAGAGGCGCTGCGCGATCCGCATTTCGTCGCCCGCGGCCTGTTCGCGCATCAGATCGAGGCCGCCGCCGGCCGGGTCATCCCGGCGCTGCCGCTGCCGCTCGCGCCGCAGTTCCGGACGCCGCCGGGCAGGAAGAAAGCCCCGCCGCCTGCGGACGGCTAGCTCGCGCTCCGCGCGGTATTCACGCGAGGCCGTCCCGGCAAGGAGGGCCGCAGGGGACGACGACGCAATCGAGGGCGAGTCGTCGTTTCTCGATCGCGTCGTCCTTGCCCGGTCCCGCCTTGCCAGGCACCGCGGCGCGGTGACGGACCGGTCCTCGATCGCTTCGCCACGCGCGCCATGGCGGGTCGGCGTGCTAGACCGGCTCGCCGCGCATCAGCCGCGGCTGTGCGGCGCTGGGCGCCACGCCTTCGCGCATGAGGCTGCGCCGCAGCGGGCCGATGCGCTCGAGCAGATACAGGCCGAGTCCCCACGCGGCCTGCACCGGCAGGAAGTTCGTGAGCAGCGTGCGGTTGAACAGATCGACGGCGAAGGTGCGACTGTCGACGTCCTGGCGCCGCAGGTGATCATAGCGCGCAAGGACATTGAGGCTGCCCATGTCGCGGCCGGAGCGGTATGCCGCCGCCACGCATTCGGCGATCGTCGCCGCATCCCGCAGGCCGAGGTTGAGCCCCTGCGCGCCGATCGGCGGAACGACATGCGCGGATTCGCCCACCAGCGCGATCCGGCGCCCGGCGAAACGCCGTGCCGTTGCCACCTGGAGAGGGAAAAGCCGGCGCTCGGGCTCGACCGTGACCTTGCCCAGGAGCGAATGCGAGCGTCGCTCGATCGCTTCCGACAGCTGCGCGTCCTCGAGCGCCATGAGTCCCTCGACCTGGGCCGGATTGAGCACCCATACGAGGCTCGAGCGGTTGCCGGGCAGCGGCACGACCGTGAACGGACCGCTGGGCGTGTGGAACTCGGTCGAGCTGTCGCGGTGCGGCCGCTCATGGGTGAAGCAGACGGTGAGCGCGGTTTGCGGATAATCGTGCCGATCGACGGCAATGCCCGCCGCCGCGCGCAGGCGCGAATGCCGCCCGTCCGCGGCGACGACGAGCGGCGCGGCAAGCGGCGTCCCGTGCCCGAGCGTCACGCTCACTTCATCGGCGGAAGGAACGGCGGCGGTTACCTCGTCGTCGATCCAATGCAGCATCGGCAGATCGCGCGCACGTTGTTCGAGCGCGGCGACCAGGCGCCTGTTCTCGATATTGTAGCCGAAGGCGTCGAGTCCGATCTCCGCCGCGGTGAAGGCGATCTCGGGCGCACGCAGGAGGCGACCGGTATCGTCGATCAGGCGCAGCACCTTGAGCGGCGCCGCCGCCGCACGACACAGATGCCAGACGCCCAGCGTCTCGAGCGCGGCAACCGACCCGGCGAGCAGCGCGCTGGTGCGGTTGTCGTCGCCGCCTGCTCGGCGAGCGACGAGCACGGTCGGCACCTCTGCCTGCGCCAGCGCGACGGCGGCGGTCAGGCCCGCGGGACCTCCGCCGACCACGATCGGACCGTCGCGTGCCGGTGCGCGTGCCATGGCGTTGCCTTAGCATGGGCACTTATGATGCGCTATGCAAAGGACGTTACCCCATGGGCAATGCCGCGCATCGTTTTGTTCACTTGCCGCCGGCATCCGGCCGGCTGGGCGCGCTGTTCTCCCGGCCGCAGCGGATCGCGGCCGCCTGCGTGCTGTCGCTCGCCGCGCTGGGCTGGATCATGCTCGGCCTGCTCGCGGCCGAGATGCAGGATTCGGGCGGCCTGTCGCGTGCCATCGTCGCCTTGTGCCGGCCGGAACCGCAGACCGCGATCGGCGCGGGTGCCGCGCTGCTGACCTTCTCGATGTGGACGGCGATGGCGCTGGCGATGATGCTGCCGAGCGCCGCGCCGATGATCTCGACCTATGCCGAGATCGCCGACACCGCGGCGCGCAAGGGCGAACGCATCGTCTCGCCCTGGGTCATCGCCGCGGGTTATGGCCTTTCCTGGCTCGGCTTCGCGTTCGGCGCGACCGCAATCCAGGAGACGCTCGCCTTTCTTGCGCCCTCCGCGACTGGGAGGATCGCCGCGAGCGGATGGTTTTCGGGCCTGCTTTTCGTCGTCGCCGGCCTTTACCAGTTCACCGCCCTCAAACACGCCTGCCTGGCGCAATGTCAACGGCCGTTCGCGTTCTTCCTCACGCAATGGCAGACGACGGCGCGCGGCGTGCTCAGGCTCGGGCTGAAACAGGGGTTCTATTGCATCGGCTGCTGCTGGGCGCTGATGACGCTGATGCTGGCCGTCGGCGTCGTGAATGCGGTGTGGATGGCCGCGCTCTCCCTGCTGATGATCCTGGAAAAAAACTGGGGCGGCCGCCGCTTCAGTCGCGCGCTCGGCGCGGGACTTGTCGCGGTCGGCATGATCCTGGTCGCCGGCGCGGTCGCGGGCGCATGGACGGCGGACAACTCGGCACGCTGAAGAGGGAAGGGGAGACGGACCTTGAGCGAAGCATGGAGCCTTGAAGGGGAAATGGCGTTGTCGTGCAGCTGCACGGTCTTCTGCCCCTGCGTGATCTCGCTCGGCAATCATCCTCCGACCGAGGATCGCTGCCAAACCTGGGCGGCGATCCGCATCGACGAAGGTCATTTCGATGCCGTGGATCTGTCCGGCATCAGGGTCGGGCTGATGCTGGACCTACCGGGCATCATGGCGCGCGGCAACTGGACCGCAGCGCTCTTCGTCGACGAGCGGGCGCCCATCGCGGCGGTCAAGGGCCTCACGCGCATCTTTACCGGCCGCGTCGGCGGCACGACGCATCTTCTTTCCATTCTGGTGGGGCAGTTCCTCGGCGTGCATCAAGTGCCCATCACCTACGAGGTGCAGGGAGATACGCGCGTGGTACGCATCGAAAAATACGTCGAGGGCGCGATCACGCCCATCCGCGGCAAGCGACCGGGCGAGAACGTGACGATCCGCAACAGCGAATATTGGATCGGGCCGGATATCGTCGTCGCGCGCGCCGACAAGTCGCGTTTCCGCGGGTTCGGCCGCAACTGGAACCTGTCCGGCCGTTCGGCCGAGATCGTCAAGCTGAACTGGGGCAATCAATAAGTGGACCTTTCCCGCACGCGCGCCTTCGCCGTCCACGTCTTCACCGCGACCGGCGCGGCGCTAGCTCTGTTCGCTCTCATCCTGGCAACCGGCGGGCACTGGGCGGCGATGTTCCTTTGTCTTGGTCTTGCCTTGATCGTCGACGGCCTCGACGGGCCGCTCGCACGCCTCTGCCATGTTGCGGAAATGCTGCCGCGCTGGTCGGGCGAAAGGCTGGATCTGGTGGTCGATTTCGCAACCTATGTCTTCGTTCCCGCCTTCGCGATCGCCGGCAGCGGCCTGCTGCCGCATGCGGTCGCGCTTCCGGCCGGCGTCGTCATCTGCGTCAGCGGTGCGCTCTACTTCGCCGACCGGCAGATGAAGACCGACGATCATTTCTTCCGCGGCTTCCCGGCGGTATGGAATGTCGCGGCATTCTATCTCTATCTTTTGCAGCCGCCCTCCTGGCTTGCGGCGATCGCCGTCTTCGCGCTTGCGGGCATGAGTTTCATGCCCATCCGCTTCGTCCATCCGCTGCGCGTTGAGCGTCTGCGCGGCCTCAACATGGTCCTGCTGGTCCTGTGGGCGCTGTTCGCGCTCGTGGCGGTCGGCGCCGATCTGCGACCGGGCCCCCATGTGACGATCGTGCTGTCGCTCATTGCGCTCTATTTCTTTCTCATCGGTCTGTGGCCGAGGTCCGCGTGACGCACCGACCGTTTCCAGGGGAGACAAGGTGATGCCCGTGCTTCTCATCGCCGGCGGCAGCCGCGGTATTGGCGCCGCGACCGCACGACTGGCGGCCCGGCAGGGTTATGACGTCGCAGTCAATTACCTCGACAATGCCGAGGCCGCGGCCGAAGTCGTCGCGGCCGCGCGGCAAGCGGGCCGCCGCGCGGTCGCGTTGCAGGGCGACATGAGCCGGCCCGCCGATATCGAGCGGGTTTTCGATGAGACGGCCGCGCGCCTCGGGCCGCCGACGCATTTCGTGCACAGCGCCGGAATCATCGGTCCGTTCTCGCGGCTGGACGAGGTTGATGAGGTCACGCTGCGCAGGGTGATCGACGTCGACGCGCTCGGCGCCATCCTCTGTCTGCGCGCCGCCATCCGCCGCCTGTCGACCCGCCATGGCGGCCGCGGCGGGGCGGTGGTGATGCTGTCGTCCATGGCGGCAACGCTCGGCGGCGCGGGCGAATGCGTTTGGTACGCCGCCGCCAAAGGCGCCGTCGACGCGTTGGTGGTGGGTGCCGCCCGGGAAGTCGCCAAGGAGGGAATACGCATCAACGCCGTATCGCCGGGGGTGATCGACACCGATATCCAGCCGCCGGGGCGCGTGGAACGCCTCACGCCGCTGCTGCCGATGGGCAGGGTGGGGCAGGCCGACGAGGTGGCGCAGGCGATCCTGTTCTTGTTGTCGGAGGCCGCCTCCTATATCAACGGCGCCAATTTGCGCGTGTCCGGCGCGCGCTAGCGCGGATCCCGGCGACATTCACCCCCGCATGTTCCCCGTCATTGCGCGCCCCG